>JBDRFT010000036.1:0-23834 GCA_043818495.1 bacterium | reverse complement strand
GAGCTGTTACGCTATCTTTAAAGGATGGCTGCCTCTAAGCCAACCTCCTTACTGTCTGAGAAAAATTACCACCTTAAGTGTACTTAACATAGATTTTGGGACCTTAAATTTAGATGCGGGCTGTTTCCCTTTTGACCATGGAGCTTAGCCCCCACAGTCTAACTGCCTAATAATTTATTTCTGGTATTCGGAGTTTGATAGGTCTTGCGATATTTCTACCTATCAAGACCTTCCAGTGCTCTACCCCCAGAAGGTAAATTAGACGCTAGCCCTAAAGCTATTTCGGAGAGAACCAGCTATTACCAGGCTCGATTAGCTTTTCACTTCGTATCTCAAGTCATCCGATAGTATTGCAACGGCTAAACGGTTCGGACCTCCCCTTCACTTTCATGAAGGTTCATCCTGCTCAAGATAAGCTCGCTCTGGTTTCGGGTCTGATGTGTAAAACGTTGTCGCTCCTCGCTATGCTCGAGCGACCGCAGACAGATGCAGACTTGACGCGGACAGTCGCAGAAAAAATACAAAATACAATTTTTGTATTCTGAATTTTTCTGCAACTTCTGCGTTTATTCTGCGTATTCTGCGGTCATTCCAAACACAAAGAGGAACGACATTTCGCACTATTAATACTCGGTTTCCCTATGGCTTCACCCGATAAAGGGCTTAACCTGCTTCACACATCAACTCGTTGGCTCATTCTTCAATAGGCACGCCGTGACTGTCGCTCCTCGCTATGCTCGAGCGACCGCAGACTTACGCAGACTTAACGCAGAAAGTCGCAGAAAAATACAAAAATAATTTTTATATTCTGAATTTTTCTACAACTTCTACGTTTATTCTGTATATTCTGCGGTCGTTCCAAACACAAAGAGGAACAACAGCTCCGACTCCTTGTAGGCATATGGTTTCAGGTCTATTTCACTGCCCTCACCGGGCTGCTTTTCACCTTTCCCTCACGGTACTAGTTCACTATCGATCTCTAATAATATTTAGCCTTACCAGTTAGTTCTGGTAGATTCCCTCAAGCTTTTCGTGTCCTGAGGTACTCAAGAATAATAACAAAAAAGATATTTTATTTTCGCATACAGGACTATTACCCCCTAGGGTTCTGCTTCCCAGCAGATTCTGCTAACAAAATATTTTGTAACTTTTTTCATTTATAAATAAATGACATTATCATCTTACAACCCCGATCACAAATTTTATATACAAATATTCTTATATACAAAATTTGTGATCGGTTTGGGCTGTTTCCTTTTCGCTCGCCGCTACTAAGGAAATGTTATCGCCTACGCGACATTTTTTTCTATTCCTCCAGGTACTGAAATGTTTTACTTCCCTGGGTATGCATCTTATATCAAGTACAAGATATCCAATAAAATTGGATGGGTTTCCCCATTCGGAAATCTCCGGATCAAAGGTTGCTGAGCACCTCCCCGAAGCTTATCGCAGCTTTACTACGTCCTTCATCGCTTATTAGAGTCAAGGCATCCACCATACGCCCTTAAATTTCCTATTAGGAAATTTAAAAACCACAATCTGTCAACACAAAAGTATTGACCACAGACTTACGCAGACTAAATGCAGACTACGCAGAAAAATACAAATACAAAAATTGTTTATGAATTTATTCTGCGACTTTCTGTGTTATTTCTGCGTGTTTTGTGATCAGTGCTTTGTGTCGGTTGTTTTAATCTGTTATATAAAATTAATTTTATATAACAAAATGTCGTTTGTACTTCGCTATATTCAATTTTACTAAAATTAAAAATAAAAACTAAAATTTTTTATTTAAGTTTTTGTTTCGCAAAAATTTAAACTTTTTAATTTTTTAATAATTTATAATTTTAATTTATCAAACATAATGAAGTACAAACGACTAATCTGTCTGTCTACAATTAAAAGACCCTATTCATTCTTATTGAAGAATTGGTAAATTGCGACAGAATGAAGATATAAATTTTAAATTTTTTTATAAAAAATAAAAAAAATAAATCTTAATCTTATTTTTCAAATTTCAATCTTTCTACAAAAAAACCGCCTTTAAGCGGACTATAGAGACAACAATAAAAACTGCTGATTCTATTTTTTTCTCCGCTTTAAAAATTGATTTTTATTCAACATATTTGTGTAAGAAAAAGTATATAGGAAAGCAAATTAAAGTCAAGCAAAATAATTTAAAAAAAGTTTATAATTTGTGTATAACAAATAATACAAATCAAAAGGGTTTTTGCTTCGCAAAAACCCTTTTAATTATTCTTATTATTATTTAAATTTGTTAAATGTTATTGTCAAATATTTTTTATAACTTTACCCCCACACCAATTATTTTTTATTTAAAAAATAATTGGTGTGGGGGTTTACAAACTCTCTAACTTTTTAGTGCGTTTGTTTGACGAAATCCGAACTTTTTTTGTCTGCCCGCCAAAGCCCAAAGGGCAACAAAAAAAAACAGAACTGACCGTCGCACTTCTCGCACCAAGATCGTCAACTGCTTTTTTAGTGAGCTTTATATTATTCTCTAAAACAATATTAGTGTGGCCTTTTTCATCATCAAAAAATCTCTAGCCAAATTCTTGGAGTATGTTATTTATTTTGATTCGAGCTTTGGCTTCTTTTTGCATATAGTTTTATTTTTCGCTTTCTAACCAAGCTTTTAATAAAAATATTGTCTCGGTTCGCAACTTTGCTCGAGCCCAGTCTTTCTGCGATTCAGTTAGCATCTCTCCAAGACCATCAAGAATATGGCGATTATCCATTTTTTCCAAAAGCTCTGCACATTTAACCAAAATATCTTTGAACGGCATCTGGGCACGATTCTCAACTAACTTTCTGTTTATCGGCCAATTATTCTTGGTAAAAAAGTATACGTCATAAACATCACGACTCGTTTTGCCGATCCGCTCGTACATCGCCATTAATTTGTTGGCAAACATATCCTCTTTGACCATTACCTGCATTGAGATGCCAAGCAATGTTTTCAATTCATATTTAGAACCGAAATCCCGACGGTTAACTTCAATCTTAATATTTTGAGATTTCAAATCATATGAAATAACTGTAACGAGATTGAATCGTTTAATTCTTGAATCAATAATTTTGCCATAATTCATAGCTATTTTTTGGATTTTTTCGAATACTTCTTGTTTTTTGTTTTCGTCTAAAAGGTCAAGATCAATATCAACTGAATTACGGGTTATATTATAAAACATTAAAGTAGCTGTGCCACCCTTAAATCCCAAATAGGGAGATAATGAGGTATCAGAAAAAATATCTTTTAAGATTTGCAATAAGATATTTTTATGTTTTGGATAGTCTAATGTCATATGGTTTTATCTAATTTATTATCTTTGTAATGTTTAAAATATTCTTGTACTTTTTTATCCATTCTTTTATTGCGGTATATCGGCAAAATTTCAAAAACTTTGTCCCAATCTAAAATATCCAAGTAATCGAAGTGATAATCCTTGCTGATATATATTCGGTCCAAAAACGCTCGCTCTTTTGTCGCAGTAGAAATATCGTTTGTATGTTCAATCCCGATTGTATTGCTCAAAACATAATCTTTCATTCTGATAAAAGATATTTTTTGTCCACTGACTTCAATTTCTCTGGTAACATAAGACGCAACAAAAATATTCCCGTAATATTGGAAATTTATTCCGGTCCGAGTTAATACCGTTTCAAAACTGATATATGAGGGCGTGTAGATTCGAGTAGCCAATTCAAAACGATCATAGTTTTTATCTTTGGCATAAATGCCACGATGGACTCTGATCAATTTTCCTCTTTTTACATAATTGCTCAATCTCACACGAACATTGATTTTTCCTTCTTCACCCCATAACAAAACAATGTCTTTGGTAGAAAAGATAGTTTTGGGAGATCTTAACAAAATCTCAATATATTGACCTTTTGTTGGTTTATTGTCCATATATTTACTGCAAGTAATCTTAAAGCTTACTTGCAGTCCAATTATATACTATAATAGAAATAAATACAAAAAAATAATTTAAAAAAAGTTTATAATTTGTGTATAAAAAAAGTAATATAAATTAAAAGGGTTTTTGCTTCGCAAAAACCCTTTTAATTATTCTTATTATTATAATTTAAGTTTGTTAAATGTTATTGTCAAATGTTTTTTATAACTTTACAAACTTTCTAACTTTTTTTGGTGCTCAATTCTAAACTTTGCACGAACCCATTTTGAGCGAAACTGACCCTCCCCGCCGCCACTCGCTATCGCTCGCCACACTACAGAAAAGTTTTGTTCGCATTTTCTGATTTGCGCACACCGGATTTCTTCTAAAAGGAAAACAAAACTTTTCTGTGGTGTCTTGCTTTGAGAAGCAAGGCGGCGGGGCCCTGCGGACTTCGCTCGGACGGCTCGGCATTCCTCCCCCCAAACCCTGCCGAGTCGTCCTCGCTTCGGCAAAAGGTTTTTTCGGCGGGCTTACTAAAATCTTATCACCTTTACTGGCTTAATGTTATCTAAATCTAAAAGCACCTTCGCGTTTCTTGGGCTACCATCTGAATTTCTAAAACCTTCTTGAAACGAACCGAGGCTTTGAACCGCTTTGTCGTCCAATAGAATCAGTCTAATCTCTTTTAATCTAAATGCCGTTTTCCTTAAACGCGAAGGTGCTTTGCGCAAAATTCGCTCTTTTTCATAATCTGATAATCCGCCCTTGAGATCTTGGTGCCAGATTTGAAAACTTCTATCTTGGTCATTAAATACAGCATCTCCGATTGCTAAAATAAGCCCCGCCCCACCAAACTGCTTGATTGCCGCCACAATAGCCAATCTATCATTTACAATAACGCTTTTGTTTTCTTGTCCGTTAGCATTTTTGTCGGGGTGTGCTTTGAAATCCCATGGAATTTCTGAAAATCCATCAAATTCCACTTTTCCATATTTAGGACCAGGTATTTTTAGCAAAGGGGTCAATTTTGTATCACAAAGAAACTGAAAATAAAATCCAATCCATTCCATTTGTTTCCAGTGTGCATAGCCCGCATCGCGCATTTCCAAAATCGCTTTGCGTCCATCCCATACAACTGGCATTTTTTCCAATAAGTCCTCTAATTCTGTTATTAGTTTTTTTGAAATCATAATGATTATATTACTGAATTATTATGTACTAACTCAAGCGAGTGTGCGTAACTCGGGAATAAACGCTCGGTGATCTCCCGAATTAAGGACGGGTCGTGCTTTACATTCTCATTGTCTTTACCCGCATTTCGCTTAAATACACGATTTGTTTTTTCTGATAATTCAATTCTAGATAGTAAATTATTACTAATCGGCATTTCATTTATAACCGGCAATGACATTAAGGTTTTTTCTGATATTGTCATTCCGCCGTCATTAACTCGCCACCACCAATACATATAACTGCTGTTTAACAACAAATATGCGATGTTCATTTCTTTTTCGCTGTAAAAATATAAGGTCTTAAATGACGAACGTTCGACTTCGCACTTGAGAGCAGAGATAAAATATCTCGGAGTAGATGGAATAATTAACCGATACAATGTTTGGTGGCGCGACACCAAATGAGCCAGCATTTTCTGTTGTTTTTTTGCAAAATCATAAAGAGGCAACAAATCCTTTTGCAATTTTGGAAAAATATCTTCTCTTGGCTTGATTTCGGTCAAAAAACTATCTACAGAGTCAAGAAGTTTTTGTCTCTCTTTAACTCGCCACCTAAGCAACGGCGTTATCCTAAAAATTTGCTTGTTGCCGTCTTGTTTTGCAACAATAATGCCCGCCCGTGTACTATTTGCTGTATTTGTATTTTTCGAGCCAAATTTTATCCCCCGAAATATGTTGTCGGGAACATTATCAAAGCAATACACATCCAGGGCGGTAAAATTATTCAATAATAGTTTTCGTAACGAATTAAATTTTTGTCCATTTGTAAATGTTTGTGGTGTGATAGAAACAAAACCCGTAGAAATTTTTATAACTCTTTCCAAAAAATAAGCATATAAATCTCGCGCCGAGCTGGTTTCAAATCGAACATCCGGCTCAACCATTACATATGGAGGATTAAGAATTGCGTAATCATGTTTGGGTAAGTTATCAGAAATCAAAAAGTCAGCAACCACAAAACGAGATTTTATATTTTCAAATAAGCGTAAATCTTTTTCCTGAAAATTAACCGCTAAAATAAATCGCGCAATAAATAAAGCTAATTTATCTCGGTCAATGAGGTATATGTTATTCTTCAAAAAGCTTTCTGGGTTTTCTTGATATTTAATAAGCCAAAAAGACAAATTGCCAATGCCGGAACAAGGGTCAATCCATATTTTATTTTTTGGAAAAGTAAGTGTTTTCTTTGCCATGACTTGTGCAACATCATCTGGCGTAAAATATTGCCCCTCTTTCTTTCGCTTGTCGCGATCCATATAAGCAAGTGAATACTCATAGAGTACAGAAATTTCACCAACCGAAAGACCGTCAAGAAAATCAAAGTTTTGGACTTCAATATTTTTGAACTCACTTTCACTCAAAATATATTTCAAATCAGCCCTATCAAGGTTATTTAAGTGTGTAGCCAAAATTGAATACCACGCTTTTTCTAATCCAAAGCGAACAAGAACAAGATTGAAATCTTGTATTGGCAAACTATTTATTATTGACCTGCTTTTGCTCATAGCTTTATTTTATTAAATCCTCAATCGAAACGCCCAACGCTTTGGCGATTTTTGCCATAATTTGAACGCCTAGCTTATTCACTGTGCCACTTTCGACCTTCATAAGCGTTGTATATTTTATATCCGCTTTCTTAGCTAAATCATCTTGGTTTAAGCCAAGTTTAGTTCGCACCTTCTTTATATTTTCACTTATTGTTTTTCCACTTGTTTTTCCACTTGTCATATAAATAAAGTTTTGGTAGTATTATAGTAGATAAAGTTATTACTCTTATTATTATACTACCAAATAAAATGAAAATACTTAATCAAACAAAATTCCTGAGAGTTTGATTGTGGTGCCCTCGGCCGGAATCGAACCGACATTTATACCTTAGGACGGAATTGTTCTATCCATTGAACTACGAAGGCAAATAAAACAAAAAGTTTAACAAAATAATGAATTTAAATATAAGTTTTAAATTATCAATTTCTAATTTATAAAAATTAATTTTTAAAAAAATAAAATACGGTTCATAAAAAACCGCAATAATTTTTTAAAAAATAGTTTAATTTATTTTAAGTAGTTTTTTTAATTCTTCTTCATTAAAACCATTAACTATTATATCGTCTATAAGTATTACTGGTACTCCCATTTGCCCGCTTTTTTCTATCATTTCTTTTCTTTTTTCTAAATTAGATTGCACATTAAATATTTCATAAGGAATATGATATTCGTCAAAAAAATCTTTGGCAAGTTTGCAATAATGACAAGTTGGTGTTGAATACATTACTACTTTTTTCATTTCATTTAATTTAATAATTTATTATAACAAATTATTGACTTAATAATATCAAAAGTAATAAATTATACAAGCAAATAATTTGCCAATTAAATTTTTAAATTTGATTGGCAATAAAACATAAATAAAAAAAGAAAACGAAAAAAAATAAAAAATAAAAGGGTTTTCGGCTTCGCCGAAAACCCTTTTATTTTTTATTTTTTTTATATTTATTAAACTCAAACCAAATATTTTTTTAAATTTGTTATTAAAAGTAAAATCTGATAAAATTCTATTACTATTAAATTATTATGTCTAAAAAATTAAATAAAAAACTGAATGAAATAAATCAAAAAATGGAAAATATAATTTCTCTTTGCAAAAGAAGGAGTTTTATTTTTCAAGGTTCAGAAATTTATGGTGGCTTGGGAGGAGTTTATGATTATGGTCATTATGGAACTTTATTAAAAAATAATATTAGAGACTCTTGGCAAAAAAGTATGATTCAAGAAAGAAATGATGTTTTTCTTTTAGATAGTGCGATTTTTATGCATCCGACAACTTGGGTCGCTTCAGGTCATGTAGGAAATTTTGATGACCCACTAATTGAATGTAAAAAATGTCATAATAGAATGCGAGCGGATAATCTTCTTGAAAATTTTGGAATTATTGCTGATAAAATGCCTATTGATTTTATAAATAATGAACTTGAAAAATTAAAAAAAGAGAAAAAAGTTATATGTTCAAATTGTGGACTTTCAGATATTACATCGGCAAAAAAATTTTCTTTAATGGTAAAATCTAATTTTGGTTCGCCAACAGAAGAATTAAAAGAAGAAAATATTGTATATTTGAGACCAGAAACTTGTGGTGGAATTTATTTACAATATAAAAATACAATAGATTCTTTGCATCCAAAATTACCTTTCGGTATTGCTCAAATTGGAAAAGCTTTTAGAAATGAAATTTCAGCGAAGAGTTTTATTTTTAGAACAAGAGAGTTTGAACAAATGGAAATGCAATATTTTATTCATAAAAAAGACACGGAAGAAAAATTTAATTTATGGAAAGAGATAAGAATGAAATGGTATCTTAAAAATGGAATTCCACAGGAAAAACTTAATTGGTATAAGCATGAAAAATTAGCGCATTATGCTTCGGACGCATATGATATAAAATATAATTTTTCTTGTTTTGATAATTTTGAAGAAGTTGAAGGAATTCATGCGAGGGGCGACTGGGATTTATCACAGCATAGTAAATTTTCTGGTATTGATTTGAATTATTACGATGATGAAAAAAAAGAAAAATTTATTCCACATATTGTTGAAACATCTGTTGGACTTGGAAGAATAATGTTAATGTTTTTAGATAATGCTTATACTGAAGATAATCTTGGCGGAGAAAAAAGATTATTTTTAAAATTGCCAAAACATTTAGCGCCAATAAAAATTGCTGTGTTTCCGCTTTTGAAAAATAAACCAGCCCTTGTAGAAAAAGCAAAAGAAATATATCAAATTTTAAAAAAAGATTTTTTATGCGAATTTGATGATAATGGAAATATAGGAAAACGATATAGAAGACAAGATGAAATTGGAACTCCCTATTGCATTACGGTAGATTTTGAAACTATAGAAAAAGATAATATGGTTACAGTGAGAGATAGAGATACAGGAAATCAAGAAAGAATAAAAATTGAGGAATTAAAAAATTTTTTTGAAAATTATTTAACAAGATAAAAAATAAAGTAAAAAAAAATATACTTGGATATACGACAAGTATATCCAAGTAATTAAATTTAAAAAAGTTTTAAAGATATAAAGATAACCTCTTCTTTTTAAATATTCCTCGACGGCCTCCCCCCCACCCCGAGTATCTTTTGAATGAGATAAATGATCTAAGTGAAGCGCGTTTTTTGCTTTTTCTTGTGCTTCACGATTTAAACGATCGGCGGTGTTGTGCAACCGCCAATCTTTTTCAAGTTTTGTTTCTTTTTCTCTCATTTTATTCTTATTCCTCCTTTTACTTTTACAGATATCTACTTTTAACATACACCCTCTTTATAATTTATTTTTTTTATCTAGTCGCTTTCATTAATTAATTAATGAGAGTTAGAAGTTTTTTTAATAAATAAATTATCTATAAAAATTATTGCTTAAAAAAATAAAAGGGTTTTCGGCTCCGCCGAAAACCCTTTTATTTTTTATTTTTTTTGTTTATTAAGTTTTTTTAAAATAAAAATGTTTACGGAAGCGAACACGTTCGCTTCCGTAGACATTTTTATTTTTATTTTTTATATTTACAAATTACATTTACAAATTATTAAAAAAAAATTAAAAGTGGATAAGTATTATTGTATAAATATACAATTAATTATATAATTATCAATGTAGTTTATTAATCAAGGGCTTGTTATTATTAACCTCCCTACTCAAATACTTAATTTTTATTTCTTATAAAATAAGTAAAATATCAATTTTTTTAAAGTATTTGTATAATAGACTTCTTTGCAAGCCTTTTCTGCTACAACACTCACTTTTTTAATTTATACTTCGTCAGTCTTCGTAAAAATAGTTTCAGCGTAGTTGGACTACGATTCAACAATTTTTACTTGACTTCCTCGTCTACTTAAAAATCTGAGTGTTTCGCTACGAAAATACTTGCAAAGAAGTCTAATGGTTTAATAATAAGCTTTAATCATAAAATTATGAAAAAAATATTATTTTTTATGTTGGTGTTTGTAGTGTTAAGTTTAACAACATCTTGTTTAGCAAATGCTCAAGAAGTTGTAAATAATTCAAATGTGAATACTCAAACAATGGGTTCAATAAATTTGAATACAAAAGATGTTGGTATGCTTCCAACAAGTCCTTTTTATTTTTTGAAAAATTGGGGAAGAGGAATAAATAAATTTTTTACTTTTGACTCAGTAAAAAAAGCGGGATTAGAATTGCAGGAAATTAATGAAAGAGCGGCAGAAATAAAAAAAATAGGAGAAATTGCGCCACAAAATATTAAAGTGATAAATGAAGCATCTTCCAATTATCAAAAAAGTGCTGGTCAATTAAAAAATCGTTTGGAAACTTTAAAGCAAACGAGCCAAAACCCTAATGTTGATAAGATTTTAAACAATTTAGTTGATAGTTCAATTAAACATCAGAAACTTTTTAGCGATTTAGAGAAAAAAATTGAAGCTAGTCAAGGAATTTCGGGGTCAGGGATAACAGAATTAAAGAAAAGTTTTGAAGCCAGTCGGGGAAGTATTGATGGGGCCTCAAATGTAGCTAAAAATACTTTGTATCAAATTTATACAGAACAAAAAACATCAGCTGGAAGAAATCCAACACAGGGGGCATCAGCAGGAGGAGAACCAGCTGTTGGGAATATGCCAAATCCCGCTTCCGCATATTGTCAAAAATTAAATTATAAATTAGAAATAAAAACAGATTCTGCTGATGGTCAATACGGAGTTTGTATTTTTTCTGATGGAAACGAATGTGAGGAATGGGCATTTTTTAGAGGAGAATGCGGAAAAGAATATACGAGGGAAATATTACAAAAAACATCAGCAGATCAAAATACTTCGTCAGGTAATATGAATTTAAACCAAAATACTTCAGCTAGACAAGATCCTTCTCAAAATAAAAATATAACTCCAAATACTTTAACCCCAAATACTTCGTCAGGTAATATGAATTTAAACCAAAATACTTCAGCTAGACAAGATCCTTCTCAAAATAAAAATATAACTCCATCAAAATGTCCAACACTTGTTCCGCCTTCTCCTGATTCTTGTAAGGATGGAAAATGGATAACAGAAAAAACTTCATCAGGATGTTCAATTTTTAAATGTAATGAAAATTATAATCAAGAGACAATTCCTTCTATTTCTGAAAAAGATTTAGAACAGGGTTGGTATTATGGACAAAAATCACAAAAAAAGACAAATACACCGAACAATTGGGTTTGGCGATCAGCAGGGAAAAGTTCTAGTTGGTCAGCTCCTTGGTATATAAAAAAACAAGGAATCAGTGATTGGTGTGGTAATGGAAAATGCGAAGAACCAAATGAACATGTTTTTATGTGTTATGAAGATTGCAAACCAAAACCACCAGAACCAACAAAACCAATGCTAAATTGTGGCAATGGGACTTGTCAAAAAGATGAGGGAGAAAATATCTTTTCTTGTAATAAAGATTGTATGCCCGTTTGTGGTGATAATAAGTGTTTTGAAACAGAAACTTGTTCTAGCTGTTCACAAGATTGCGGTGAATGTCCAAAAATGCTAAATTGTGGCGATGGAATTTGTCAGCAAAACGAAGGAGAAAATATTTTTTCTTGCAATAAAGATTGCAGACAATAAGTTGCAAATTTTATCTAATACTATCTTTAACTAACCTTTTCAAATAAGTCTAAAACTTATTATTCGGAAATCTTAATTATTTTAAATTACGTTGTGTTTTCTGTCATTTTTGTGCGGGCGAAAATCTGAAGTTGCTAGCAACTTCAGATTTTCGCCCGCACAAAAATGACAGAAAACACAACGTAATTTAAAATAATTAAGATTTCCGAATAATAAGTTTTAGACTTATTTGAAAAGGTTAGTTAAAGATAGTATTAGATAAAATTTGCAACTTATTGTCTGCAATCTTTATTGCAAGAAAAAATATTTTCTCCTTCGTTTTGCTGACAAATTCCATCGCCACAATTTAGCATTTTTGGACATTCACCGCAATCTTGTGAACAGCTAGAACAAGTTTCTGTTTCAAAACACTTATTATCACCACAAACGGGCATACAATCTTTATTACAAGAAAAGATATTTTCTCCCTCATCTTTTTGACAAGTCCCATTGCCACAATTTAGCATTGGTTTTGTTGGTTCTGGTGGTTTTGGTTTGCAATCTTCATAACACATAAAAACATGTTCATTTGGTTCTTCGCATTTTCCATTACCACACCAATCACTGATTCCTTGTTTTTTTATATACCAAGGAGCTGACCAACTAGAACTTTTCCCTGCTGATCGCCAAACCCAATTGTTCGGTGTATTTGTCTTTTTTTGTGATTTTTGTCCATAATACCAACCCTGTTCTAAATCTTTTTCAGAAATAGAAGGAATTGTCTCTTGATTATAATTTTCATTACATTTAAAAATTGAACATCCTGATGAAGTTTTTTCTGTTATCCATTTTCCATCCTTACAAGAATCAGGAGAAGGCGGAACAAGTGTTGGACATTTTGATGGAGTTATATTTTTATTTTGAGAAGGATCTTGTCTAGCTGAAGTATTTTGGTTTAAATTCATATTACCTGACGAAGTATTTGGGGTTAAAGTATTTGGAGTTATATTTTTATTTTGAGAAGGATCTTGTCTAGCTGAAGTATTTTGGTTTAAATTCATATTACCTGACGAAGTATTTTGATCTGCTGATGTTTTTTGTAATATTTCCCTCGTATATTCTTTTCCGCATTCTCCTCTAAAAAATGCCCATTCCTCACATTCGTTTCCATCAGAAAAAATACAAACTCCGTATTGACCATCAGCAGAATCTGTTTTTATTTCTAATTTATAATTTAATTTTTGACAATATGCGGAAGCGGGATTTGGCATATTCCCAACAGCTGGTTCTCCTCCTGCTGATGCCCCCTGTGTTGGATTTCTTCCAGCTGATGTTTTTTGTTCTGTATAAATTTGATACAAAGTATTTTTAGCTACATTTGAGGCCCCATCAATACTTCCCCGACTGGCTTCAAAACTTTTCTTTAATTCTGTTATCCCTGACCCCGAAATTCCTTGACTAGCTTCAATTTTTTTCTCTAAATCGCTAAAAAGTTTCTGATGTTTAATTGAACTATCAACTAAATTGTTTAAAATCTTATCAACATTAGGGTTTTGGCTCGTTTGCTTTAAAGTTTCCAAACGATTTTTTAATTGACCAGCACTTTTTTGATAATTGGAAGATGCTTCATTTATCACTTTAATATTTTGTGGCGCAATTTCTCCTATTTTTTTTATTTCTGCCGCTCTTTCATTAATTTCCTGCAATTCTAATCCCGCTTTTTTTACTGAGTCAAAAGTAAAAAATTTATTTATTCCTCTTCCCCAATTTTTCAAAAAATAAAAAGGACTTGTTGGAAGCATACCAACATCTTTTGTATTCAAATTTATTGAACCCATTGTTTGAGTATTCACATTTGAATTATTTACAACTTCTTGAGCATTTGCTAAACAAGATGTTGTTAAACTTAACACTACAAACACCAACATAAAAAATAATATTTTTTTCATAATTTTATGATTAAAGCTTATTATTAAACCATTAGACTTCTTTGCAAGTATTTTCGTAGCGAAACACTCAGATTTTTAAGTAGACGAGGAAGTCAAGTAAAAATTGTTGAATCGTAGTCCAACTACGCTGAAACTATTTTTACGAAGACTGACGAAGTATAAATTAAAAAAGTGAGTGTTGTAGCAGAAAAGGCTTGCAAAGAAGTCTATTATACAAATACTTTAAAAAAATTGATATTTTACTTATTTTATAAGAAATAAAAATTAAGTATTTGAGTAGGGAGGTTAATAATAACAAGCCCTTGATTAATAAACTACATTGATAATTATATAATTAATTGTATATTTATACAATAATACTTATCCACTTTTAATTTTTTTTTAATAATTTGTAAATGTAATTTGTAAATATAAAAAATAAAAATAAAAATGTCTACGGAAGCGAACGTGTTCGCTTCCGTAAACATTTTTATTTTAAAAAAACTTAATAAACAAAAAAAATAAAAAATAAAAGGGTTTTCGGCGGAGCCGAAAACCCTTTTATTTTTTTAAGCAATAATTTTTATAGATAATTTATTTATTAAAAAAACTTCTAACTCTCATTAATTAATTAATGAAAGCGACTAGATAAAAAAAATAAATTATAAAGAGGGTGTATGTTAAAAGTAGATATCTGTAAAAGTAAAAGGAGGAATAAGAATAAAATGAGAGAAAAAGAAACAAAACTTGAAAAAGATTGGCGGTTGCACAACACCGCCGATCGTTTAAATCGTGAAGCACAAGAAAAAGCAAAAAACGCGCTTCACTTAGATCATTTATCTCATTCAAAAGATACTCGGGGTGGGGGGGAGGCCGTCGAGGAATATTTAAAAAGAAGAGGTTATCTTTATATCTTTAAAACTTTTTTAAATTTAATTACTTGGATATACTTGTCGTATATCCAAGTATATTTTTTTTTACTTTATTTTTTATCTTGTTAAATAATTTTCAAAAAAATTTTTTAATTCCTCAATTTTTATTCTTTCTTGATTTCCTGTATCTCTATCTCTCACTGTAACCATATTATCTTTTTCTATAGTTTCAAAATCTACCGTAATGCAATAGGGAGTTCCAATTTCATCTTGTCTTCTATATCGTTTTCCTATATTTCCATTATCATCAAATTCGCATAAAAAATCTTTTTTTAAAATTTGATATATTTCTTTTGCTTTTTCTACAAGGGCTGGTTTATTTTTCAAAAGCGGAAACACAGCAATTTTTATTGGCGCTAAATGTTTTGGCAATTTTAAAAATAATCTTTTTTCTCCGCCAAGATTATCTTCAGTATAAGCATTATCTAAAAACATTAACATTATTCTTCCAAGTCCAACAGATGTTTCAACAATATGTGGAATAAATTTTTCTTTTTTTTCATCATCGTAATAATTCAAATCAATACCAGAAAATTTACTATGCTGTGATAAATCCCAGTCGCCCCTCGCATGAATTCCTTCAACTTCTTCAAAATTATCAAAACAAGAAAAATTATATTTTATATCATATGCGTCCGAAGCATAATGCGCTAATTTTTCATGCTTATACCAATTAAGTTTTTCCTGTGGAATTCCATTTTTAAGATACCATTTCATTCTTATCTCTTTCCATAAATTAAATTTTTCTTCCGTGTCTTTTTTATGAATAAAATATTGCATTTCCATTTGTTCAAACTCTCTTGTTCTAAAAATAAAACTCTTCGCTGAAATTTCATTTCTAAAAGCTTTTCCAATTTGAGCAATACCGAAAGGTAATTTTGGATGCAAAGAATCTATTGTATTTTTATATTGTAAATAAATTCCACCACAAGTTTCTGGTCTCAAATATACAATATTTTCTTCTTTTAATTCTTCTGTTGGCGAACCAAAATTAGATTTTACCATTAAAGAAAATTTTTTTGCCGATGTAATATCTGAAAGTCCACAATTTGAACATATAACTTTTTTCTCTTTTTTTAATTTTTCAAGTTCATTATTTATAAAATCAATAGGCATTTTATCAGCAATAATTCCAAAATTTTCAAGAAGATTATCCGCTCGCATTCTATTATGACATTTTTTACATTCAATTAGTGGGTCATCAAAATTTCCTACATGACCTGAAGCGACCCAAGTTGTCGGATGCATAAAAATCGCACTATCTAAAAGAAAAACATCATTTCTTTCTTGAATCATACTTTTTTGCCAAGAGTCTCTAATATTATTTTTTAATAAAGTTCCATAATGACCATAATCATAAACTCCTCCCAAGCCACCATAAATTTCTGAACCTTGAAAAATAAAACTCCTTCTTTTGCAAAGAGAAATTATATTTTCCATTTTTTGATTTATTTCATTCAGTTTTTTATTTAATTTTTTAGACATAATAATTTAATAGTAATAGAATTTTATCAGATTTTACTTTTAATAACAAATTTAAAAAAATATTTGGTTTGAGTTTAATAAATATAAAAAAAATAAAAAATAAAAGGGTTTTCGGCGAAGCCGAAAACCCTTTTATTTTTTATTTTTTTTCGTTTTCTTTTTTTATTTATGTTTTATTGCCAATCAAATTTAAAAATTTAATTGGCAAATTATTTGCTTGTATAATTTATTACTTTTGATATTATTAAGTCAATAATTTGTTATAATAAATTATTAAATTAAATGAAATGAAAAAAGTAGTAATGTATTCAACACCAACTTGTCATTATTGCAAACTTGCCAAAGATTTTTTTGACGAATATCATATTCCTTATGAAATATTTAATGTGCAATCTAATTTAGAAAAAAGAAAAGAAATGATAGAAAAAAGCGGGCAAATGGGAGTACCAGTAATACTTATAGACGATATAATAGTTAATGGTTTTAATGAAGAAGAATTAAAAAAACTACTTAAAATAAATTAAACTATTTTTTAAAAAATTATTGCGGTTTTTTATGAACCGTATTTTATTTTTTTAAAAATTAATTTTTATAAATTAGAAATTGATAATTTAAAACTTATATTTAAATTCATTATTTTGTTAAACTTTTTGTTTTATTTGCCTTCGTAGTTCAATGGATAGAACAATTCCGTCCTAAGGTATAAATGTCGGTTCGATTCCGGCCGAGGGCACCACAATCAAACTCTCAGGAATTTTGTTTGATTAAGTATTTTCATTTTATTTGGTAGTATAATAATAAGAGTAATAACTTTATCTACTATAATACTACCAAAACTTTATTTATATGACAAGTGGAAAAACAAGTGGAAAAACAATAAGTGAAAATATAAAGAAGGTGCGAACTAAACTTGGCTTAAACCAAGATGATTTAGCTAAGAAAGCGGATATAAAATATACAACGCTTATGAAGGTCGAAAGTGGCACAGTGAATAAGCTAGGCGTTCAAATTATGGCAAAAATCGCCAAAGCGTTGGGCGTTTCGATTGAGGATTTAATAAAATAAAGCTATGAGCAAAAGCAGGTCAATAATAAATAGTTTGCCAATACAAGATTTCAATCTTGTTCTTGTTCGCTTTGGATTAGAAAAAGCGTGGTATTCAATTTTGGCTACACACTTAAATAACCTTGATAGGGCTGATTTGAAATATATTTTGAGTGAAAGTGAGTTCAAAAATATTGAAGTCCAAAACTTTGATTTTCTTGACGGTCTTTCGGTTGGTGAAATTTCTGTACTCTATGAGTATTCACTTGCTTATATGGATCGCGACAAGCGAAAGAAAGAGGGGCAATATTTTACGCCAGATGATGTTGCACAAGTCATGGCAAAGAAAACACTTACTTTTCCAAAAAATAAAATATGGATTGACCCTTGTTCCGGCATTGGCAATTTGTCTTTTTGGCTTATTAAATATCAAGAAAACCCAGAAAGCTTTTTGAAGAATAACATATACCTCATTGACCGAGATAAATTAGCTTTATTTATTGCGCGATTTATTTTAGCGGTTAATTTTCAGGAAAAAGATTTACGCTTATTTGAAAATATAAAATCTCGTTTTGTGGTTGCTGACTTTTTGATTTCTGATAACTTACCCAAACATGATTACGCAATTCTTAATCCTCCATATGTAATGGTTGAGCCGGATGTTCGATTTGAAACCAGCTCGGCGCGAGATTTATATGCTTATTTTTTGGAAAGAGTTATAAAAATTTCTACGGGTTTTGTTTCTATCACACCACAAACATTTACAAATGGACAAAAATTTAATTCGTTACGAAAACTATTATTGAATAATTTTACCGCCCTGGATGTGTATTGCTTTGATAATGTTCCCGACAACATATTTCGGGGGATAAAATTTGGCTCGAAAAATACAAATACAGCAAATAGTACACGGGCGGGCATTATTGTTGCAAAACAAGACGGCAACAAGCAAATTTTTAGGATAACGCCGTTGCTTAGGTGGCGAGTTAAAGAGAGACAAAAACTTCTTGACTCTGTAGATAGTTTTTTGACCGAAATCAAGCCAAGAGAAGATATTTTTCCAAAATTGCAAAAGGATTTGTTGCCTCTTTATGATTTTGCAAAAAAACAACAGAAAATGCTGGCTCATTTGGTGTCGCGCCACCAAACATTGTATCGGTTAATTATTCCATCTACTCCGAGATATTTTATCTCTGCTCTCAAGTGCGAAGTCGAACGTTCGTCATTTAAGACCTTATATTTTTACAGCGAAAAAGAAATGAACATCGCATATTTGTTGTTAAACAGCAGTTATATGTATTGGTGGTGGCGAGTTAATGACGGCGGAATGACAATATCAGAAAAAACCTTAATGTCATTGCCGGTTATAAATGAAATGCCGATTAGTAATAATTTACTATCTAGAATTGAATTATCAGAAAAAACAAATCGTGTATTTAAGCGAAATGCGGGTAAAGACAATGAG
Organism: bacterium; assembly: GCA_043818495.1. GTDB lineage: Bacteria > Patescibacteriota > Minisyncoccia > Phycocordibacterales > GWA1-40-21 > Bog-1340. The sequence continues at coordinate 5,220 of JBDRFT010000036.1, read as the reverse complement.
AATGTAAAGCACGACCCGTCCTTAATTCGGGAGATCACCGAGCGTTTATTCCCGAGTTACGCACACTCGCTTGAGTTAGTACATAATAATTCAGTAATATAATCATTATGATTTCAAAAAAACTAATAACAGAATTAGAGGACTTATTGGAAAAAATGCCAGTTGTATGGGATGGACGCAAAGCGATTTTGGAAATGCGCGATGCGGGCTATGCACACTGGAAACAAATGGAATGGATTGGATTTTATTTTCAGTTTCTTTGTGATACAAAATTGACCCCTTTGCTAAAAATACCTGGTCCTAAATATGGAAAAGTGGAATTTGATGGATTTTCAGAAATTCCATGGGATTTCAAAGCACACCCCGACAAAAATGCTAACGGACAAGAAAACAAAAGCGTTATTGTAAATGATAGATTGGCTATTGTGGCGGCAATCAAGCAGTTTGGTGGGGCGGGGCTTATTTTAGCAATCGGAGATGCTGTATTTAATGACCAAGATAGAAGTTTTCAAATCTGGCACCAAGATCTCAAGGGCGGATTATCAGATTATGAAAAAGAGCGAATTTTGCGCAAAGCACCTTCGCGTTTAAGGAAAACGGCATTTAGATTAAAAGAGATTAGACTGATTCTATTGGACGACAAAGCGGTTCAAAGCCTCGGTTCGTTTCAAGAAGGTTTTAGAAATTCAGATGGTAGCCCAAGAAACGCGAAGGTGCTTTTAGATTTAGATAACATTAAGCCAGTAAAGGTGATAAGATTTTAGTAAGCCCGCCGAAAAAACCTTTTGCCGAAGCGAGGACGACTCGGCAGGGTTTGGGGGGAGGAATGCCGAGCCGTCCGAGCGAAGTCCGCAGGGCCCCGCCGCCTTGCTTCTCAAAGCAAGACACCACAGAAAAGTTTTGTTTTCCTTTTAGAAGAAATCCGGTGTGCGCAAATCAGAAAATGCGAACAAAACTTTTCTGTAGTGTGGCGAGCGATAGCGAGTGGCGGCGGGGAGGGTCAGTTTCGCTCAAAATGGGTTCGTGCAAAGTTTAGAATTGAGCACCAAAAAAAGTTAGAAAGTTTGTAAAGTTATAAAAAACATTTGACAATAACATTTAACAAACTTAAATTATAATAATAAGAATAATTAAAAGGGTTTTTGCGAAGCAAAAACCCTTTTAATTTATATTACTTTTTTTATACACAAATTATAAACTTTTTTTAAATTATTTTTTTGTATTTATTTCTATTATAGTATATAATTGGACTGCAAGTAAGCTTTAAGATTACTTGCAGTAAATATATGGACAATAAACCAACAAAAGGTCAATATATTGAGATTTTGTTAAGATCTCCCAAAACTATCTTTTCTACCAAAGACATTGTTTTGTTATGGGGTGAAGAAGGAAAAATCAATGTTCGTGTGAGATTGAGCAATTATGTAAAAAGAGGAAAATTGATCAGAGTCCATCGTGGCATTTATGCCAAAGATAAAAACTATGATCGTTTTGAATTGGCTACTCGAATCTACACGCCCTCATATATCAGTTTTGAAACGGTATTAACTCGGACCGGAATAAATTTCCAATATTACGGGAATATTTTTGTTGCGTCTTATGTTACCAGAGAAATTGAAGTCAGTGGACAAAAAATATCTTTTATCAGAATGAAAGATTATGTTTTGAGCAATACAATCGGGATTGAACATACAAACGATATTTCTACTGCGACAAAAGAGCGAGCGTTTTTGGACCGAATATATATCAGCAAGGATTATCACTTCGATTACTTGGATATTTTAGATTGGGACAAAGTTTTTGAAATTTTGCCGATATACCGCAATAAAAGAATGGATAAAAAAGTACAAGAATATTTTAAACATTACAAAGATAATAAATTAGATAAAACCATATGACATTAGACTATCCAAAACATAAAAATATCTTATTGCAAATCTTAAAAGATATTTTTTCTGATACCTCATTATCTCCCTATTTGGGATTTAAGGGTGGCACAGCTACTTTAATGTTTTATAATATAACCCGTAATTCAGTTGATATTGATCTTGACCTTTTAGACGAAAACAAAAAACAAGAAGTATTCGAAAAAATCCAAAAAATAGCTATGAATTATGGCAAAATTATTGATTCAAGAATTAAACGATTCAATCTCGTTACAGTTATTTCATATGATTTGAAATCTCAAAATATTAAGATTGAAGTTAACCGTCGGGATTTCGGTTCTAAATATGAATTGAAAACATTGCTTGGCATCTCAATGCAGGTAATGGTCAAAGAGGATATGTTTGCCAACAAATTAATGGCGATGTACGAGCGGATCGGCAAAACGAGTCGTGATGTTTATGACGTATACTTTTTTACCAAGAATAATTGGCCGATAAACAGAAAGTTAGTTGAGAATCGTGCCCAGATGCCGTTCAAAGATATTTTGGTTAAATGTGCAGAGCTTTTGGAAAAAATGGATAATCGCCATATTCTTGATGGTCTTGGAGAGATGCTAACTGAATCGCAGAAAGACTGGGCTCGAGCAAAGTTGCGAACCGAGACAATATTTTTATTAAAAGCTTGGTTAGAAAGCGAAAAATAAAACTATATGCAAAAAGAAGCCAAAGCTCGAATCAAAATAAATAACATACTCCAAGAATTTGGCTAGAGATTTTTTGATGATGAAAAAGGCCACACTAATATTGTTTTAGAGAATAATATAAAGCTCACTAAAAAAGCAGTTGACGATCTTGGTGCGAGAAGTGCGACGGTCAGTTCTGTTTTTTTTTGTTGCCCTTTGGGCTTTGGCGGGCAGACAAAAAAAGTTCGGATTTCGTCAAACAAACGCACTAAAAAGTTAGAGAGTTTGTAAACCCCCACACCAATTATTTTTTAAATAAAAAATAATTGGTGTGGGGGTAAAGTTATAAAAAATATTTGACAATAACATTTAACAAATTTAAATAATAATAAGAATAATTAAAAGGGTTTTTGCGAAGCAAAAACCCTTTTGATTTGTATTATTTGTTATACACAAATTATAAACTTTTTTTAAATTATTTTGCTTGACTTTAATTTGCTTTCCTATATACTTTTTCTTACACAAATATGTTGAATAAAAATCAATTTTTAAAGCGGAGAAAAAAATAGAATCAGCAGTTTTTATTGTTGTCTCTATAGTCCGCTTAAAGGCGGTTTTTTTGTAGAAAGATTGAAATTTGAAAAATAAGATTAAGATTTATTTTTTTTATTTTTTATAAAAAAATTTAAAATTTATATCTTCATTCTGTCGCAATTTACCAATTCTTCAATAAGAATGAATAGGGTCTTTTAATTGTAGACAGACAGATTAGTCGTTTGTACTTCATTATGTTTGATAAATTAAAATTATAAATTATTAAAAAATTAAAAAGTTTAAATTTTTGCGAAACAAAAACTTAAATAAAAAATTTTAGTTTTTATTTTTAATTTTAGTAAAATTGAATATAGCGAAGTACAAACGACATTTTGTTATATAAAATTAATTTTATATAACAGATTAAAACAACCGACACAAAGCACTGATCACAAAACACGCAGAAATAACACAGAAAGTCGCAGAATAAATTCATAAACAATTTTTGTATTTGTATTTTTCTGCGTAGTCTGCATTTAGTCTGCGTAAGTCTGTGGTCAATACTTTTGTGTTGACAGATTGTGGTTTTTAAATTTCCTAATAGGAAATTTAAGGGCGTATGGTGGATGCCTTGACTCTAATAAGCGATGAAGGACGTAGTAAAGCTGCGATAAGCTTCGGGGAGGTGCTCAGCAACCTTTGATCCGGAGATTTCCGAATGGGGAAACCCATCCAATTTTATTGGATATCTTGTACTTGATATAAGATGCATACCCAGGGAAGTAAAACATTTCAGTACCTGGAGGAATAGAAAAAAATGTCGCGTAGGCGATAACATTTCCTTAGTAGCGGCGAGCGAAAAGGAAACAGCCCAAACCGATCACAAATTTTGTATATAAGAATATTTGTATATAAAATTTGTGATCGGGGTTGTAAGATGATAATGTCATTTATTTATAAATGAAAAAAGTTACAAAATATTTTGTTAGCAGAATCTGCTGGGAAGCAGAACCCTAGGGGGTAATAGTCCTGTATGCGAAAATAAAATATCTTTTTTGTTATTATTCTTGAGTACCTCAGGACACGAAAAGCTTGAGGGAATCTACCAGAACTAACTGGTAAGGCTAAATATTATTAGAGATCGATAGTGAACTAGTACCGTGAGGGAAAGGTGAAAAGCAGCCCGGTGAGGGCAGTGAAATAGACCTGAAACCATATGCCTACAAGGAGTCGGAGCTGTTGTTCCTCTTTGTGTTTGGAACGACCGCAGAATATACAGAATAAACGTAGAAGTTGTAGAAAAATTCAGAATATAAAAATTATTTTTGTATTTTTCTGCGACTTTCTGCGTTAAGTCTGCGTAAGTCTGCGGTCGCTCGAGCATAGCGAGGAGCGACAGTCACGGCGTGCCTATTGAAGAATGAGCCAACGAGTTGATGTGTGAAGCAGGTTAAGCCCTTTATCGGGTGAAGCCATAGGGAAACCGAGTATTAATAGTGCGAAATGTCGTTCCTCTTTGTGTTTGGAATGACCGCAGAATACGCAGAATAAACGCAGAAGTTGCAGAAAAATTCAGAATACAAAAATTGTATTTTGTATTTTTTCTGCGACTGTCCGCGTCAAGTCTGCATCTGTCTGCGGTCGCTCGAGCATAGCGAGGAGCGACAACGTTTTACACATCAGACCCGAAACCAGAGCGAGCTTATCTTGAGCAGGATGAACCTTCATGAAAGTGAAGGGGAGGTCCGAACCGTTTAGCCGTTGCAATACTATCGGATGACTTGAGATACGAAGTGAAAAGCTAATCGAGCCTGGTAATAGCTGGTTCTCTCCGAAATAGCTTTAGGGCTAGCGTCTAATTTACCTTCTGGGGGTAGAGCACTGGAAGGTCTTGATAGGTAGAAATATCGCAAGACCTATCAAACTCCGAATACCAGAAATAAATTATTAGGCAGTTAGACTGTGGGGGCTAAGCTCCATGGTCAAAAGGGAAACAGCCCGCATCTAAATTTAAGGTCCCAAAATCTATGTTAAGTACACTTAAGGTGGTAATTTTTCTCAGACAGTAAGGAGGTTGGCTTAGAGGCAGCCATCCTTTAAAGATAGCGTAACAGCTC
>JBDRFT010000035.1:0-5804 GCA_043818495.1 bacterium | reverse complement strand
TATTTTCATAAATTAAGATTATTTATTTATTATATCAAAAAAAATTTTTATTAAAAGTTAAAAATTAGAAAAATAAAAAAATAAAAGCAAAAATAAAAAGGCTTTTCGGCGAAGCCGAAAACTCTTTTTACTTTTATTTTTTTTATCTTTTATTTTTTTAAAGTTCACCATGGTGAACTTTAAAAAAAATATTAAAAATCGTATATCAGAAATATATAAAAAAGACTTAAAAAAAAGTTTAAAAAAAAATTGCATTTAAATTTATTTTGTGATACTTTTAAACAAATGATTATATTAAAAGTAAAAAAAAGAGATATAAAAGAAAGTTTAAATAAAATTAGAAAAGAAGGAGAAATACCAGCTGTTTTTTATGGAAAAAAAGAAACTTCAACCCCTATTCAACTTTCATATGCAATTTTTGAAAAAATTTTTAAAGAAGTTGGAGAATCAACCGTTTTACATCTTGAAGGAGAAAATATTGATATTGATGTTTTAATACATGATGTAGATTTAGATCCAATCACAGATAAACCAAGACATGTAGATTTTTACGCTATTGAAAAAGGGAAAAAAATTGAAGTTTCAATCCCTCTTGAATTTACTGGAATCGCTCCTGCCATTAAAGATCTCAAAGGTATTTTAGTAAAAGTTATGCATGAAATTGAAATTGAAGCTGTTCCTGCGGATTTGCCTCATAAACTTGAAATTGATATTTCAAGTTTAATAACATTTGATGATATTATTATGGCAAAAGATATAAAACTTCCCAAAGGAGTAAGTTTAAAAATAAAACCAGAAGAAGTAATTGCTTCTGTCTATGAACCTAAAGAAGAAATAATAGAAACAGCTATGGATATTTCAACAATTGAAGTGACAAAAAAAGGCAAAGAAGCTAAAAAAGACGAAGGAGAAAATGTAGAAACTGAAAAAGAAATTGCTTCAAAAGAAGAAAAGAAAAAATAAATAAAAAAAAATAAAATGGGGTTTCGGCTTCGCCGAAACCCCATTTTATTTTTTATTTTTTTTATTTTTCTTATTCTTTTTTATAAAGACGATTAATCTCAATTTTTGTTTTTTCAAAAGTAACTCCAAATTCCAAAAGAACTTTTGCTGTGAGACTTTCTTTTTCTTTTATCAATCCAAGAAGTAAATGCTCGGTGCCAATATAATTAAGTCCCATACTTTTTGCCTCTTCAATAGCAAAATCTATAACTTTTTTTGAATTAGAACTAAAAGGAACATCACTTGTTTTGGTCAAAATATTTTTAAATAACCTTTTTTCTATTTCAGATTTTATAGTTTTAAGAACAATTTTCATCTTCAATAAAGCTTGTACAGCCAAATTTTTTTCTCCTTCTTCAATAAGTGCAAGAAAAATATGCTCTGGTTCAAGATAATCATATTTTAATCTCTTTGCTTCCTCTTGAGCGATAACTAAAATTATTTGTTTTACTCTTGCTGTAATTTTAAACTTTTCTTCTATATTATTTTTAAACCATTTTTCTGTTTCTGTTTCCGTTTTTTCTTTTTTTGCTATTTTATTTTCCATATTATTTTATTATAACATTTTTTTATTAAAATTGCTTAAAAAATTAAATTAAAAAATTGCTTAAAAAAAGTTTTATAATTTAAAATTATATAGTAAAATAGAATAGTGAATTATTTTAAAAATATCTTTTTAATTTTTACTTATATAATATATTTTTCATTTCCTATAATAGTGGGGGCTGTTATTTGTGATTTAAATTTAGAAGGAAAAAGTAATTTTGAATTACAAGCAATTTCTATTCAATGTGATTTGGATTTGATTGATTTAAATAATAAATTTAATACTACAAAAAAATCTTCTTCCGAACTAGAAAAAGGTATTGCCGATTTAAATTATAATATAGCAAAAATAGCTTTGGAAATAAAATCTAAAAACGCAAAAATAAAAAGTTTGGGAGATAATATTACTGATAAAACAAAATATATAGGTCAACTTTCAGATAGAATGTCTGATATAAAAATGTCTGTAAGTAAAATGTTAAAAGATACATATGCTATGGATGATATATCAGCAATTAATATGTTTTTATCAAGCGAAAATCTTTCCGACTTTTTTTTAGATATTGATAATTACGCTTCTATAAATGCAAAACTTCAAATACTTATACAAGAACTTAATGGAATAAAAAAGACTTCTGAAACAGAAAAAAAAAATTTGGAAACTAAAAAAAATACAGAATCAAAATTAAAATATGAACAAGAAGTGTCTAAAAAAAATACAGAAATATATAAAAAAGAAAAACAAAATGTTTTGTCATTATCAAAAAATAAAGAAGCAGAATATAAAAAACTTATAGCTGAAAAAGAAAAATTAAAAAAAGAAATAAGAAATAGACTTTATAGAACTGCTAGTGGAGAAGAAATATCTTTTGGTAATGCACTTAAAATTATTCAACCTTATGAAAGTACTATTGGAATAAACTCTGCTTTAATTCTTTCTGTGCTTTTTCAGGAATCTGCCGTAGATAGTAAAATTGGAAAAAATATTGGTAAATGTACTTATAATCAAGCTTCATCTTGTATTATTGGCAAAACAGTTATGTCTGATGCGCAAAAACCTTCTTATTTACAAATAATGAGTAATCTTAATTTAAATCCAAATACTACACCAATATCTTGTGCTATATGTCGTGATGGAAATTATGGAGGAGCTATGGGTCCAGCACAATTTATGCCAATTACTTGGGATGGCATAGCAAAAAGAGTTTCAAATATTATAGGAGTCCCATATCCATCACCTTTTGAAAATTTAGCTGCCTTTACCGCTACGGCTGTATTACTCAAAGATAATCAAGATAGATGTAAAACAGCATTTACAAAAAAGAATGATATCTGGTCTTGTTCAGCTTCAAAATATTATGGAGGTTTAAATTTAAGTGGTAGTAAACTTTTAAGTTTTATGAAATATGGCTATGGCGCATCAGTTTTAAAAAGAGCTTTACAATTTGAAAAAGATATAGATACGCTTAATCTTTAAATATTTATTGGAATATTTCACAGAAAAACGCAGAATTTGACGCAGAAAATAATGCAGAAAAATACGGAAAAAATTTTTATAAACAAAACAAAACACCAAAAAAAGAAAGAAAATAATTAAAAACAAATCAAATTAATAAAAAAATAAAAACGGGTTAATTGGGAATGATATGAATAATTTATACTTTTATTATTTAAAAATATGTTAATCTTTTTATATTGCTTATTTGTTTAAATTATTTATTTTTTTTATTATAAGAAAAATGGACAACTCGCTTTGCGAGTTGTCCCACACACAAAACACAAAAAAAATCTATGAAAATTTTAGTTATAAACAATGGCACAGGTTATCTTCCTCAACTTAAAAATCTTCTTTCTGATCATACTTTTAAAGTAGTCAAATATTCCGAGATTGAAACTGTTAATTCTGAAGATTTTGACGCTGTTATTCTTTCTGGTGGACATAATTTTCTAGTAAGTAGAAACGGTAAGCAACTTAAAAAAGAAATTGACCTTGTAAAAAATTCCAAGAAGCCAATTTTTGGAATATGTTTTGGTTTTGAGATTATCGCTCATGCGTTTGGTGCAAAACTCAAACTCATGCCAAACAAAGAGCATGGTATTCTTAATATTCAAATCATAAAGCCAGACAAAATATTTTTAAATATCTCAAATTTCCAAGTGTTTGAAAATCACAGATGTGTTGTTAGAGAGCCAACAAATAAGATGTTGATACTTGCATGCTCTAAAGATGGAATAGAGGCTTTTAAACATAAAACTAAACCAATCTATGCAGTACAATTTCATCCTGAAATATTTGTTAAAAAAAGTTGTGGTGATGAGATTTTTTATAATTTCTTGAATTTAATAAAATAATTTTGCTAAAAAAAATTTAAAATTGTTAGTGACTTTGTGTTAAAAAAATAAAAAAAGCCACCTTCTATTTTTAATATAATTTATCTATATGAAAAATTCACAAAAGAAAAAAATTATTATTTTTGCTTCTGGCACAAAAAATGGTGGTGGAAGCGGTTTTGAAAATTTGGTTAAAACCTCGCGAAAAGGAATTTTGTCTGGTGAAATTTCTACTGTAATTTCAAATCATGAAAATGGTGGGGTTAGACAAAGAGCCAATCAGCTTGGTATTAAATTTATTTACTTTCCTGCTCGCAAAATAACCAATAACGAAATATCAGGATCAGATTCCAATACTGCTGAAAATTATAAAAAACTAACCAAAAAAGCAAATTTGATTTGTTTATCAGGTTGGTTAAAATTGGTTAGCGGTTTAGATCCAAAAAAAACCATTAACATTCACCCAGGACCTTTACCAAGATTTGGTGGACCAGAAATGTATGGCCATCATGTTCACGAAGCAGTGATAAATGCATACCGTGCAGGTGAAATAAAAAACTCTGCTATTTCAATGCATTTTGTCACGGACGAATATGACCGTGGTCCACTTTTCTTTTCACAAACCGTGAAAATTCTTCCAAATGACACAGCCAAAACTTTAGCTATACGCATTAATGAAGCTGAGCACAAATGGCAACCACTTATCACTGAAAAAGTTCTGTGTGGTGAAATTAGTTGGGACGGCAAAAATCCGAAAACACTAATTGGAGCAATTTTAAATTGATTATAAGTCTAAATTTTCCATTTTTAAATATTTTACGAATATTGTTGACACATAAAACCCTCTTTGGTTGTAAAAATAGAACAAAAATTTTTTTATTTAAAACAAAATTGTTTTTAGAAAATAAAAAAATAAAACATTTGGGAAAGGGTTTCGGCTTCGCCGAAACCCTTTCCCAAATGTTTTATTTTTATTATTATATTTTTGATTTATTTTTTTATTTTATAATTTTTTATTTAATTTATACGTATGAAAGAAAATGAAAAGTACTTATCCACAATAAGAGAAAGTTTATTAATTTATTAAATGATATAATTAAATTATGGATCCATATGAATTAGCTTGGAAAGGCACAACAATTAAACAAAAAAAGGAACTTTTAAAATATTCTCTTTCGGAGAGAGATCGTCTTGTTAATAAAGGAAAAATAAAGGATGGACAATTGGGACTTGCGAGCACCTGTATTGATATTATTGGTACAGCAAAAGCCGTAATGAATGAAATTGATGAGTTTAAAAAAGTTGAGTGGCAAAAACTTCTTGATGAAGTGAAAGTTATTTCTAAAAAAGCTGTTGAACTTGCTGAACGAGAAAATAAAAATGATTGGTCGTCTAGTGATTATGAAGTTGCAGGTACTATTATTCTCAATACTTCAAAAAATATAAAAAAAGCTATTGATCTTTTTAAACAAGGAGTAATAAAAGCTGAAAATGAAAAAAATATTTCTTCTCGGTAAGTTTGTGAAAGTATTTATGGAAACTGAAGAAATTGATAAATTAGAAATTGCTTTATATGATCTTCATAATTCTATAAAATCTAGTTCTCCTTTTGACCCAAAAATCGCAACTCGTATTTATAGTGCATTAGCAAAAGGATCAAAATTTATTGCTATTTATTATGCCCAAAAAGCTAACTCAGAAAATCAGGAACTCAAAGCTAGAAATATTTAATTTTTAGTGATTAAATTATATGTGGAACAAAAACAAACATTTATTTTTTAATTAGCCCATCTTTCACCCTAAAAAAGCACTTTTTTCTTTTAAAATAAGCCGAAATCTCTTTTTTGGGCTCAAATGTTGTGGCGAACTGTTGATAACTTTGCTTGCATTTAATTTGCTTTTAATATATTATTAATAATAATTAA
>JBDRFT010000034.1:0-4261 GCA_043818495.1 bacterium | reverse complement strand
TTGATTATGACCTTCATTGCGAAGGGCTTCTATTCTATCCCGCTTTTGTTGATTGAGGTGCGAGAAATTTCCCCTTTTCTTTTTTTGTTTTTCCATACAATTTATATTGTAATAAATTGCATTTCAAAAAGGAATTTTCCTCAGTTTTGTTGCTCAATCTGGCTGAAAATTCTTGTTTTTTTTCTAAAAAACAAGAATTTTCAGCTAGATTGAGCATAATTTAGTGTGTTTCGTAATTCAAAGTCAATTAAGTGAAGCAACATCAACCGAGCAAAGCAAAACAAAGACGTTTTTCCTACAAACTACAAACTACAAGCTAATTTACCGCTATCATTTTTTAAAATTTTTTTGTATAATAAAAAATTAAACATAAATATAAAAATATAAATAAAAATGATAAATAATGAAAAACAGATACATATTCATCCAATTACTCGCGTAATCAGTGATATAAATAAAATTTTTTTTGAAATGGGTTTTGCTTTTATTGATGGTCCCGAAATTGAAACAGAATATTATAATTTTGATGCTTTAAATGTTCCAAAAGATCATCCTGCAAGAGATATGCAAGATACATTTTGGTTAAAAAGTGAGAATGAGCAAGAACCAAAACTTATGCGAACTCAAACATCAGCGATACAAATTCGTTATATGGAAAAGCACAAGCCACCTTTTCGGATAATATGTCCGGGCGGAGTTGTGTATAGACATGAAGCGACCGATGCAACGCATGAAGTGCAATTTCATCAGACTGAAGTATTATGTGTTGATAAAAATATTTCCATAGCAAATTTAAAATCTGTTCTAAATATTTTTTTTGATAAATTTTTTGAAAAAGATGTTGAAATACGCTTTCGTCCAAGTTATTTTCCATTTGTTGAACCGGGAGTTGAGTTTGATGTCTCATGTTTTAAATGTAATGAGGGTGAAGCAGGTTGTCCGATTTGTAAAGGCGCTGGCTGGATAGAACTTGGTGGCGCAGGGTTTGTACATCCAAAAGTGCTTAACCAAGTCGGTATTAATCCAGATGAATGGAGCGGTTTTGCATTTGCACTTGGTATTAGCAGATTTGCTATGCTTAAATACGGAATTGATGATGGACGATTATTTAATTCTGGAGATTTAAGGTTTATTAATCAATTTTAACAGGAAATGTGGAATAGCAAGAAAAAATACAAAAAAATAAATATTAAAAATCAAAGTCGTTTATTAATTCCCTGATAAAAATTATGTTGGTTATAAAAAAAACAAAAAAAGAAGATATTTTAAAACTTTCTAAAATATATGTTAGGGCATATGATCGTTTAGAATTTGGTGAAAAGTGGAGTATTAAAAATGCAAAAAAACTTTTAAATTTTTATTTTAGCCAAAAAACTTTTATTGGAGTCATTGCTATTTTAGATAAAAAGATTGTCGGGGGGGGTTAAGTTTTGTAAAGCCGTGGCATGACGGTAATCGTCTCGGGGAAAGTGAATTATTTGTTGATCCAAAATTTCAAAGAAGAAAAATTGGAACAAAATTATTTTATAAATTACTAAAAATAGCTGTTAGTAAAAAATGTGAAAATCATGAATTGTTGGCTTATAAAAAAATAGCAAAATGGTATAAAAAGCTTGGAATGAAAAATTCTGGATTGATAAATATGGAAGGTAAAGTAAATGAAATAATTGTAAATATTAAAAAACGATATGAAAATTTCTTATGAATGGTTAAATGAATATTTTGATAATAAATTACCCAAACCAGAAAAAATTTCTGAGCTTTTAACTATGCATTCAATGGAAGTCGAGGGAATAGAAAAAGTTGGAAATGATACAGTAATTGATGTAAAAACTCTTCCAAATAATAACCATAGTTGTCTTTGTCATAGAGGTATTGCGCGAGAGATAGGAGTTTTAGCTAATATCAAACCAAATTTATATTCAAGAAATTTTATCAAGTTGGATATCGGATATCCAACCCTAAGTGAAAAAAAATTAGAAGTAAAAATTGAAGATGGAAAACTTTGCAGAAGATATATTGGACGAATAATTGAAAATATAAATGTTGGTCCATCACCAATTTGGCTTAAAGAAAAATTGGAAACATTAGGTCAAAAATCAATCAATAATATTGTTGATGCTACAAATTTTATTATGCTTGAAATTGGTCAACCAATGCATATTTTTGATATGGATAAAATCAAAAATATGCCACAGACTAATGCAGACTTAACGCAAATTAACACAGACAAAATACAAATGCAAATGCAAAAACAAATTTTTGTAAAAAATGCTATTGTGGGACAAAAAATTATTACACTTGATAAAAAAGAAGTGGATTTAGATGAAAATGTTTTGCTTATTACAGATGGTATAAATCCGCTAGCTATTGCAGGAATAAAAGGAGGAAATTTTGCTGAACTTGATATGAATACAAAAAATATTATTCTTGAATCAGCAAATTTTGACCCAGTTTTAATAAGAAAAACTGCTCAAAAAATTAAAATACAAACTGATGCTTCAAAGAGATATGAAAATGATTTAAATCAAGAACTTTGCGGTGAAGCGATGGATATTCTCACTAAACTTATTATTGAAATTGCTGGAACATCTGAAACAAAAATTGGAGAAATAATAGACAATTATTCAAACAAGGCTGAAAAAGTTGAGCTTGGAATTTCTGCAAAAGAAGCTAGTTTAATAATTGGTATTGAAATAAAAGATTCAGATATTGAAGATATTTTTAATAGATTTGTTTTTGTTTGGAAAAAAATTGGTGATAAATTTGTTATTGATGTGCCAACTGAAAGATTAGATTTAAGAATAAAAGAAGATTTAGCTGAAGAAATCGGAAGAGTATATGGCTATGAAAAAATAAATGATGTTTTAATTTCTAAAAATACAGAAAAGGTAAAAATAAATAAAAGTTTTGCTTATAAAGAAAAAATAAGAAGAATACTTTATGAAGAAGGTTTTTCTGAAGTAATAAATTATTCTTTTGCGGATAAAGGAGAAATTGAAATTGCAAATCCAGTGTCTCCTGAAAAAAAATTTTTAAGAACAAATCTTACTGATGGAATAAAAAATAGTTTAGAATTTAATACAAAATATTTAGAACTCATAGATGTTGAAAAAATAAAAATATTTGAGTTTGGACATATATTTAAAAATAGTGGCCTGCCTGCCGCGACGGGTTTAGCGGCGCAGGCAGGCCTGCCTGCCGCGACGGGTTTAAAGGTAAACGCGGCGCAGGCAGGAGAAGAAAGTAGTTTTGCTTTTGGTATTAAAAATCCAATAAGTTTGAAAAAACTAAAAGAGAGTGAAATAATAAATGAAACAATAAAAATTCTTTCTGAAAAATTAAATATTGAATTAAATAAAATTGAAAATTTTTCAAAAGATGAAAATGTTGCAGAATTTAATTTTGAAAAAATACTTGAAAAATTACCTGAAATTACAGAATATGATTTTTCAGAAATAGGTGATAAAAATAAAAAATATAAAAAAATTTCTGTTTTTCCTTTTATAATTCGTGATATTGCCGTCTTTACTCCCGAAGGAACAAAAGCAGAAAATGTTTTTTCTATAATTTTAAAAGAAGCTGGCGAGCTTATGATTAAAAGCAAACTTTTTGATGTATTTACAAAAAATTTAGATGGAATTATCAAAACTTCTTATGCTTATCGTTTAATTTTTCAATCATATAATAGAACTTTAACCGATGACGAAATAAATGCGATTATGATAAAAATTAATCAAAAATTAAATGAGAATAAGGGGTGGCAGGTTAGGTAAATAATTAAAAGTTTAAAGTTATAAAGTTCACCCTGTTAAATAGAATTCAAAATTTAACAGGGTAAAAAGTTAAAAATGAATTATGAAACTGAATTGTGAAAAAAAAGCTAAAAGTTAAGAGTATAAAATTCAAAATAAAAAAATTAAAAGCAAAAAGGTTTTCGCTACCGAAAACCTTTTTGCTTTTTAGAAATTTTTATTATTTCTTTTTTCCTTTTGCTTTTGCTTTTACTACCTTTTTTTTAGCTGCCATTTTTTTTGTGTCCAGATTAAGGAGAGTTTATAAGTTATCTGGATTTTTTTATTTTTGTTTTTAAAGAGTAGTTTATCGACGCAAGTTTTTTTTAAAAACTTTTAACCTACTATTATTATAATTTTATAATAAATAAAAAATTAAACAATAGTTTTTAATATGTTGATAACTTTTTTTATTTTTTTTATTTTTAAAAAAAATTTTAAAAAATAAAAAAAATAAAAAAAATAAA
>JBDRFT010000033.1:0-21494 GCA_043818495.1 bacterium | reverse complement strand
GCAAGAATTTGTTTTTCTGGTAGTTTAGATAAACTTAAAATATGTCGATGTTTAACGACGCCTGTTTTTTTGTCTCGATAACCTTCGGTGAGATAACGAGTTTTATATTCTTTTCCTTTTATTTTGCGAATGCTGGTTTTGATGAACATATTATTATATATTTATTAACAACTTAACTTAATATTAAGTGTAGTTGATAAAAAAATAAAGTCAAGCAGAGTTATCAACACTCGCTACAACTTTTGAGACCCAAAAAAAGACTTTTTGTTATTTTTAAAGGAGAAAATGCTTTTTTGAGGTGAAAGATGGGTTGTAATCAAAAATGTGAAAGGTGTACAGTTCCTGTAAGGTGAGAAAGCAAAAGTTTTTGCTTCCGCAAGACCTTGAACGTTTTTGTAATCAAAAATGTGAAAGGTGTACAGTTCCTGTAAGGAAGCAAACCAAATTAAGTTATAAAAAAATAATAAATTAATTTGTAAAGATTTAATTTGCGGAGGTAATTTGCGGAGGTTCAATCTCCGATTTTTTGATTTGTGATTTAATTTTTTTTCTAAAAAGCTAAAAAGTTTTTATAAAATTTTTTATATTTTGTATTTTATGATATAATATAAATATGGATATTATTGAAATTTTAAAGATATTATTTTGGATATTTATTATTGCATGGACGGTTTTTTATTTTACGAAATCAGTAAAAAGATTTTTTCAAGTTGCTGGGGGTTTGGCTGCTTTTGAATCGGTTAATGGTTTACTTGATTTTGGTTTATGGCCAATTATACAAGGAAGTTTTGGATATAAAGGAATTATTGTCCTTTTTATTTTTGCGCTTATTTTTAATTTTTTTGTATTTAAATTATATCAGAAAATGGGTATAGACTGGCTCGGTATTACAGTTACTGATGATATCATTAAAAAATCAGAAAAAATGTTGATGGAATGGAAAATTAAAAATTGGCGTAAAAAAATTTTATTAGCGCCGATAACTTTTTTTCTACGGTTTTTGTCTATTTGTATTAAAGTAAAAGTTATAGCTTTTTTTGTTTTTTCATTATTTTGGGATCCTGTTATAGCCATGGCGCTTTTTGTTCATAGAAAATATGGTAGCGCATATATCAAACTTAAATTAAAAGATTATATTTTCTTTTTATTGAGTACGAGCATTGCTTGTTTTGGCTGGACAATATTTAATTGGATTATTATTATTCCCGCTTTTAAAAATATATGGTCTATATTTTTTTAAATAGGATTTATTAAATAAAAAATAATTAAAAAAGTTTATTTTTAAAATATCATATTTTATGAAAGATTTAATTGATAAAAATAAAAAAAAATCTATCTTTATAGAAGATATTACTTCTAATCAAAAAAAATTTAATGATTTTATTTATACTCCAATTGACGAAGCTTTGAAAGAAATTGAAGCGCGACAATCAGACGAAAGATTAAATAAATGTATTAAATCATTAATTGATATACCGAATATAATGGAAGGTAAAACAAAAGGTGTTTTAATTAGAAATGTTATTACCCCAAATTATGAAACAGAATTATTTATAGAAAAAGTTTTAACTTGGAAAGAACAACTTGAACCTCTTTTTCTTGAATATACAGAAGATAAATTTGTTGATAAAAATGAAAGTAAATTTGCTTTGGGAAAAATTTCTATTTATAAAGGAAAAAATAAAAAAAATGAGCCGATTTTTGAATTTAAAAGTATTATTGATTTTCATACAAGTAACGGCAAATCAATTTCATCTATTAAAACTTTTTGGAATCAATTTCTTATTGATTTTCACCATGAATTTTTTTTGAATAATTTTCCTCATTTTAAAAATAATGTTTTTGATTTTTCAGCTTGGTTTCAAGAAAATGGTAATTTTGCAAAAGAATATTATAAATTATTATTATTATTTTTTATTAAACATGGAATTCTTTTTGAAAATTTTATGTTAAAAAATACTGAATTATGTTTTACAAAAAATGTAGTTTTACCTGCTTTTCTTGAAATTTTAGAAGAAACAGGATTAAGGCCGCTTATTGTTGAGCTTGAACCAACAAAAGAAGAAGAGAATAAAATTTGGCAAGCTTATCCACCAGAGATGAAAGAGTATTTAGATAAAAAATTTAATAAAAAAAATTAAACTTTATTAAACCTCATTTAATTTTTTTATTTATCTGTTATAATTATATTAATGAATAAAAGCGCAAAATATTTTTTATTATTATTTTTAATTTTTATTTTATTGATAATTGTTTATAAATATAAACAATATATTTTGGATAAAAATTTTAATTTGATAGTTAATACTTCTTGTAATTTAAATGAAGAAAATTGTTTTATTTCTGATTGCAAACCTGAATCTGATTCTGATTGTAAACTTACTCCATATAAAAAAGTTATAATTTCTGCTAAAATTGCGCCTGCTTGTTTAGGGGAACATAATTGCATAGATTTTTTATGCAAAGATAAAACTGCTTGTAGTCTTATTTATTGTTCAAATGAAACATTAGAGGAAGGTGAAATTTGTGCTAATCAATAAAATGGAAAAATTAATATCTTTACATTATTGTTATGATTATTTTATAAATCAAACATCTGTTGGTTTGATTATGTATTCCCATATTCCAACAGCTTTAATGGCTATATTTTTTGGATTATTTATTTTATTAAAAAAAAAAGCACTTCCAAATATAATTTTTTTTATTGTTTGTATATTTTTTGCTATTTGGTGTTTATTAGATTTAGGTTCATGGTTTGTTTTTTTTACTCCTCAAATTACTATGTTCACTTGGGGTCTCTCTGATCTTTTTGCTATTCTTTTTTTCTTTTTTTCTTATTATTTTATTTATTCTTTCATTAAAGAAAAAGATTTACCATTATGGCAAAAAATTATTGGCATAATTATTTTATTGCCGACTTTTATTTGGACATTTTTTGGTTCAAATTTATTAGCATTTAATTTTAATAATTGTGAAGCCATAGAAAATAATCATATTATAATTTATCCCTATTATGTGGAAGGATTTTTTATTTTAAGTATTATTCTTTTTGTAATAATTCAATATAGAAAAATTAAAGATGAAATAAAAAAGAAAGAAATTTTATTTTCTGGACTTGGTGTAATTATTTTTCTTCTTTTTTTCTTTTCGGCAACATTATTCGCAAATCATCTTAGTTCTGATCTTACTTATTTATATGCTTATAATTATGAAATTTATGGATTATTTGGTATGCCTTTGCTTTTAGCTTTTTTGGTTTATATAATTGTAAAATTTAAAGCTTTTGATATAAAAATGATAATGGCGCAGGCTTTAGTTTGGATACTTGTTATTGTCATTGGGTCAGAATTTTCTTTTATAACAACTTTGACTAATCAAGTTTTGGTTGGGGTGACTTTGATAATTTCCAGTATTTTAGGATTTATTTTAGTTCGTAGTGTGAAGAAGGAAATTATTCAAAAAGAAAAAATTAAAAAAATTGCCGAAGAACTTGAAATTACAAATGAGGCTCAAACAGATACTTTAAGATTTATTACGCATCAAATTAGAGGAGTATTTACTAATACTAAAATGGCATTATCTTTAATATTAGATGGTGATTATGGTCCTATTTCTGAATCATTAAAAAAAATAATGAAAGATTTATTTGATAAACAAAACGAAGGAGTAGAAAGTGTCCAGAGTTTTCTTTTAACTTCTAATATTGATAATGGAAATCCTTATATGATGGAGTATTTTGATTTTTATATTATTGTATCAGAAATAAGTTCGCAATTAAAAACAAAAGCGATAAAAAAAGATCTTGATTATGAAGTAAACATATCTGCTGATAAAAATTTTTCAATAATGGGAGATAAAACTTATTTATCAAACGCTATTTCAATTTTAATTGATAATGCTATTTGCTATACAAAAAAAGGTTCAATAAAAATTACTTTATCTAAAACTGATAAAGACACAATTCTTTTTTCAGTTGAAGATACAGGTATTGGTATTAGCAAAGAAGATGAAAAAAAATTATTTACTAAATATGGTCATGGAAAAAATTCTAGATTGATAAATGTTGATAGCAATGGTCTTGGACTTTATCTTGTTAAAAAAATTATTGACGCTCATAATGGTCAAGTTTGGGAAAAATCCGAAGTTGATAAGGGCACTACTTTTTTTATAAAATTATTTATTAAAAATTAAAAATGACTTTTTTAATTATTTCAGCTTTAGCAATTTTTTTATCTGTAATTTTTGGTGGAATTTTTGCTTTAAAATTTAAAGATAAATTACATTTAATTTTAGGTTTTTCTGCGGGCTCTGTAATAGGAGTGGCTTTTTTTGATTTATTATTAGAAGCTTTTGAAACTGGAAAAGATTTTTATCAAATTGAAACAATTATTTTATTTATAGTTTTAGGTTTTTTATTTTATATGATTTTAGATAGAATATTAACTAATTATTCACATCATAATGAAGAATGTGAAAATCATAATCATAGAGGGGCGCTTGGAGCGGGAAGTATATCTTTACATAGTTTAATAGATGGACTTATTATTGGATTTTCATTTCAAATTTCTACAATAATAGGCATAACTTTGGCTATCGCAATTTTTGTTCACGCTTTTTCTGATGGAATAAATACGGTAAATATGATTATTAGGTCTGGCGGAAATACAAAAGAAGCTAAAAAATGGCTTTTAATAGATGCTCTTACCCCTGTATTAGGAATATTATTATCCACTTTTATTTTAATTCCCGCAAATATTTTTCCAATATTAATTTCTATATTTTGTGGTTTATTTTTTTATCTTGGAGCAAGTGATTTATTACCAGAAAGTCATCATAAGCATCCAAAAATTTGGACAACAATTTCTACTATATTAGGAATTAGTTTAATTTTTATAATAACAAAAATTATGGGAATTTAATTAGTTTTTATATTCATAAATAATAAGTAATTTACCTATATTATGAAATATAAATAATACTAATAATTTTTTACCAATTATTTTTTTTTATTTTTAAAAATTTAAAATTTAAAAAAAAATTATTCTGAAGTGAGGTCTATTACTCTTTCTAATTCATCAATAGAACTTATTCCTTTTAAAATTTTTAATATGCCGTCTTGTTTCATATCAAGAATATTTTGTGATTCTGCTGCTTTTTTAATTTCTCTGTCACTAGAATTATTTATAATAAATTGTTCAATTTCTTTTGTGGAAAGTATGGCTTCAACTATGGCTATTCTGCCTTTATAACCTGTATTATTACATTTATCGCAATTTTTTGCTTCAAATATTTTTGATGTTTGTATATTTTCTAAATATGTTTTATCGTGAATGCTTGCCAAAGTTTTATCAATTATTTTTCTTTCTCTTTCATCAGGTTCTTTTTCTTGTTTGCAATATTCGCAAAGTTTTCTCAAAAGTCTTTGCGCCATTGCGATATTTACAGCAGACGGAATTGTTTTTGGATTTACTTTTAAATCTGTAAGTCTTGGAAAAGCTCCCGCCGCAGAATTAGTATGCAATGTAGAAAAAACTAAATGTCCTGTAAGCGCGGCTTGAATAGCAGTTCCAGCAGTTTCCGCATCTCTAATTTCTCCCACCATTATTATATCTGGGTCTTGTCTCATTGCTGCACGAAGCCCTGCAAGAAAAGTATAACCTTTTCCTTCTTCAACTTGTGTTTGAACAATTCCATCTAAATGATATTCAATCGGGTCTTCAATCGTAAGAATTTTTACATCTGGAGAATAAATTTTTTTCATAAATGCGTAAAGTGTAGTTGTTTTTCCACTTCCTGTTGGTCCTGTAATGAGAAGCATACCATTTGGTTTATTGATTTGTTCTAAAAGAATATCTAAAGTTCTTTTTTCTATACCTAATTGTTCTAAAGAAACGGCAATTGATTTTGGATTTAAAAGTCTCATAACAATAGATTCATCATATGCGCCGGGAAGAAGAGATGTTCTAATTTCTATATTATTATCTTTAATTTTAATACTAAATCGTCCGTCTTGCGCTTCGTCTTTTACATTTAATTTTAATCCTGAGAGAAGTTTTAATCTAGAAAGAATTAAAGCGTAAGTATTTTTATCAAATCTAAAAGTATCAAGGAGAACTCCATCAATTCTAAATCTCATTCTAATATCTGTTTCTTCAGGTTCAAGATGAATATCAGATGCTCCAAGAGAAAGAGCCCCCGCAAGCATTATTTCCATAATTTTTGAAATTCTATAAGTTTGTTTTATTCCTAAAAGATCTTGAATAAGTTTTTCAATATCATTTATAGATTTAATTTTTTCCATCATAATAATAACTTGATCACCTGTAATATCAAAAGTTCCCGCCGTGCTTTCAGATGAATAAGACAAATCTTTATATCTACCCCAAGCTTTTTCTAAACTTTTTTTTGACGCCATATGTATAATAGGAAAATAACCCTGAGTAGATAATCTATTTATTATAGCAATAGTTTTTTCATCATTAGGAGAAATTATAGCAATTCGTATTTTTTTATTTACCATATCAAAAATCGCCACATTAGATGCTCTGGCTTCTTCCTCATTTAATATTCTAAGAGCGTCACTGTTTATTGGAATAGTACTTAAATCTAAATAATCATATCCATATCTGTGGGCTAAAATTTTTGAAACATCCTCCTCTTCTTTTTTTCGCATTTCTTCTAAATGTTTATTTTGTTTTTCTTCATCAAAATCTATCATATATAAATTATAACATAGATTATAAAAAGTTATAAAGTTTTAACTTTTTTTCACAATTCAGAATCTCAATTCAATTTTTATCAAAATTAAATAAATTTTCACAAAACTACAAATGTGTTTCTCTCAAAGCATTGTTTATGTCTAAAATAGCTTCTCTTTTTTTATTATCAAATAAAAATAAAATATCCATTGATAATTCATAATTTTTTACAAAATTAGATAAGCTAAAAGATTTTTTAAAATAACCAAGATGATATAAAATTCTAAGAACCGTGATTGTTTCTAAATTTTTTATATTTTGTAAAGATAATTCATTTTTTATTAAAAAAAAATAAAAAGATTCTATACTATAAAAAAGTGATTCATTTTTTTCTTCTCCGTGAAGCAATCTTAAAAGCAAGGAAAAAATATTTTTAATTGTAATAAGTTTATTTATATTTTTTAAAAAATTTGCATATTCTATTGTTTCAACACCGATAATACGCCAAATATTTTTGCCCTTTATTAAAGAAATTTTAACAAAACAAAAATCTTGCAAATGTCCTTTTAATTTTGATTTATCTAAACAAACACCTTGTGCACTGGCTTTTATAAAACCTAAATCTTGAGTAAGTAAAAAATAATATTTATTTGCTTCTCCAAAACAAATATTTTTTATAATTATAGCTTTGACAGTATAAATATGATGCATATTAAAAGTGTAAATTAAAAAAGTAAGAAAGCAAGAAAACAAAAGAACATTTGAGTTTGATATTTGACATTTGACAAAAATTATTAAAAAAGTTGCAAAAAATTGTGTTGTAAAAATTTAGATTAATAATAAAAAATATGCTAAACTAAAATTAATTAATTAAAAAACTTTAATTATTTTAACTTTACAAACTTTATAATTTTCAACTTATTATGACATTTATAGATGAATTAAAAATACATATTTCTGCGGGAAAGGGAGGAAATGGAGTTGTTCGTTGGAGACATGAAAAATTTATAGATAAAGCTGGTCCAGCGGGAGGAAATGGTGGAAAAGGTGGCGATGTATATTTACATGCTATTCGCGATATTGGTATTCTTTTAAGATATAAAAATATAAAAGAATTTACTGCTGAAGCGGGCGAGGCTGGAATGAAAAAAAGTATGCATGGAAAAAATGGCGCAGATTTAATAATAGATGTTCCTATCGGTTCTGTTGTTACAAATTTTGAAACTAGAGAAAAATTTAATCTTATTAAAGATGGAGAAAAAATAAAAATATTAAATGGCGGAAAAGGTGGATTAGGAAACGAATATTTTAAAAGCGCTATCAATAGATCTCCTAAACAACAAACAGATGGAAAAGCACCGGAAGAAGCAGATTTTTATATTGAAGTTGAACTTGTTGCAGATGCGGGATTTATTGGTCTTCCAAATGCAGGTAAATCAAGTTTAATAAACGCGCTTACAAATTCAAAATCAAAAATAGGTTCTTATCAATTTACTACACTTGAGCCAGCACTTGGAGATATGCACGGATATATTTTAGCTGATATTCCGGGACTTATAGAAGGTGCATCAGAAGGCAAGGGTCTCGGGCATAAATTTTTAAGGCATATTAAAAGAACAAAAATTTTGCTTCATTGCCTTTCTCTTGAAAATGAAGATTTAGTTAAAGCTTATAAAATTATAAGAAATGAACTTAAAAAATATAGTGAAGAACTTACAAATAAAAAAGAAATAATAATTCTTACAAAAACAGATTTAATCGGGGACATGGATAAGCACGGATTAAAGATACAGATAAACGCGGACAATTTGAATACAAATAAAAAAATCGAACAAATAATAAAAAAATTATCAAAGTTCAATTCAAATATTTTAAATGTTACAATTTTAGATGATGATTCTATAAAAAAACTTAGAGATGATTTAATAAAAAAAATTAAAAATTAAAATAGTTTTTTAATAAGAAATATTTGGAGGTCGTATCTCTAATAATAGAAAAAAGTTGATTTTTTTATAGATTATGCTAATATTTGTATATTATTATTAACAATAAATGTAAAAAATATGATAAAGTCAAGAAAAATCATTAAAATTATAGAAAAATGGATAGATGAAAAAGAAATTATTATTCTTACTGGCGCTCGACAAGTAGGCAAAACTTCATTGCTTCAATTAATAATAGAAAAAATAAAAAAGAAAAATGTTTCTGAAAAAAATATTTTTTATTTATCTTTGGAAGACATTAATATTTTCAATACTTTAAATGAAAATCCTGAAAATATTTTTAAATATGTTTTGGATAAAAATAAAAAAAATTATTTTTTAATAGATGAAATTCAATATCTTGATAATCCGTCTAATTTTTTAAAACTGCTTTATGATAAATATGCTGAAAAAATTAAATTAATTATTACAGGTTCTTCTTCATTAGAATTAAAAGCTAATTTTCAAGATTCATTAGTTGGAAGAAAAGTAACATTTGAAATAAATCCGCTTGATTTTGAAGAATTTTTGGTTTTTAAAAATTTTAGTCATATTGATTATTTTTCTAAAATAGATTTACCAGAAAATATTAAAAAAGAATTTGATGATATATTGGAAGAATATTTGCTTTACGGCGGAATGCCGGCGGTTGTTTTGCAAAATGATAAAGAAAAAAAAATAAAATTACTTGGAGAATATGTTAGCGCATATATTAATAAAGATATTAGATCAATAGGCAAAATAGAAAATGTCGTTTATTTTAATAATTTTATAAAAATAATTTCTTCTCAGATTAGCGGGCTTTTAAATGTAAATGAATTGTCAAATACTTTAAATATAGACCGTCGAACATTGGAAAAATATTTAGAACTTTTGGAATACACTTTTGTTTTATATAAAGTTTCACCTTTTTTAGGTAATGTAAGGTCACAAATTACTAAAATGCAAAAAATTTATTTTTTTGATAATGGCATTCGCAATACAATTTTGGGAAATTTTATCGCTATGGATAATCGCAATGATGCAGGTGCTTTATTTGAGAATTTTGTTTATATGGAATTAAAAAAGAATATTTCTAATAAAATATTTTTTTATCGAACAGCTAATGGTAATGAAATAGATTTTGTTTTAGAAGAGGAAAATAAAATTTATTCAATAGAAGTTAAATTTAAAGAATTGCGAAAAAAAATTGATGAAAGAATTATTAAAAATTTTATAATTAAGACAAAAAAAGAATGTTTAGTAAATATTGTTAATTTATCATTAAATAATAATGACAATAAATTAATTAAATATATTGATTATCGTTTTATAAAAGATTTTATAAAATAATATTTTATAATAAAAAAATTATCAAAGTTCAATTCAAATATTTTAAATGTTACAATTTTAGATGATGATTCTATAAAAAAACTTAGAGATGATTTAATAAAAAAAATTAAAAAAATAGATTAATTTTTTAAAATAAAATTAAATTAAGTACGACTCAAGTAATATTTTTTAAAATGGGTGATTAGCTCAGTTGGTAGAGCGCAATCTTGACGTGATTGAGGCCATAGGTTCAATTCCTATATCACCCACCAAGAAAAGTTTTGGTGTATTTATACAATTCCGCTCGAACCTACTTTATCAAAAATTCCTGAAAAAAACCAGTGCCTACCCGCCACCGCAGGCGGCGGGTAGGAAGTAAACTAAAAACGAATCGGCTCGCGGGCAAAAAATTTCCTCCCCTAAAACACCCCTCCATTTTTTGCCCGCTCGCCGTCTGCCGAAAAATTTTTAGAGAATTCCCTTTACAAGACTTTGTTTAGAAAAAGTCATGTTATGCATTTCATTTACTTATTAAAATTTATATGCTAAACTTATTTTGATAGAGATATAAAAAATAATTAGATAAAATATTATTTTTAAGTCTTAAATCTCGCCATATTTTAAATCATAAATTTTAAATATTTTGTCATATGTCTTCCGTAGAACAAATAAAAGAAAGATTAAACATAGAAGATGTTATTGGCTCTTATATTAAATTAGAAAAAGCGGGTAATAACTTAAAAGCAAAGTGTCCTTTTCATAATGAAAAAACGCCATCTTTTTTTGTATCTCCAGAAAGAGGAAGTTATTATTGTTTTGGTTGTCAAAAAAAAGGAGATGTTTTTACTTTTGTTCAAGAATTTGAGGGGATAGATTTTTTAGGTGCTTTAAAAATATTGGCTGATAAAGCAGGTATTACTTTGGAAAAATTTGCTTCAAAAACAATAGATAAAAAAGAAAGATTATATCAATTATTAGAAACAGCGACATTATTTCTTCAAAAAAATCTTGAATCGGAAAAAATTCCTTTTGATTATTTAAAAAAAAGGGGACTAAATGATGAAACAATTAAAAATTGGAAAATTGGTTATGTTAAAAATGAATGGAGAACAATTTCTGATTATTTAAAATCAAAAAATTTTACAGATGAAGAAATTGAGAAAGCAGGAATATCAAAAACTACCCTAGCAAACGACAGCAGTCGTTCGGGCACTGAAGGAAAAAATACATATGATAGATTTCGTGGAAGAATAATGTTTCCTATTTTTGATAGCGCGGGAAGGGTAATAGCATTTTCTGGGAGAATACTTCATGACCTGCCTGCGCCACGGCCAGGAATTTATTTCGTTTATGCGATTTTGTGTGGAAATAATGATATTTACATTGGCCAAACAGAAGATTTAGCAAAAAGATTAGAAGAACATCGTAGTGGTAATGGCGCAGAACATACAGAAAAATTCGGAGTAAAGAAAGTAATTCATTACGAGGAATTTTCTAGTCGTGAAGAAGCGGTTAAGAGAGAAAGCGATTTAAAAACAGGATTTGGCCGAAAATGGTTAAAAAGAGAATGGGAAGCCGGCCGGACGCGGCAGGCAGGCGATGGTCAATCCGCAAAATATTTAAATTCACCTCAGACAGAACTTTTTGATAAATCAAAAGTTCTTTATGGTTTTGACAAAGCTAAACAAGCAATAAGAAAATTTAATTTTTCCATTTTAGTTGAAGGACAAATGGATTTACTTATGGCTCATCAAGCTGGTTTTACAAATACCGTTGCTTCTTCGGGAACAGCTTTATCAAATGAACATTTAGCTTTATTAAAAAGAATTTCTAATAATATAATAATGTCTTTTGATTCTGATGATGCGGGTGCAAAAGCAATAGAAAAAAATTGGGCATTAGCGCTTTTTTGCGGAATGGATGTTAAAATAGCTGAAATACCAAAAGGATATGACCCAGCAGATTTAATACTTGAAAATAAAGATAGATTTAAAAATTTAATTAAAAATTCAATTTTTCTTATAGATTTTTTATTAAATAGAGTAGAAACAGAAATATTAAATAAAAAGAAACTTTGGGAAAATATTAAAATAAAAATTTTACCTTATATTTATTTATTAGATGGAAATACAGAAAGAAGTCATTATATTAAAAAAATATCAGATTTAATAAATATAAAAGAGAATTTTATTTGGGACGACCTTAAAAAAATTAAATTAGATGAAGAATTTCAAATTAAAGAACAACACATAATAGGAAACGAGGCAATAGAAAAAGAAATAAGCGATGAAGTTTTGAAAAAAGGATCTATTGAAAGAAGTTTAGCAAGTATTATAATTAAACAAGAAGGTCTATCTGCCACGACTGTGGCGCAGACAGGCGAAAAAATAGATACGAAAATTATTTGGGATAATATAGAAAATATTCTTGGTGAAGAAAAATATTTAAAGTTTAAAGAAGAAACAAAAACAAAAATAGACGAATTGGCTTTTGAAGCAGAAGGATATTATGAAAAGATGGATGAGAAAAAATTACAAAAAGAAATTAAATATTTAATTTTAAATCTGCGAGAAGAATATTTTAAAAAAGAGCTTGAAAAACTTTTAGCAAATTTAAAAATGGCAGAAAAAGAAAAAACTGAAGAAACAATAAATTGTTTATCAATAAGATTAAAAGAAATAATGGAGAAATTAAGTGAAATTAGGATAGAGAAACAGAAAAAGTAAAAAGTTATAAAGTTTGTAAAGTAAAAAGTTATAAAGTGAAAAGTTTAAGAAGATTCAAGATTTAAGATTTAAGAAAATAAAAAAAATATTAAAATTTTCTACTTGACAATATTTTTTAAAAGAATAATATAAAATTATAAAGGTTAAAAATTATAAATTAAATTTTAATAAAAATATATGGAAGAGAAAAAACAATAGACCAAAAAGAAACTGAATATTACTTTGATATAGTTAAGAAAAGAGCTCCTGAAGAAGATATAAGTTGGGCGATTACGGTTCTTCGAGAAAAGGCAAAAGAAGAAGGGGTTGTTTTAGATGAAAAAGAGATAAAAATTTTACAAAAAGAAAGTTATAGAAGTGGAGCTATTATACAACTTTTTTTTGCCAGAAATGACGAATCTTCTGAAAGCGATGTTGCTTCTGCAATTGAAAAACTTCGAGAATATGAACGAAAAGGAGTTATTTTAAAAGAGCTTGGGCCAGATGAGAAAGAATTTGAAAGATTATTAGAGAAAAGCAGAAAAAGAGATGACGAGATATGGAAAGACCGAGTTGCCGTGAAAAATCTGGCCATGGACCTCTTTATTAAATAGTTATTTGTTGGGAGCTGAATTTCCGATAATTATCAATTTAAATATGGCAAAAAAAATTAAACAAAAAATTTATAATTTTACGACAATTTTTGAATCAGCAGAAGAAGGTGGTTATATTGTTTATGTTCCTGCTCTTCCTGGATGTGCTACTCAAGGAGAAACTTTTGAAGAAGCCGAGGGTATGGCAAAAGATGTTATTAAGGGTTATTTAAAAACAATGCAAGATTTAAAAGAAGAAATTCCTATTGAATCAAAAACTATTATCTCAAGAATTTTAGTTGCAGTTTAATTAAATTATGCGTTTAACAATTAAACCTCAAAAAGTTATAAAAGTTTTAAAGAAAATCGGATTTGAAAAAATAAGACAAACTGGCAGTCATTTAATTTTAGCTAATAGAATAACAAAAAAGATTATTCCAGTCCCAATTCATAATAAAGATATTAAACGTGGTCTTTTATTAAGC
This sequence comes from bacterium, assembly GCA_043818495.1. Lineage (GTDB taxonomy): Bacteria > Patescibacteriota > Minisyncoccia > Phycocordibacterales > GWA1-40-21 > Bog-1340. The sequence goes on along the minus strand of JBDRFT010000033.1, from coordinate 7,720 downwards.
ATTATTAAACAAGCAGATTTAACAAAAGAAGCATTTATAAAATTATTAAATTAATAGAATTACCTTAGGCCTCATCCTTTAATAACTTACGCACCTTACACCAAATTTATCTCCGATGACTAACACTGCTCCGTCGTAAAATCTTTCAACATACATAAAGTATGTTTCAAAATTTTACTCAGTCGTAGTGTCAGTCCTCGTAGCAAATTTGGTGCAATCTGTGCAAGTTATTAAAGGATGAGACCTTATCAAATTAGTTAAAATTATTACAAATTGTTATTGCAATTTCTTTTTTTATAAGGGACTAATTTTTTGTTTAAATTATTTTTTAAAAAAATTAATCTCCTCTCAAAAGTTTTTTTATTTTAAATGTGTATTTTTTAAGAATTAGAAATAAAGATTTATGAGCAAGATTTAAGAAAAAAAATATTTAAAAAAAATATTTGACCTTTAACAATAACTTTATAACTTGATAAACTTTCTACTTTATGAACTTTATAACTTTATAACTAAAAGCTACAAGCTAAAAAAAAATGTCAAAAATAAAAAATAAATCTAAAAGTATTTTGGTTAAAGCCCCTAAAAAGAAGGTTTCTAAAAGTAAAATAAAGCTTGTTAAAAAGCCCATTCTAAAATCAAAGCAAGTTAAAAAATAATAAAAGAAAAAAATAATTAGTGCGGAGTTTATTCGTAACATTAGTATTTATTAGTGTTTAGTATCATTATTTATGAAAGTAATAAAAAATAAAAAAATAAAAAAAGTTGTTAAAAAGGGCAAAAGAAAAAATAAAAAATCTGTTTTGAAAAAAATAAAAAAAGTTAAAAAGACAAATCGTAAAATAAAATCTGTTTCTAAAATAAAAATAAAAGAAAAAAAAATTTCTTCTAAACAAAAAGAAATAGAGACGAGAGTTGAAAAACTTATTACAAAAGGAAAAGGGAGAGGTTTTGTTACATATGATGAAATTTTGAAAGAATTTCCTAGAATAGAGGATGATATTATTTTTCTTGACGAGCTTTATAATAAATTAATTGTCGCGGGAATAGATGTGCTTGAAGGAGGCGGGATGCTTGAAGTTGATGAAGAACAAATTAAAAAATATTCTACATATGGTAAACGTGTATCTGAAGTTGGATATGATTCCATACAAATATATTTAAAAGAAATAGGAAAATATCCTCTTATTAACGCTTCTATGGAAAAAGAGACTGCGAAAAAAATTCAAGAAGGGGATTTAGAAGCAAAAAATCTTCTTGTTAAATCAAATCTTAGACTTGTTGTTTCTATTGCTAAAAAATATGTAGGAAGAAGTGCAGACCTTACACTTTTGGATTTAATACAAGAAGGAAATCTTGGTTTATTTAAAGCTGTAGAAAAATTTGATTGGACCAAAGGTTATAAATTTTCAACATATGCGACTTGGTGGATAAGACAGGCCATTACAAGAGCACTTGCAGATCAATCAAGAACTATTCGTGTTCCAGTTCATATGGTAGAAACAATTGCAAAATACAAACAAGTTTTTAGAAGACTTTCTCAAGATTTAGGAAGGGAACCCCTTTTAGAAGAAATTGCTTTAGAGATGGGACTTGAACCAGAAAAAGTTTATTTGATTGAAAAAATTGACCAAGACACAATTTCTTTAGAAACTCCTATTGGAGACGAAGATAATGGAAAAACAACTTTCGGAGATTTTGTTGCTGATGAAAAAATACTTTCTCCAGACCAAGAATCTTCAAGAAGAATTCTTTCGGACCAAGTAAAAGAAATATTGAATGACCTTTCTTTAAAAGAGAAAAAAATTCTTGAAATGCGACATGGATTAAATGATGGAATTACTCATACACTTGAAGAAGTGGGGCTTGAATTTGGTGTTACAAGAGAAAGAATTAGACAAATTGAAGCAAAAGCCCATGAAAAAATTAGACAACATGAAAAAATAAATAGACTTCAGGCATATTAAACTTTTTATGAAAAGTTTCGTAGACTGACGTAGACTTAACGCAGAAAAATACAAAAAACACTAAAGACGCAGATAACGCGGATGAAAATGCAACGCGGATAAACGCGGATAATATTAAAGACACAAAAAACATAAAAAAAATTTCGTAAACTTTGTTTAATTAGTTAAATAAATTTAAAAATTTAGTTTATGAACTAAAAATAAATTATTAATTTTCACTTTCATTGAAAAGTAATAAGTAATTTTTAATAAGTAAAATGTAAAAGAAAAAAAATAAAAAATAAAAAGGTTTTCGGCGAAGCCGAAAACCTCCTTGTTTTGTTTTTTTTATTTTTTTCATAAGAAACGATAATTTTTATTTTTAAAAAACTTCGTCACTCTCATTAAAGAGAGTGACGAAAATATAATAAGTAATTTTATTTTTTACGAATTTTTGTTTTGTTTTAAATTTAACATAATTTGAAATAATAATATTAAAAAAATTATAACATAAATTATTTTAATTTATCTTATTTTTTCTGTATTTTTCTGCGTTCATTTCCGCATTTTTCCGCGAAATTATAAGCAAAAAAAATTATTAAATTTTTTTGCTGCCGAATTAAAACACTTACAAACTTTTGAAATTATCTTACCAAATTTGATTCATAAGTGCAGAAACGAAACTTAAACTGACGAAATTACCCGTCCCGCCTACTGGCGGGATAAACAAAAAAACCCGTCGGCTCGTGGGCAAAAAATTTCCTCTTCAAATCTTTCTATAAAATCCCTTTTTTGCCTAAAATTACTTTTCAAAATTATCTTTTTGTCTTGTTTGAAATTTTTCTTATCGGTATTTATGATATATGAAATATTGCCACTCGTAGCAAGGGACTTAATTTTTTTAATAGTGCCTAAATTAAATTTTTCCAGAAGTTTGTTAAGGATAGTAGGCGGAAGTTTTTGTTTGGTAAGCATGTTTGTATTATAGCATAATTAGCCTGTCAAAGCAGTTTGCTTGCTATTAAGTTCAACAAGTAATTTGCAACACTTAATTTTTTAGCTTATAGCTTGTAGGAAAAAAATTATGAATTATGAATTAGAAATAAAGATTTAAGATTCATGATTCATAATTTATGAAAAAAAATATAAAAAATAAAAAAAATAATTTATTTTTTTTATTTTGCTATTTGTTTGAAATCTTTAAATTATAAAACACCAACTCAATCTTTAAAAGATTTAAAGAATATTCTCATAACGTATCGTTATCTAATAGTTACTTATTACTTTTTTAAAATATGTTTACAATCCTCAATCTCAATTCTTCTCTTCCGAGAAAAAAACTTTTTTCTAAATTCGCAAGCAAATTTATTTTTTCTCCTTTGGCTATTTTTATAGAAAAATCTTCTACTTTTATAAAAAATCCAATAGCAGAAATTATTTGTTCTTTTTTATTTTTAAAATTAATTTTTAAATGCTCATTTTTTTTTCCAAAAATTTGAATCTCAAAAATTTCAATTTCTTTAAATAAAAAAATCGGTTTTAAATTATTTATTCCAAAAGGAGCAAGTCGACTTATTTGTTTTTCTAAATCATTATTTATATCATCTATTTTTATTATAGCGTCAATCATTATTTCTTTATTTTTATTTTGTTCCACATTAAATTTTTCATAAACAATTTCAAGACCATCAGCAAGCAAATCCACTTTTTCAAGACTAATAGAAAAACCTCCCGCTTCAGAATGCCCTCCATATTCTTCAAAAAGATTTGAAGTTTTTCGCATCATATTAACAATATCTATACATCCATCTGAACGACAAGAGCCTTTTAAAATCTTTCCCTTTTCCCTTCCCCAAAGAAAAACTGGACCACAATGTTCATTCATAAGCGAACTTGCAACAAGTCCAAGAAGGGAGGGTTTCCAATCAGGATTTCCCGCAACAAGAACTTTTCTTTTTTTATCAGGGTCAATTTTTTTCCAATATTTTTTTATTTCTTTTACTATTAAAGCGACAAGAACTTTTCTTTTATCATTTAATTGATTTAAATAAAGAGCATATTCCAAAGATTTATTTTCATCTTTTGTAATAAATAAATTAAAAGCATCTTCTGGATTTTCCATTCTTGAAGCGGCATTTATGCGAGGGGAAATCATAAAACTAATATCATCTTCCGTAATATTTTTTTGATTTATTTTTATAATTGATAAAAGTTTTTGAAGTCCTATTCTTGGAGATTTTTTTAAAACTTTAAGACCATAATATGCGAATAATCTATTTTCTCCAATAAGTGGAACCATATCAGAAATAGTAGCAATGGCCACCATATCTAAAAGCCATTTTTCCCAACCCAAATTTAATTTATCAAATTGAAAATTTTTAAAATTGAAAGTATTAATTTTTAAAATCAATGCTTGAATAAATTTAAAAACTACTCCGGCTCCGCAAAGATTTTTTTCAGGATATTCACAATTTTTTTGTTTAATATCAAGTATCGCTTCCGCATATGGTAATTCTTCTTTATTTGTCAAGGATATTTTTGGTAAATGATGGTCAATAATTATCAAATCAATTTTATGTTTTTTAATTTTTTTCGCTTCCTTAATATCAGAAATTCCACAATCAATAGTAATAATTAAATCAATTTTTGACTCAATAAATTTATCAACAGCTTCCTCATTTAAACCAAAACCTTCAAGCACCCTGTGCGGAATATAATTCTCAAAATTATCATATTTAATTTTTTTAAAAAAATCATAAAGAATTACGGCTCCAGATATTCCATCAGCATCATAATCGCTATAAATTACAATTTTTTCTTTTTTATCAATTGCTTTTAAAATTCTTTCTACGGCTTTATCCATATCTTTCATTAAAAATGGATTATAATTTTCTTCAAAAACAGGATTTAAAAAAAATTCAGCTCCTTTTTCTGTTTTAATTCCTCTATAAAAAAGAAGTTTGCGTAAAATTTCTGGATATTTTTCTAATTCTCTTGCAATTTTTTCTGGAATTTCTTCTCTAATTAAATAATTTTTCATACTTTATATTGTATCAGATTAAATTAAAAATGGGTTTTTATTTTGGGTTTTTGTTTCGCAAAAACCTATTTTTATTTTTTTACTTTTATTTTTTTATTTTTTATTTTAAATTTGCAAAAAATTTTTATTATGATAATATTTTATTTATGAAAAAAAAAGTAGAAACCATAAAAAATAATGAGGAAAAAATATATGAAATTGGATATCATATCATTTCTTCAATTTCGGAAGAAAATATTCCGACCGAAGTAGAAAAAATTAAAAAATATTTAGACAAAGAAAAAGCTATTATTATTTCAGAGGAAAACCCTAAACTTAGAACTTTGGCTTATCCAATTAAAAAAGCTTTTGGAGGAACTTATAAAATTTTTGACAAAGCTTATTTTGGTTTTATTAAGTTTGAATTAAATGAAAATGCTGATATACAAAAAATAGATTCGGCTATAAAAAATAATGAATCTGTTTTAAGATATATTATTATAAAAACAATCAGAGAAAATACGATGTATACTCCTAAAATTGCTGTTTTATCAGACAAAGAAGCGAAAATAAAAACAATATTTAAAGAAAATAAAATTATTAAAACTGAGAAAAAAACAAATGTGGAAGAGATTGATAAATCAATAGAAGCATTGGTGGCAGAATAGTAGAAAAACAAACGATAGAAAAAGTTTGTAGTTTATGTTTATATTATTAAGTAAAATTTTAAATTTTGAATTTTGAAACTGAATAAATTTTAATGGTTAAATATTTTAAATAAATAATTCTGTTTATAAACTTAATTATTATGTTTCAAAATTCTAAATTACTCAGTTTCAAAATTCGGTTTAAAAATTTTTTAAAAAACTAAAATTATAAAATCATAAAATAGTAAAATATTTAACAATTAACAATAATTAAACAAACAATAATATGTATTTAAACAAAGCATTTCTTTTTGGTAATTTAACAAGAGATCCAGAAATCAGGGCTCTTCCTTCTGGTATTAAAGTGGTTTCATTTGGACTTGCGACAAATAGAACATGGAAAGATAAAGATGGAGTTAAACAAGAAAGTGTAACTTTTCATAATATAGTATCATATGGTAAACAAGCAGAAATAATGGCTCAATATTTGAAAAAAGGAAGAGGCGTTTTTATAGAAGGAAGAATAGAGTCAAGAAGTTGGGATGATAAAAATGATGGAACTAAAAAATATAGAACAGAAATAGTCGTGGATAATTTTCAATTTGGTCCAAGCTCAAATGGAATAGGAGAAAAAAGTGAATATAATTCCCAAAAAAATCAAACTGAAACTTCGCCTAAAGAAAAAACACAAATGGATACAATAGAATATCCAACGGAAGAAATTAATCCAGAAGATATACCATTTTAAAAACAATTATGAATTATGAATTATAAATTATGAAAAAAAAATAATTTAATTACAAATAACAAATTACAAATAATAAATTAAATAATAAAATAAATAAAATGAGACAATGTTTTTTTTCACAAAATAATATAAAATATGTTGACTATAAAGATATTGAGCTTTTAAAAAAATTTTTAAATCCTCATGCAAGAATACAAGGTAAGAAAAAAACAAGTGTTCGATCAAAAAGTCAAAGACAACTTTCAGAAGCAATAAAAAGAGCAAGATTTATGGCACTTTTGCCATTTGTCGCAAAATAAAATATTGGCTTATTAACTTGTTAGCTTTTTAAACAATTTTTATTTTTATACTTTAAGAATTATAGTTTTTTTCCTAAACTTTAAATCATAAATCTTAAATCTCATATTTAATCATGTCTATTTTAGATTATAGCGAAATAAAAGAAAAAAAAATTATTTTTTATGAAGGACAACCATATGAAGTTTTGTCTTCTCATGTTTTTAGAAAACAACAAAGAAAACCTGTTAATGCTACGAAATTAAAAAATTTAATTTCAGGGAAAGTCCTTGAAATATCTTTTCATCAATCAGAAAAAGTGGCGGAAGCCGAGATAGAATATAAAAATGTAAAATTTTTATATAAAAATAAAAATGAATTTTATTTTACTAATCCAGAAAATCTTTCTAATAGATTTAAATTGGAAGAAAATATGATTGGCAATTTGGCAAAATTTATAAAAATAAATTCTCTTGTTGAAATAATGACTTTTAGCGAAAAAATTATTGGAGTAAAAATTCCAATTAAAGTAAATCTTAAAGTAATAGAAGCGCCACCAGCAGTAAAAGGAGATACATCAAGTGGAGGAACAAAACAAATTACTCTTGAAACGGGGGCCATTATAAACGCGCCATTATTTATTACAGAAAATGAAATAATTATTGTTAATACGGAGACGGGAGAATATGTGGGAAGAACATAATAGAATATGGAATGTAAAAAGTTTATAAAGTTATAAAGTGTAAAATTCAAAAACAAAATTTTTTAAAAAATAAGTAAAAGGTAAAAAAAATGGTGGCTCGCTTTGCGAGCCACCATTTTTTTTATTTAATTTTTTATTTTTTGCTTTTTCTTTTTTCCTCCTTTTTTCACTATTTCATATTTGTCATTTTTATTTTTATTTTTTGTATTTGTATTTATTTTTTGTATTTAATTTTTGTATTTTTATATACATTTTGGACGATCGTCCAAAATGTATATAGATTTATAAATCTCCTTATTTGATTTTATTGATTTTATTATTTTTTCTTTTTTCCCCCTTCTCTCACTATTTCATATTTGTCATTTTTATTTTTATTTTTTGTAT
>JBDRFT010000032.1:0-12099 GCA_043818495.1 bacterium | reverse complement strand
TTTTTTTTAGGTCTATCAAGGTATTCTTACCACGTTCTTACCAAGGCCAGGCCTTGGTAACCTTAGTAACGAACCACATTTTATAAAAGAATTTACCGCCAAATCAGAAAATTTTATAATTGCAAAATTTTCTAAATGATTTATTATTAACTCATAGAAAAACTTGAAATCGTCGCCTTGCTTTGCGAGGCAAAAACTGCCAAAAAACCGGAAAATGTCGGCTCGAACTTTATTTTGAAAGACAAAAAATTCAATTTTGCGCCTAAATGTTCGGTTGCGTAGACAAGTCGAAAAATATGAAAATAGAAAAAAGTAAAATGGGGAAACTTTTTTCTCAGTTTACATTTTTTTATTCTAGTCACTCTCATGGATGAGAGTGACAAATTTTAATAATTTATTGTTATTTTTATTCTGTCACTCTCATATGAGAGTGACAAATTTTTAATCAAATTTTAAATCTTTGTTTTAACTTTTCTCAATTTTTTTTAAAATAAAAATAAGAAAAATTTGAGTAATAAAAAATCTGAGTAATAAAAAATAAGAAATTTTTAAGAGAAAATAAAAAAAATTAAAAGGGTTTTCGGCGAAGCCGAAAACCCTTTTAATTTCCTCTTTTTTTATTTTAGTATTTTTTTATTTTTTTGTTTTAATGTTTTTATGATTTCATGTTTTAATAATTTTTCTTAAATTTTAAATCGTAAATCTTTATTTCTACTTTATAACTTTCAACTTTATAAGTTTATAAATTTAAACTCATAGTTCAAGCAACCATAAACTCAAATCATTTTTATTAGAAAATGCTAAATATTTATCATCTAAACTTATTTTTAAATTGAAGGCGTCAATATCAATATCTGAATCGATTTGAGATATTTTTTCCATACTTCCATATTCAATATTCATTTTCCATATATTATCTTTAAATGATACTAGACCTTGATACCAAACATCGGGATATTTATCTGCAATAATAGTTTGTGGAATAGCACAATATAAAATTTTCGTATTATTTCCCCAAATACATTTTTCAGCTAAAGTTGGTATTTGCCAATTTATACTTATTTTATTTTTCACATCATATATATCAAGTAAAAAAGAATTATTTATACTATATGAATATGCCGTCAAACTTGTATCTTTATTTGTTAATGTAGATAATCCAATTATATTCCCCAATATTCTGTCCATAGAATTTGTTTGTGTATTAAAAAAATATAATAATCCGATATCTTTATAATTTGGTTTTGTTGTGAAAGTAATTATATTTTCTTTTGGCCAAGAAATATTCCAATAAGATATTGGCGAAATAAAAATTATTTTTTTACCGCTTCCGTCTAAATTTGTTGTAAATCCATAAGTTCCTGATTTATCACTTTTATCAATAAGTCCAAATATTTTATCTCCCTTTGGATTTATAATTAATTGTTTTAAATTAGGAGATAAAAAAGTCCCTGTTATTTCACGGAGCGAATCTGCCGACGAAGTAGAAATATTTTTTATTTTTGCAGAAAAACTAATAATATTATCTGTGTTTTCATCTAAATATCTTAAAATTAAATTATCTCCAAAATTTGACCAAACAGTTTCTTGAATTTTAGGAATCGTTGTATTTGTAATTCTTTGAACTTCACCATTTTGATTTTCTGGCGCATATTCATATACATTTCCAATCGCTCTATCTACAAATCTTAATATATTTTGTTTGTCTTTATTTATTAAAAATATGGAGCCAGATGTCGGATTTTTATAAATTTGTAAAAGTTTAGCGCGATTTTTTATTATATCTGATGTTTGGTCGTTTTCTGTTGTTTGAGTACTTGTAGTAGCAAAAGTTTTATTTGCAGAAGTATTTCCAAAAAAATCTGATTCATTTTTTGATAAATCTATTGAAATTTTATTTATATTATTAAAAAAATAGAAAAAAACTAAAATTCCTATTAAAAATATAGAAATGAGTATTATTAAAAATAAATTTTTTTTAGACATTTAATTAATTGAGTTTTTATTTATTAAAAATTTAAGTTGTTAAAAAAATTGTTTATTTAAAATTGAATATGAATATGCTTCTCTACATTAGCATTACAAGGAACAAAATATGCTTTCTCATTTTTTGTGGCATTCGTTTCGCAAACAAATACACCAGGTACATTATTACTTAAATTACCATTTTTTTTATAGTCATATTCTGTTAACTTCAATTCGTTATTAAATTTTAATTGTTTAAGGGCATTTTCGTCATATCCTATATCAACTATATCTCTTCCGGGTTTATGCGTAGCATGTCCTCCTTCTGTTCCCCCTGTAACAACAATACAATTTCTTTGCGCAATAGAACGAACACATCCTTTGTTTGCGGTAATAAGTGCTACAACTGCTTTTTGTGGCAACCCATCTAAACTAGTGCAACGAGTTTCTGGTGGTATAGGAGGACAATTTGGTTTATTAATTCTAATACCAGCACCTTGAAGCTGTTTTCTTGTTTTTGCATCACCAAGCATTAATTCTGGGTTCTCTGAATAATTTTTAACCCCTCCTAATGGCAAACTTTCTGTTGTTATTGATGTATTTGTTGTTGCTGATACTAAAGCATTATAAAGTTCTTCTGGTGGATTTAAAAAAGTATTATCACATCCATCTTTTTTCCCCCAATTAACAAGACATGGATTAACTGTATAAAGAATGAGATACGAAGCTAAAGCTAAAGCTAAACCCCAACCAGCATTTTCAAATTTAGTTTTTGCGGCGTCTGTTGATTTCCATGAATCTGAAGTCATTTTTTCTATTCCTCCCCAAATTACCATTATAAGAGCTAAAACGATGGCAACAGCAATACCCCAATTAAAAACTTGTCCTAAAAAAACACCAATGCTAGGATTATCTGTTTTTACGCCCAAAAAAGCACCGGACTCAAGAAAAGTGTATTCTTTGGCAAAAACAGCCACTGCAAAAAAAAGAATTATTAAAGCAAAAATTATTGTATATTTTTTTTTTGATTTTGTTTTAACATTTTATAAATTAGCTTTTTAGTTTATTAAAAAATTTTTAATTTTGGATTTATAACTTTACAAACTTTCAACTTTATAAACTTTATAACTTTTATTGCCCAAATTCCACCCCAAACCCTTCATTCGCAAATTGATTTATTTTATTGATATTTTTTACAATTACCGATACGGAAGCGGTCCCTTTTAAATTTGTCGCTTTTTGTTTTAAAATTATTTCATTTGCTTTTCCATTTTGTATTATATAATTTTCATTAACAAACCATTTATAATCAGATCCTTCTGATATATCATTTAAAAAATTAAAAGAAAAAGGTTTGGCTGTTATTGTTAATTCTTCTTTTGTTCCTAAATAATAATTTCCTGTAATAGCTTTATTATATAATATTCCGTATAAAGGACTATTTTCATAAAACAATATTTTTGGATTATTTAAAATAAGCAATTTTGAATTTTGAGCTAAAATATTTCCTGAATCATCTGATACTTCCACACCTATAGTAATATCTCTTATCGGAATAGTGCTATTTACTATAATTGAATTTTGTCCCTTTCCAGAATTTGCACCTAAAATATTTTCTCCTTTTGACCATTTAAAATTTAAATTTTCAGAAGACATTTTTTTTCCATCAATTATTATATCTGGAAGAGCAATTATTTTAACCATACCTTGACTTATTAAATATGGTTTTCCTTCATAAAAAGGCAAAGTGTATGATATTGGTTCTATTATCAAATCTACTCCTGCTGGAGAAATTTCTTTTGATATTTCTTTTACTATTCCGTCTGAAGTTTCAACAACAACTCTAATTAAAGTTTTTTGTCCATCACTTTTTGCTTTTATTGTAATACTTTTATTTGAGGTTTCTTTTCTCGCCGTGCCATCAATATACCAAATTATTTTTGATGAATATAAATCTAATAAATTACTTGATAATGTTAAAACAATACTATCTCCAGCTCTTGGGCTAATTGGAAAAATATTTAATTCAACTGATGACATTGAAGGAATAATTTGCTGGGCAAAAATAATATTAGTAATAGAAAAAAAAGTTATCAATATTAAAAAAATAAGAATTATTTTTTTTGAAAAATTTAGCATATAATAATTATAGCATAAAATAAAATGAAAAAGGGAATAAAAAGGGGAAAAATAAAAAAGGGGCGTTTTTGTTTAAAAATAAATTTTTAAAACAAAAACTCCCCTTTTTCACTTTATTTATTTTTGAATTTTAATTCAGTTATCAATTAAAAAATAAAAGATAAAAAGGTTTTCGGCGGAGCCGAAAACCTTTTTATCTTTTATTTTTTAATTCATAATTCAGTTATCAATTCTAAAAAATTTTTTACATTTAAACTTTCTCTACCAATAAGAAATCCATCAATATTATTTACTTTGCTTATTTCTTTAAAATTATTTTTATTTACTGAACCACCATAAAGTAATTTAATTTTTTTTGTTTCTTTTATACCTAAAATATCGCTTAATAATCTTTTTATAAAAATAGTTATTTCATAAAGTTGTTCGGGTTTTATCGCTTCACTATTTTTTGATTTACTTATTGCCCAAACAGGTTCATATGCAATTATTAAATTTTTAATTAATTTTTTAGGCAATTTAATAAGCGTATCTTCAATTTGTTTTTTAATTTCATTATAATAATCTCCATGTTCATTTCTTTCTTTTTCTCCAATACATAATATTACTTTAAAACCTTTTTTTAAAGATTCCCAAGTTTTTTCTTTTATAATTTCACCGCTATCAAGAAAATCTCTTCTTTCTGAATGTCCAATTAAAACATATTGAACCCCAATTTTTTTAAGCAATTCTATTCCAATTTCTCCTGTATGAGATGAACCTTGTCCAACAAATACATCTTGAGCCCCTAAAATAATTTTTTTAGATAAAGAAATTATTTTAAAAACTTCATTTAAAAAAATAAAAGGAGGACAAATTATCAAACTGATATTTGTAAAAGTTTCAGATTTTTTTTTAATTTGTTCTATTATTTTTTTTGCATCTTTTACAGATGCGGGGTTCATTTTCCAATTTGCTACAATTAATTTTGTGTTCATAAAAATATTATATCATTTTTTTTAAAAATTTGGTATAATTAAAATTCAAGATTTGAGATTTAAAATAAAATTATTCGTATTGACAGAAAAAAAATTAAGATTTAATTTTTAATATATGGAAAAAAAAATTTCTTGGAAAGCATTTGAATATAAAAGAAAAGAAAAACCCGTTGATTGGTATTGGGCAGTAATTCTTATGTCGCTGGCTTTAGTGATAATTTCTTTTATCACACATAATATATTTTTTGGTTTATTGATAATTATTTCTACTATAATTCTTTTATCTTTTTCTATAATTGCGCCTAAAATGATTGAAATAAGTATAAATCAAAAAGGTATTATTGTAGAAAAAGAAATGTATCCTTTTGCAACACTTGAATCATTTTGGGTGGAAAGTGCAGATGAAGAAAATCAGAAAATTTTATTAAAATCTAAAAAAATAATAATGCCACTCATTATTATTCCTCTTGAAGAACATCATCATTTAGATGTTAGAGAATTTTTACTTAATTATCTTCCAGAAGTAGAAATGCATGAATCTTTATCTCAAAAAATAATGGAAAGACTTGGATTTTAAATATTTTTTTATCTCCCAGATTCCATGGATAAACGTGAATGAAAATACAAAGTGAATAAACGTGAAAAAATATATTCCAAGTTTATTATATTTCGCGGAAAAACGTGAAAATTAACACAGAAAAACACAGAAAAAGATTTCATAAATAAGATAATTTAACTTAAATAAAAAAATAGGTCAGATTTTTTTATTTTGATTTTGTTTAAAAATTATTTATTATGCCCTCGTCGTTTAATGGATAGGATAAACCCTTGCGAAGGGTTTGATCGAGGTTCGATTCCTCGTGAGGGCACAGAAAACAAACACAAACACAATGTTTTTATTATTTGTCAAATATTTTTTTACTTTTGTCTTGGAATTTGGTTTTTATTTTTATTTTTTTCAAGATAATTATTGATACATCTTTTTGCCATATTTGTTTTTACCATTTCAAGCCATTTGACGGACGGCTTGCTTGATTCTTTTATTATTATTTCTACAATATCGCTATTTTTAAGTTTTGTATCAAGAGAACTTATTTTTTCATTTATTTTTGCACTACTTGTATGAAGTCCGATATCAGAATGAATTGCAAAAGCAAAATCTAAAACGAATGATTCTATTGGCAAATCTACAACATCGCCTTTTGGTGTAAGCACAAAAATTCTTTCATTAAAAAAGTCCGCTTTAATATTTTCTATAAATTTTATTTTATCTCCATCTGTTTTTATATGTTTTTGTGATTCGGCCAATTCATCAATCCAACCGGGTATTATGGCATCATTTTTAAAAATTTTAGAATAATTTATTATTTTTGGAAGAAATTGTTTAAACCAACGAGTTTCCGAATTTTCTTTTTGTTTTATTGAACCTTTTCCTTTATATATTATATGCGAAGCAATACCATATTCAGAAATATGATGCATTTCAAAAGTGCGAATTTGTACTTCTACAATTATTCCATTTTTTGTAAGAACACTAGTATGTAAACTTTGATATCCATTAGGTTTTGGAAAAGTGATATAATCTTTTATTTTTCCAGGAAGAGGTTTTGCTATGCTATGAATAATACCTAAAATTTTATAACAATCAGCAATATTTTCTACATTTATACGAAGAGCAAGAATATCATAAATTTGATTTATATCATTATTAAATTTTTTGAGTTTTTTATATAAACTATAAATTCCTTTTTGTCTATAATCTGTTTTAAAATGAATTATATTTTCCTCCGCCAAAGATTTTTTTATAGATTTAATAAATTTATTAAGTTTCAATGTGAATTCTTTTCCTTTTTTTTTTAAAAAATTTTTAGTTTTTTGAAATTCTATTGGATAAAGATATTCAAAAGATAAATCTTCAAGTTCACGAGAAAGTATTTTGATAGAAAGTCGGTTGGCAAGTGGCGCGTAAATTTCTAAAGTTTCAAGTGCTATTCTTTTTTGTTTATCAATAGGTATATATTTTAAAGTTCTCATATTATGTAATCTGTCCGCAAGTTTGATAATAAGAACACGAATATCTTGAGACACGGCTACAAAAAATTTTCTTAAACTTTCAACATATCTTTCTGTTCCGCTATAATTTAATTTTCCAAGTTTTGTGACACCATTTACCAAAAAAAGGACTTCTTCCCCAAATTCTTTTTTAATAGTTTCTTCATTATTAATATTATCTTCTATTAAATCATGAAGTAATCCAGCCATTATGGTAGTAGAATCCATTTTTAAATTAGCAAGAATTTTTGCTACTTCAAATATATGATTAAAATAAGGTTCGCCAGATTCTCTAAATTGATTTTCATGAGCCTTTAATGCAAAATCATATGCTTTTTTTATAAACTCTTTTTCTTTTTGATTAAGAGGGTTTAATAATAAAAATATTTCTTCAGAAGACATATGTTTAGTATATATGATTTAAAATTTATGATTCTAAATCAAAAATGACAAATTAAAATGTAAAAAATTATAATTCTATTTTTTAATTTTTATTTATTATTTTAATTTTTTAAAAATTACAAATCAAGTTTTACTTCCTTTGGTGTGATACTAGAATCTGGGTTTAATTGAAATGTTTGTTGAAATATTGAAACTAAACCCCAAAGTGATACTATTACAAAAAGACCAATAATGCCCCAAAACATAAACTCCTTACCTCCTGTTTTATTTTTTTCATCACCAGATGACATAATAAATCTTAAAACTCCCCAAAGAAAAAGTAATATCGAAAAACTTACTAATAAAATAATAATAGGGTCAAGAAAACAATTTACTAAATTTATTATAAGGTCTTCCAAATTTTTAACCGCTTTCATATTACAAGCATCTTTCGCAAAAGACACGCCATATAAAATAAAATAAGTTAATATTGGTAAAATAAAAGTAAGTATTTTTTTATGTTTTTTTAATTTCATTTTTTTTGTTTACAAATAAATAATGATGCTTATTAACTTATAGATTATTAGCTTTTTAAAAATTAAATTTTCAATTAATTGTTTTTTTTATTTTTTTAATTCATAAATCTTAAATCCTGAATCTTAAACCTTAAATCTTTTTTTACTTTATAACTTTATAAACTTTCAACTTTATAACTTTTTTTACTGGAGGCTTTTTATCGTTCCGACAATAATACTTGCAATAAGTTGAGCTCCGAGAAGAATTGCAGTTCCAATACAAACATTTTTAAAAATTTCTCTCGCTTCTTTAAGTTTTTCTGGTTTTCCTTGCGCTTTCACAAAAAGATATCCCGAATAAATTAAAAAAAATGTAGCTATTATTCCTCCAATTTTTACCACATAGCCTAAAATCTCAGTAATAATACTTGATATAGTCGTCTTGTCTCCCAATGGATTTTTTATTTGAGCGAAAATAAAAATAGGCATTAATAATAAAAAAGAAATTATAAAATAGATATTTTTTTTCATTTTATTTTTATGTGGACCTGCCTGAGCGAGGCTCGCAGTCAGGCTTCACGCAGAAATTATAAATTATTCAATTACTTTATTTTTTATTTTTATTTATAAATTATTTTTTAACAGGATTATTAATTTTTGTTGAAGACTATTTTAAAAAACGTAAAGCATCTATATCCTCCCTAACCAAAGTCACAATAATAGTATGCACGATTAACCATGCTGTAAGAACTATAATCATTCCTATCATTGTTTTCCAAAGGACACTTTTTTCTTTTAATAATTCTTCAGGTTTTTCTTTATTTATTAAAATCATAAAACCAGCCCAAGAAAAAGTACAAGCGGCTATCAAAACAGAAATTCCCAAAAACCAATTTATAGCATTGTTTATAAGTTTAGCTAAAGCAGTAAAATCACAATCAGCTCCACTGCAAATATTTTTATTAAATAAAGATTCTGGTCCGGCGAAAGTTATAACTGGTAATAAAATTATTAAAAATAAAAATATAATTTTGTATTTTTTCATAATAATATTTTATCATTAAATTAAATAAAAGTTAACTTGACTACATATTTGTTAAGTATATACTATAATTACTAAACTTGAAAGGTATCCTATACGGGTGCCTTTTGTTTTGTTTGTTTATTTTTCCTGTATTTTTATCAATTCTCTCAAATATACGAAATCCATAAAATCACTTCCTGCAAATTGTCGTATTTCTTTCGCAGTTCTCGAACCTCTAGAAAGTATGAGAACTTTTTTCTTTATTTCTCTCAAATATTTTAAAAGTTTTTGATAATCAATTTTCCATCCGAGACTTTTTTCTCCCCCATAAAATAAATTTGAAGCATCAATAAAAGCGATAGTTTTCATAAATTATAGTTTAGTAAAAATTTTGATAATTCATAATATTAAATTAATTAATCTTAAATTCAAAAATTTTTAATCTTTCCTAAAAAGCCACGAGCTACAACCTACAAACTAGTTAAAAAACTATTACCGGTTTAACAAATTATCCATCTCTGCATTCGCTTTTGAAACAGATTCTTGAATACTTGTTTTTCCAGTAGTAATATTTTCAGTCATATTTTGAAATATTTTATCAGTTTGTTTTGAATCAGGGTCTATCCATCCTCTAGAAATTAAAGCCGAATTATAAAAAATTATTTTTGCTGGATCTGATGAACCTTTTGACAAAATATCAAGTCTAGCTGGAGCTATATTCATAGAATTTATTAAAATTGAAACAGAATCATAACCTATAAGTGATGAAAGTAAATTATATGTTTGAAGAATATTTTGAGAATTTTTTAAAATAGAAAAACCATAAAGATTTCCGAATGTTATTTTTGTTTTAGTATTTTGAATTTGTGGAAGTATAGCAATGTCAAAATTTAAATTTGGATTTTTTTCTTTAATATCATTAAATTCGGAAGCAAAACCAAAATAAATTGCTAAATCTCCACTCAAAAAAAATTGTTTTGATGAAGGCAAAGACCTATTCCAAGAATAAACAACTTTTTTTGGATTGGAATAATTAGTAAAAAATTGTAATGCGGAATCAATTTGAGAATTAAGTTGAGATTTTAAATCAACAGAAACAATTGGATTGCCTGTTTGCATAATAAGAGCACTCAAAATTGCTTTGGCATTATCTACATTTCTAAATTCTCCAAGTGAGACCGCACTTTTTATAATATTTGAATTTTCATCACTTTGAGAAAGTTTCTCTGCGAGTAATGGAAACTCAGTCCATTTCGTAGGAGGAATAGCAATACCTGCACTTAAAAATATATCTTTATTCCAATACATTATTAATGGGTCCACAAAAAAAGGAAGAGCAAATATTCCTGTTGGTTGAATATATAAATTAGATTCTTGAATAAACATATCTTTAAAAGTTCTTTCTGGAATAGAAGTGAGCATATAAACTTTATCCAAATATCTTTTTTCAAGTGTATGCGGTATTAAAATTGCGTCTGGAGCTTTTCCCGTAGCCATTGCTTCAATAAGCTCATTATCTATTGTATCTAAATTTTTATATGTATAAGTTAAATTAAATTCTATATTTTTATTTTGTTTATATTTACTAATATAATTATCAAAAATTATTTTGTTTATAGTTCCCCAAATATTTATTTCTACATTATTATTTGTTTGATTATTTGATTTATAAGTAGAAAAAGCCACCAATCCTAAAATAATAAAAAAAACAAAAATACCTATAATGATTAATTTGAATTTATCTTTACTTGGGTTCATATTTTTTATTTTGATGATTATTAAATAACAATACGTTATAATATTGTTAATTTGTAATTTTTCTTTTAAATATTGTTCGGGTGTTTTATAATTTAATGATTTTAATCTTTTTTCAGTTTATATTTATTGATAAATTTAATTGTTAAATCTTTCATTTCAAAAATTGGCAAAAAAGATATTTTTAAAAAATTTCATCTTTAATTTTTCTGTTAAAATTTTCAACCATTCCATTTGTCCAAGAATGTTTGAATTTAATTGTTCTGTGTTTTATTTTATTCTGATTGCAGATTTTGTCAAATAAAAATAAATAAATTTTCTTGTTCTTTTGTGAGTGTTAGTATTAATTTTATATGGACGAGAAGACTTGTCTTCTGCGCTGTTAGATTTTTTCCACTTGGCAAATATTCCAGCTAAGGAGTCCAGACGAACTTATTATGATACACTAAGGGAATGAGATTCAGAAAAAGTTCATGCAATATATAAGATCGAATATCACATAGTCTAGACTCCGAGATATCGGAGGAAGATCTTTGTGAAGGGTGTTAAACAAGCACAGAGAATATTATAAAAAACACTGAAAATCTCGATGGAGATATCGAGGTAATAAAGTTAAATGTTCAAATAGATCATATACATATGATAATCGTAATTTCACCAAGAGTTTCTGTTGCTGAGGTTATTGTTACATTAAATCTCAATTTGGAAGCAAGCTGAAGCTGAAATTTCCTTTTCTACAAAAGGTGTTCTGAGGCAGAGAAGGTATTTGGTCTAGAGGGTTGTGTTTCAACAATTGGTTTGAATGAAAAGGAAATTTTAGCATATGTGGAACATCAAAATAAAGAATACTCAGGACAACAGAAACTCAATTTCTAGATGAAGCTAGAAGCCACCAACTCTGTTGGTGGTGATTCACTCAGAGTGACAAGTTTTTTTAAAAAAATATAGTTTGTTGTAAAAAATAAAAAACAAAAAAAGTTTTCGCTCCGCGAAAACTTTTTTTGTTTTTTATTTTTTTTATAAAATCATAAATCCTAAATCTTAAATCTTTTTTAATAAAATTTCTTATAAACTATTTGATATTGACAAAAAAAATAAAAATGCTAGCTTAAAGGTAGATAACATAAAGTTATTTGAAAAAAAACCTCTGTCTGATAATAAAAAAAAGGGGTTCATAATAACTAAAAAAAGAAAAAGGAGGTAAAGTAAAATGAAAAAGTCAATAGTAATGTTGGTGTTGGTGGTTGGTGTTATAATGATGACAACCAACAACATGATTTTCGCTACAGAAACA
>JBDRFT010000031.1:0-3209 GCA_043818495.1 bacterium | reverse complement strand
GCGAGATTCGAAAGATTTTTCCTTATAAATTTTTATGAACAATAAAAATTTATGGAAAAATACCTGGCTATGTAATAGCCGAATCTCGCCCTCTCCGCAGTTTTGAACGCAGTGAAAAACTGCGGAGAGGAGCAAGCAAACTGCTTTGCTTGCGTGCGAGATTCGAAAGATTTTTCCTTATAAATTTTTATGAACAATAAAAATTTATGGAAAAATACCTGGCTATGTAATAGCCGAATCTCGCCCTCTCCGCAGTTTTGAACGCAGTAAAAAACTGCGGAGAGGAGCAAGCAAACTGCTTTGCTTTATTTTGCTTTGCTTGCATGTGTTTCAAAAAATTTTTCCTTATTAATTTATTATTTAAACAAATTAATGGAAAAGCACATGGCTATGTAATAGTCGAAACCACTCTCCCCGCAATTTTGAATGTGATTTAATTTATTTAATCTGATAGAATTAGAATAGTTAAATTTCATTTAATAATTTAAAATAAGAAAATAACAAAATTATGAATATTTGTATTTTTGGTGATAGTATAACTTGGGGCGCAGGTGATTCGCAAAAAGGCGGATGGGTAGAACGTTTTAAAATTTATTTTAATAAAAAATATGATTATGATATTATGACCTATAATCTTAGTATTAATGGAAATACCACAGAAAATTTACTTGTAAGAATTAAAAATGAATCAGAAGTTCGGAAGCCAAATATAATTGTTTTTGCAATTGGAATAAATGATGCACAATTTATTTATTCAACTAATAGAAATCATATTTCTGATAATAGTTTTAAAAATAATATTGAAAAACTTTATGAAACTGCAAAAAAATTTACTCCCAAAATAATTTTTATTGGATTAACGTCAGTTGACGAAACAAAAACAAAATCTATTCTATGGAATACAAATATCTCATATACAAATGAAAGAATAAAAAATTTTGATAAAATTATTAAAAATTTTTGTATAAAAAATAATTTGAAATTTATTTCGGTAAATAATTTATTGAAAAATAGTGATTTGGCTGATGGGTTACATCCAAATACACAAGGACATATTAAGATGTTTAAAAAAATTAAATCAGAAATTGAATTTGCTGTTAAAGAATAAAATCTTTTTTAAATTTTAATTTTCATACAAAACTTTTGTGCTATTTATAGATATAAATAATTTAAACTAATAATACCTATAAATAAGCATTGTAAGTTCAAATTTATAATCAGAAAAATCTTATAATCAGAGAAGCCTTGCCTCTCTGATTGAAAAAAACTTTTATTTGAATATGTTGATGAATAAATAAATTTAAAAATTTTTTTTTAAAAACAAACTCAGTTAAAGAGGCAAAGCCACCCTAATTTATAAATAACAAATTTATAAATATACGACAAAGCTAATTACTTCTTTTTTTCTTGACTTTATTATTGGTATAAGTATAATAGCAAGACTATCTTTTAAATAGAAAGATAGTGTTCTTTTATAATTAAATATTAGAATGAGCGTCTATTTTTTTAGGCGCTTGTACAAGATTTATTTATCATCTTATGAAGATGATAATTGTGCGAGTCTAGGTCATTTGTCCGACGAATCGGATTTATATTTTATTAATTTATTTATTTAATAATTAAATTAATTTAATAGAATTTAAAGTAATATTATTTTTTCTTTTGTTCCGTTTGAAAATTTTTCTTTGAAAAATTTTCACCCAAATATTTTGTTTACAAAATGTTTTAGGGTTCCGAATCAATTTTAAGCATTTTTTATTTATCCAAACATTTTGGTTACAAAATGTTTGGATAAAATAAAATTTGATTACAATTTTATTTTAGAGTTTGATCCTAGCTCAGGATGAACGCTGGCGGCGTGGATAGGACATGCAAGTCGAACGTGCCAGTACAAAGCACTGACCGCAGAACATACAGAACTAACGCAGAAGTACGCAAAAAAAAAATTCAGAAGACAATAAAATTTGTATTTTGTATTTTTTCCGTGTAAGTCCGTGTCAAGTCTGTGTAAGTCCGCGGCCAATGTTTTGCATTGGCAAAGTGGCAAACGAGATAGTATAAAATAGGTACAAACCCAAAAGTCAGGAATAGCTTGTCGAAAGATAAGGTAATACTTGATGGTCCGAGCGCCATATTTTGTTTTTGTCTTTAGAATTTTTTGGATATAAAATCATTTTTGTGATTTTGTATTTCAAAAATTCTTGACGAAAACAAAATATGGCGCTCGGTAAAGATTTATCGCTTTTGGATTGGCCTATTCGGTATCAGCTAGTTGGTAAGGTAATGGCTTACCAAGGCTATGACACCTAGGGGGAGTGAGAGCTTGATCCCCATCGATGGAACTGAGATACGGTCCATACACCTACGGGTGGCTGTAGTCGAGAATATTCGACAATGGGCGAAAGCCTGATCGAGCGACGCCGCGTGCAGGAAGAAGTGCTTCGGTATGTAAACTGCTTTTGTAGACTAGTAATTTTTGAACAGTCTAAGAATAAGAGGTTGCTAAACTCGTGAATTGTTTGGATTAAGCTCCAGACGAAACTAAATTAGCATTAAAAACTTGTAAATCGTGCGCGACTTTTTCGAGTAATCGAAATTGAAAACTTGGCCATATGCTGGAAATCTGTAATGTGGGCTGCTCCATTTTTTTTATGGACCCTACAGACAATCAGCAGGAAAGATCTGCCTAAGGGCGGAAATCCTCAGAGACTAAACGCCAAGCCCCTAAAGATTTAGGGTGAAGATATAGTCCGATCTCCGTGGTGACACGGAATTATGGATTTTTAAGATTCATAAGGTCAACAAATTAAAGAAACAAAGATTGTTTGCGAGGCTACGTTGAATTTTTTCTGCGTTAGTCTGCGTCCAGTCTGCGTAAGTCCGCGATTTGTTGTACTCAATAAATAGCCAGCAGCAGCGGTAATACGAGTGCCTCAAGCGTTATCCGGAATTATTGGGCGTAAAGGGTGTGTAGGTGGTTTTGTTAGTCTTCTGTCAAATCTCTCGGCTTAACCGAGAGCTCGCAGGGGAAACGGCAAGACTTAGAGTGTGCGAGGGGTCTGTGGAACTCATAGTGTAGCGGTGAAATGCGTTGATATTATGGGGAACACCAAAAGCGAAGGCAGCAGACTGGAGCATTACTGACACTGAAACACGAAAGCGTGGGTAGCGAATGGGATTAGATACCCCAGTAGTCCACGCCCTAAACT
>JBDRFT010000030.1:0-10460 GCA_043818495.1 bacterium | reverse complement strand
AGTATAGAAAGTCACTAGGATACAAAAATGCGTATGAAGTTGCTTTGGAACGTGGTATCATACAAAAGATACCAGAATTCAAATTGAATATTTGGTCGGAAACATTATCAGAAAAAATTGCATTTCACCTATGAATTTTCCTAAATACTAATGATACGAATAATAATAAACTCCAACAATTATTTTTTTTGATTATTTTTTATAAATAAATAAATCACAATTACTATATAATAAAAAATCATCATACTAAATGAAAACCATGAAATATTTATAGATGAAAAAGGCAAATTCGCAAAAAATTCGGCAACTTTAATAATATATGCGAGCAAAAGCCATGATATCCACGAAAAAAGAAGTGATAATGGAAGATAAAAAAAACCAAGCATTCCCGTAATAAAACCAAAAAACATAATTGCGGGCAATAAACCAATAATTAAAATATTCGTAGGCAATGCGACAAATGAAAGTAAATTCATTTTATAAAGTATTAAAGGTAAAACTAAAATTTGCACTGAGATTGTAGTTGAAACAATTTCTCTCAAACCAAATTTTTCTGTAATAAAATTAAATTTATTTTTAAGAATTGGAGAAATATAAATTATCGCAATAGTCGCAAGAAAAGAAAGTTGAAAAGAAATATCAAAAACTAAAATTTTTGGATTTATAATTACCATTAAAAATCCTGCTATAAAAAGAGCTCTTCCTGCTTGATAATTTCTATAAGTAATAGAAGCTAAAATAATTATAAGCGCCATTACTCCAGCTCGCACTGCGGTAGAAGATGCACCAGTCATAATTACAAAAAGAATAATACCAAAAATTCCAAAAGTAAATTTTATATTATACGGGAAAAAAGAAAATATTTTCATTATCGCATTCGCCACAATAGTAATATTGTATCCAGAAAGAGCGACAATATGAGAAAGTCCCGCTTTGCGAAAATTTTCTGTCGTATTTTTATCAATAGAATTTTTTGCTCCAAGCAATATTCCAGAAAGAAGCGAAGATTCTGGTTCCGAAATAGTTTTATTTATATTATCAATAAAAGAATTTTTAATTTCAAATAAAAAACTTTTAATTATATTTCCATTGCCAGAAGAAATGAATTCAGTTTTTGCAAAATCAATTTTATAAAAAATATTATCTTTTGCTAAATATGAAACATAATCAAAGTCATCAAGTTCAAAATTATTGGGATTTTGTTCTGATATATCGGGGCGAGATTTTGATTGTGAATTTGATTGTAAAAAATTAGAAAAATTTTCTGGTTTTTCAAGTTTTCCACTGATATTTATTAAATCGCCATATTTAAATTCTGGATATAAATTTGTGCTAATAATTCCTTTTCCAAAAATCGTAATGCTTGAACTTGCAATAATAAGATTTTTAAAATCAACAATTAATATCGCTTGTTTTTCTTTTATTTTTATTTCATCAGAAATAATCCCAGAAACAGAAACTTTTTCCCCAATATTATTTTCTAAATTTATATCTAGCGATTTAGAATTTTTTATTTCATATCTAAATATTCCTAAAGAAAAAAATAAAAGAAAAAAAATTAAAAGAAATATTTTTTGCTCATTTTTTTTATCAAGTAAAAAAAATTTTTTAAATAAAAATAAAATTAAACAAAGAAAAATTAAAAAAAATGAAAAAGTAAGACCAAATTTAAAAAAAGAACATAAAAAAATTGCCAAAATAAATCCCGAAATTGCTATTATTAAAGAAAAATTATTTTTCACTTAAATATTTTAACACTAAAAAAAGAAACTGCTTAATTAAATTGTTTAAAAAAAATAAATTAAAAATTAACATTAAAAAATAAAAAAATAAATTAAAAAAAATTATTCCACAGTTCGCCGTGGGGCATTTATTTTTTTACCTTGCTTACAAGATTTTGTTTTTAAAAAAATGTTTTATAATTCAAAATATTTTAATGTTTTCATGTTTTAATGATTTTAATTATTACTTATTACAAATTACTTTTTCTCATAATTCATAATTCTTTTATGACTTTACAAACTTTTAACTTTTCACATTCCATATTTTTCAATATTCTATTTTACTGATTTAATTTATTGATACTGAATATAAATTGGTATTGGATTTACTTCCAAAATTTCTTCAACTGTCATCATTGCTTTGCTTGGTTTCCAAATATCATTTTTATAAAAAAGTTTAAATCCTGTAAATTGAATGGGTTCTTTATAAATATAATCTCTTTGCGTTGCTAATTTTCCATATTTCGGACCCCAACCGTCCATATTCATAACTATTTGAACTTCTGGAACTGTTTTTATAAGTTTATAATTTGTCACCATATTTTGTGTATAACGGTGAATAATAAAAATTTTTGGTATAAGATTATTTTCTTGAACTATTTTAGCTAAATAATCAGTCACATAATTTATCTCTTCAGCATCATAAGTTCCTACATATTCTCCGGGTATTTTTCCATTATTCATAGAAAATTCTGGGTCTATCGCTAAATGAACTTGTGGCATTTTTAAATATTTTTCAAGAAGTGGTAATTCTTCTTGAATAGTGCTTTGTCCAATTTGTATATCTAAAAAAACAAGAGCGTTTATTTTTTCTGCCATTTTTATAACTTTATCTATTTCTATGTCTGGCATACGAAGTCTATATTTTCCATCTTCACCAGGTTTTCTTTGTGCTGTAACAACAATATAATGTAAAGCGGGAATCGCAGGGGTTTCTGGGTCAACAAGAGTCCATTTTTGAACTTCTGCATCTAATTTTGCAAGCATTTCGTCTTCTGGATATTCTCCAAGAACTCCCATTTTTGTAGATAAAAGATTTCCATAATAAGCAATAATTCTTTTAAAAGGTAAAATGGCTCCCACATTTGGATAAGCAGTTTTTACTGGCCAAAGTGATTTAATAGAAGTAGAAGTCGCTATTGTAATAGTGGCAGTTAAAGAAGTATTATCTATACTTGATGTTGATATTATATGAGCAAGTAAATTTAATCTTTTATCATAATCTTCTTTATTTAATTGGGGTATTTTTTTTATAATATTTTTTTTAATTAATTGTTTATCAATTAATTGTCCATTTTCATCTAATTTATAAAAAACTGTTTTGCTAAAAATAAAAATAAAAAAAATAATAAGTAAAAAGAAAAAACTAAAACAAAGCCAGAATTTTTTATTTTTTTTAATTTTATTAAACATAATTAGAAAAAAGTATTAAGTATTAACTAAAATAATAAAATAACAAATAACTTTTTATTTTAATTAAACTGCGAAGGTTCAATCTCCGATATTATGTTAAACCAATTTGTAATTCATATAATCTTCGATAAACACCATTTTCAATTTTTATTAATTCTTCATGTTTTCCATTTTCAACAATTTTACCTTTATCTAAAACTAAAATTTTATCAGCTGTTCTGACCGTGCTTAATCGATGAGCAATAATAATTGTTGTTTGTCTCTTTGTTTGGGAATATTGAATATCTTGAGTATTTTTGAAGAATTCGAAATTTCCAGTTATTAATTTTTCCAAAGATTCAGTAATATATTTTTTATAAACATAAATTTAATCTAACATATAATAGGAAATAGAAAAGTAATTTTTAAATTGCTTAAAGAGGACAAATAAATAATTTTTATTTTTTATTACTCAAATTTCTTACTTTTATTTTTTTTTAGACTTGTCTACATAAGCAAATGTGTTTGCTTATAGACATTTTTAGTTTAATAAAAATTTGTAAAAATAAATCACCACCGACAGAGTCAGTGGCTTCCTTAAGGCTTACCATGACACTATGAAATGTAATGTAGACAAATAAAAACCACTTACTTGATAATTTTAATCTCACTTTATTATAAAGTGAATTTTAAAAAACTGAGAGTTTATTTTTTGATTTTATGTTTAACACAATTTCTTGCTGAAGGATTTGCTAAAAGTCTTTCTTCTGAAATATCTTCTCCACCGATTTCACATTTTCCATAATTTCCTTTTTCAATTTTTTCTAAAGCATTTTTTATATCATTGTATTGTGTTTCAAGTTCATTTAAAATAGCTACATTTTCACTAAAACTTTCCATTTCATCGGCAATTTCATCTATATCGGCTGTATCAATATTCAAATCTGTTTCCACAGGTTCCCAATCATTAGAATTTGATGGATTTTTACGTCCAATTTTACTCATTTCTTTTTCTAATAATTTGAGTTCTTCCTCTAATTTATTTTTAAATTTATTTATATCCATTTGTTTAATTTTTTTAAAAGAAATTTATTTTAATTTTTATTTAAAATGTTGTTTGATATTTTTTTTCTCTCTTGATAAAACCCTTCTTTTAAACTACCCATCAAACATTTCATCTCATTAAAAAGGAAATCTCTTTTTTTCTTATATGTTTCTTCTTCTATCTCACCCAAAAGATGATTAGGAAATTCATTTTCAAGGTCTTTTAGCTTTTTATTATATCTATCTTTTAATTCATCCTCTTCCTTTTTGTGATTAATATTCAATTGTTCTAATTTTTGTTCATATTCTTTTTTGGTCAAGTTTGTCTTTGTTTCATTAGTATGTAAACTTTCATATATTTTTTCTTTTAATTCTTCTTTTGGATTTAATGACATATTTTTTTTATAATAAATTAAATTTTCTAATAAATTTTTACCTTTTAAGTTTAAGAAATTTTTAATCAAAAGTCAACTTAATCAATTTTAATCAATTTTAATCACGCTTGATTAAAAAAATCAAAATAAAAATAAATAAAATTGATAATCAAAGCAATTTAAAAATTTATTTGGTTTCTTTGATAAATATCTTTGATAAATTGCTTGATAAAAAATTGCTTGATAAAATTGCCTATAAAAATAATTGTGATATTATTGTGATTAATGTTAGCGATTCAAAAACAATCAAAATTTATAGAAAAAATAATACAATTGCCAAATGGAAGTCAAGTTTTGGTAGTTTTTGAATTGATTGAATTAAATGGGAAAATAATTGCAAAAGCTATTTGTGGAAAAATTATTGAAAAAAATATTATTTTAAAGGAAGAAGTTTTGTTTTTGCCAATTTATTTTGAAAGAGAAAATTTCAAACCAATAATAAGTCCTTTTTTTGCTAATGTTTTAATTTTAGTAAAAGATTTATCTTTTATAACTTGTCAACCTACGCGTGCTCCAAATGTAAGTTAAAAGTTATAAAGTTTATAAAGTAAAAAGTTATAAAATTATAATACTATTTATTAGTTTTATCAGATTTTTATTAAAATTAATTGCCTAAAACATTTATTAAAATGTTCGGCGAACACAAAACTATGAGTAAAATATTAGGAATAGATTTGGGAACTACATTTTCAGCGGGAGCTGTAATGGAAGGAAATGCACCAAAAATAATTGAAAACGCAGAAGGGGCAAGAACAACACCGTCAATTGTGGCTACAACAAAAACAGGAGAAAAACTTGTCGGACTTCTTGCTCGTCGTCAAGCTGTTACAAATCCAAAAAATACTATTTTTCAAGTTAAAAGATTTATGGGTCATCAATACAGCGATGCTGGTGTTCAAAAAGATAAAGCATCAGTTTCTTTTGATTTATCAAAATCTCCAAATGGAGGAGTAGAAGTTGCTATGGGTGATAAAAAATATAGACCGGAGGAAATTTCTGCAATGATAATTCAAAAAATAAAAAATGACGCGGAAACAAAACTTGGAGAAAAAATAAATGATGCGGTAATTACCGTGCCTGCTTATTTTGATGATTCTCAAAGGCAAGCCACAAAAGATGCGGGGCAAATTGCAGGATTAAATGTTTTAAGAATTATAAATGAACCTACCGCTGCGGCGCTTGCGTATGGATTGAATAAAAAAATAAATGAAAAAATTGCAGTATATGATTTTGGAGGTGGAACTTTTGATGTTTCAATTTTAGAAATTGGAGATTCTGTTATTGAGGTTCGTTCAACAGATGGAGATTCACATCTTGGAGGTCGCGATATTGATAAAAAAATTGTTGACTTTATAGCAGAACAATTTATGAAAGAAAATGGAATTGATTTAAGAAAAGATAGTCTTTCACTTCAAAGACTTGATGAAGCTGCAGAAAAAGCAAAAATTGAACTTTCAACTGTGCTTGAAACAGAAATAAATATTCCTTTTGTAACTTCTGATGCTTCGGGTCCAAAACATTTACTCATTAAACTTTCAAGAGCAAATTTAGAAAATCTTACAAAAGAATTTATTGACAGATCAATGATTATAGCAAAAAGAGCACTTTCTGCTTCACCTTTTAAAGTTGAAGAAATAGATGAAATTATTATGGTAGGAGGACAAACAAGAATGCCTGCTGTAATAAATGCTGTGAAAACTTTATTTGGAAAAGAGCCAAATCTTTCTGTAAATCCAGATGAAGTTGTTGCTCTCGGAGCCGCTGTTCAAGGAGGAATTCTTAGAGGAGATGTTAAAGATGTTCTCTTGCTTGATGTTATTCCTTTAGCACTTGGAATTGAAACTATGGGAGGAGTAGCAACGCATCTTGTAGAAAAAAATACAACAATTCCTACTTCAAGAAGTCAAATATTTTCAACAGCGGCTGATAATCAAACTTCTGTAGAAATACATATTGTTCAAGGAGAAAGACCAATTGCTTCTGATAATAAAAGTCTCGGCAGATTTATTTTAGATGGAATTCCACCAGCATTAAGAGGAATGCCACAAGTTGAAGTAACTTTTGATATTGATGCAAATGGAATATTAAATGTAAAAGCAAAAGACAAGACAACAAATAAAGAACAATCTATTAGAATAGAAGCAAGTTCAGGTTTAAAAAAAGAAGAGATTGAAAGAATGACAAAAGAAGCTGAAATAAATGCAGAGGAAGATAAAAAGAAAAAAGAAATTATTGAAGTAAAAAATATTGCTGAACAAATAATTTATACAGCAGAAAAAGCCATTAAAGAAAATGGTGCAAAAATTACACCAGAAATTATAAAAGGAGTGGAAGATAAAATTTCTGCTTTAAAAACTGCTACTACTGGAACAGATATTGATATAATTAAAAAAGCGACAGATGAACTTTCAAATGAAATGCAAAAAATAGGCGAAGCAATGGCAAAAGCAAATTCTGCAGAAGAGCAGAAAGAAGAGCAGAAAGAAGGGCAAACTCAACAAACAGCATCTGAGCAAACAGAAGGGACAGAAGAAAAAAAGGAAGATATTAAAGACGCTGAATTTAAAGAAACGTCTGATGGCAAGTAGAAAGTTTGTAAACCCTCACAATTATTTTTAAATAAAAAATAATCGGTGTAGGTAAAGTTGAAAATAAAAAAACAAAAACAAAAAGGTTTTCGGCAGAGCCGAAAACCTTTTTGTTTTTCTACCCCGTCATTTTAGCTTCTTTATGAAGAATAGTTTTTCTACACCATTTGCAAAATTTTTTAAACTCCAATTTTTTTTCAATGGTTTTTTTATTTTTTGTAGTGTAATAATTTGGTCTTTTACAAACAGAACATTTCATTCTTATCAATTTATCTTGTGACATTTTAATTATAAATTTAAAAACTTTTAATATTCATAGTATAGTTTAAAAATGATAAAAAAACAAGGGTTAAAAATTAATTAAAAATTAATTTCTCTTTGACATCTTTCATTAAAAGAGCAAACAAATAAAAAAATAATTAACTAAAAAAAATAATAAAGAAAACAAGACAAAAAATTTAGTCACTCTCCTTAAGCAAACGCCCTGTGAGGTTTATGAAAGGTATTGTAATTCAAATTAGAATTTTAGATTTGATTGACGTAACTTCGTTTTTAATTTGATACAACAAAATTGATTATTTTATTTTTAATAAATATTATTTTTATTATTTTTTTTTGAGTAATCCATTTAATAATAACTTTGTTTTTTAAAGCTTCCTTTTCTACAATATTTTGCTGAGAATCAATAAGTGCTTCAATAATTGCTCTAACTTTTCCATTTATTTGAACAGCTATTTTAACTTTTGATGAAATGAGTTTCATTTTATCATATTTAGGCCATTTTTCTAAAATAATACTTTTTTTACCACCAAAAATTTGCCAAATTTCCTCGCAAATATGCGGAGCAAAAGGTGAAAGAATTTTTATAAAATTTAAATAATTTTTTTTACTAATTTTTTCCTGTTTTTCTAAAAAATTTGAAAAAATCATTAAACAAGAAATAGCGGTATTAAAATTCATACTCTCAATATCTTCATCAACTTTTTTAATTGTTTGATTTAATAATAAAATAATTTCATCATTATCAGAAAAATTATTTACAACTTTATTTTGTAATTTCCAAACTTTTTCTAAAAATCTTCTTGAGCCAATAATATTATCTGAACTCCAAATAATAGCTTGGTCAAATGGTCCCATAAACATCTCATAAATTCTTAAAGAATCCGCCCCAAGATTTTTTATTATTTCATTTGGATTGATAACATTTCCCCTAGACTTTGACATTTTTTCTCCATCTTCTCCTAAAACAAATCCTTGCGAAGTTCTTTTTAAATAAGGTTCTTTAGTTGGCGTTAATTTCAAATCATAAAGAAATTTATGCCAAAAACGAGAATATAAAAGATGAAGCGTTACATGTTCCATTCCGCCATTATACCAATCAACTGGTGTCCAATATTTTAATTTTTTTAATTTAGCAAATTCTTTTTTATTTTTAGGGTCAGTATATCTTAAAAAATACCAAGAAGAACCCGCCCAATTTGGCATCGTATCTGTTTCTCTTTTTGCTTTGCCTCCGCATTTTGGACATTTTGTATTAACCCATTTTGAAATTAATGCTAATGGAGATTCTCCATTATCAGTTGGTTGATAATTTTTCACAAATGGTAATTTTAAAGGCAAATCTTTTTCTACTAATGCCACTATTCCGCATTTTTTACAATGAATAATTGGAATTGGTTCACCCCAATAATGTTGTCTTGAAAAAATCCAATCGCGAAGTTTATATATTATTGTCATTTTTCCACCCACAAATTCCGTAATTTCTTTCATTATTTCCGTATTTTTTTTACCATTAAATTTTCCAGAATTTATCATTATTCCATCACCAGTAAATAACTGTGATTTATTATTTAAAAAAACTAACCATGCATCTCTGTGTTCTGTCCATGTTATTTTATTTGCAACCTCATCTTTTTTTACCCATTCCATAGTATGCTTACATTCATCAACTTCCGAAAATATTTTTTTATTACTTTTTAATTTCACATGATAAAAAGCTCCTGTACAATCCTGATTTTTATTTTTTATATGCCTATAAGAAAAATTTGATTTTAAATAAACCGGAGACTCATTAATTTCAATATCAACATATCCACTCTCTTCAGTAATTTCTTTTTTAATAGCGTCTAAAATTGTTTCGCCAACTTCTTGTCCTCCTCCGACAAAATGAACATTTTCTTTATTTTCTGAAATAAGTAAAATTTCACCTTTATCATTTTCTATAATAGCATCTACAGTTTTTCTAAATAATGTTTCAACATCATTTCTAGGAGCAAAATTATCGACAGAAACATTTCTTGGCACAATAATATTTTTTATTGGTAAATTATATTTTTTTGCAAAGGCATAATCTCTTTCATCATGCGCTGGAACTGCCATAATTGCGCCAGTTCCATAATGTCCTAAAACATAATCCGCAATCCAAACAGAAATTTCTTCATTATTTGCAGGATTTATGGCTTTGATTTCTTTTAATTCAATTCCTGTTTTATTTTTTTCTTCATTGGTTCTTTCTATTTCAGTTTTATTTTTTATTTCTTTTATATATTTTTCAACTTCTTCCCAATTTTTTATTTGTGATTTTAATTGTTGAACCAACTCATTTTCTGGAGCAAGAACAAGATAAGTAACACCAAATAAAGTGTCAGGTCTTGTTGTAAAAACTTTTATTTTTTTATGAACATTTTTAATTTTAAATTCTAATTCAGCACCCTCGCTTTTTCCTATCCAATTTCTTTGTTGAATTTTTATTTTTTCTAAATAATTTACACTATCAAGGTCCTTCTCTAATCTATCGGCATATTTGGTAATCGCAAGCATCCATTGTTCTTTTTCCTTTTTTTCAATTATAGTCTCGCATCTTTCGCAAGAATTATTAATCACTTCTTCATTTGCAAGACCAATTTTACATTTTGGACACCAATTTATAAACATCTTTTTTTTATAAGCAAGTCCTTTTTCAAAAAGTTTCAAAAAAATCCATTGTGTCCATTTATAATAATTTGGATCAGATGTATTTATTTCACGAGACCAATCAAAAGAAAAACCAATAGATTTAAGTTGTTTCCTAATACTATTTATATTATTTTTTGTGACTATTGTAGGATGTATTCCTGTTTTAATGGCATAATTTTCTGTTGGTAATCCAAAAGCATCCCAGCCAATGGGATATAAAACATTATATCCTTCCATTCTTCTTTTTCGGCAAATTATATCCATCG
>JBDRFT010000029.1:0-12326 GCA_043818495.1 bacterium | reverse complement strand
GGTTTTAGAATAAGAAGAAAGCAAATTTAAAATTTCCTGCGATTGTCCTGTTAATAATTCTTTTTGTGATTTTTCTTGCAAAAAAATGATTGCGTTTTGCAATTCCGCAAATTTTTCTTTTGCTTCCAAAAGCCGTTTTTCGTTAATAGCGTAACCTCTGATTAAATACTGCTTCAAAATTTTAGTGGCCCAGATACGAAAATGAATAGCACGAGATGAATTCACTCGATATCCTATCGCCAAAATCATATCTAAACTGTAAAATTCAACGAGCTTGTCCGAATTTGAAATGTGCATTTTTTGCACATTGCTTTTTTTATCAACCTCATTGTCAACAAAAATTTTATTTATGTGTTTTGTTATAACTGATCTTTCTTTTACAAAAAGCAAAGAAATTTCATTTTATCTCAACCACACTGATTCATTTTCAAAGTGCACATTTAACTCCACTTCGTTTTTAAAAGATTTATAAATTACTATTTCACCTTTTTTAAAATTATTTTTTATCATGTTTTTAAATTAAATAATTTTAATTCTTTTGTTAATTCTTCAATAATATATTTTTCTCCAAAAATTAAATTATAAAGATAATTTATTTTTGTAGAGCATCGCTTGAAAAGACGAAACGTATTGTAGTTCCGGTAGATTGTCCGTTCCTCACATCTTCTTTTCTCAAACTCTCTATTTCCATTTCTCCTCCTAATTGAAAGATAGCCTCTTTGCTGCAAATTAAGCCAAGCCCCCCCCCGCGACCCTCGCCTTTAGTTGAAACTTTTTTGGCTCCTTGTTCTAATCCTTCTAAAATATGTTTAAGAATACCCTCACCGTCATCTTTAACTTCAATAACTAATTTATTATTTTTCTTATAAGCATTTATGGCTATATTTGGTTTTTTTTCTAATAAACACTGGAGACTTTCCCGACCTTGCGCCGCATTATAAATAATATGTGACATAATCGTTGCGAAAGTTTCTTCCCATGCTTCTCGTAAATTACCTGCCTTTATAGCGTTGCTTTGATAGATTTGAAATTTACCATTTGGTAATGATTGTAATTTCTGATTAAAAATAACGAGATCTTTAGCTATATTCACCGTGAACTGTGTATCCCATGTTTTTTGCCACCTCTTCATCCTCTCATTTTCTGGTTCTATAATTTTATTAAAATCAATCTTTGCAATATTATAAACCTTTTTTAATATAAACTCATTTTTTAATTGTTCAAATAGTTGTTCATTTTTCATAATATGAAATTTATTTTTTTAAATTATGCAAAATAAAAATAAATTTTTATTCCACAAATTTAAGTTCAGCATTATAAAGTTTTTTTACCACAATTTCCGCTATTTTATTAGCTTCTTTTTCTAGAGGATGCCCAGCTACTTTTGTAAGTCTTGTTTTTCTATCATTTGTATTTATTTCTTCAAAATTACTAACCATATTTTTACTTTGCACATAATGCGTGGCTTCATGTGCGGCAAATCCAGCTAAAATAATATTTTCCGAAATACCTTCTTTGAATGCTGACGTATTTTTTGCCGCCGCTACACTAAGTCTCATTATTTTTTTCCCATTTTCTCTGTGCTCAAAAAGAGCTGGAACTATTTCATTATTATGTAATATATTTCCATCCGCTATCCGAATTTCAGGATATTTTCCTTTAAAATGAAGCTCATCAAAAGTCAATATTATGGCATTTTTAATATGATCAATAATATCTTTTTTAATTTCTCCATAGATAATAATCCTCCATAGCCCTTCTTGTTCAACTAATTTTCCACCTTCCTCAATTATATCAGCATCTTCAGTTATATTTTTAGAATAACAAATTTGAATTATTTTTGTATTTGGATCAATAATTATTCCATCTATTGCGATTTCTGGATCCTTGCTTGTATTATCAGTGCATTTAACTCCAATATTTGAAAACATTTCAATCACTTTATTTGCATTAGTTTTTGCTAAATGTCGCATTTCTTCTGATTCATTTACAGGACATCCTCCGAATAAAAACATTTCCCAATTTAATCCGTTATTTAATAATTTATCTTTTGCTTCCTCTAATTTTATTTCTTCTCTTGATTTTGGACGATTAATCTTATTATGATCAGTATAACAATATGGAAGATGCCCTAAACCAATTTGATTTGTTTTTTTATTTATAAAAACAGGTATTAAACAAGTTGTAGCTCCAAAAGTAAATAAAGGGTAATCATCAGCCCAACGGATATCATACATTACCCAGTATTTTTCATTGCTATCTCCAGCATGCGTTTCTACAAAATGCTTAATAACAGTGTCTTTCACTTCTGTTATTTGAAATGAATTATGTGTATTTTCCTTTACTCTCTCTCTCTCTGAACTTTCGAGATTTTCTTGTTTAAATAAATTTTCTTCTTTCATAAATTTTAAAATTAAAATATTGACGATATATTTTTCCAATTAATTACTTTTGCGTGAAATTGCATAATTTTATTTTTTTAAAAAAATGATGATATTTTTATTTGCTTTTTTATTTAATTTAAAAAATTTTTTAATAATTCGTATTATTTTTAACTTACATTTTTACCATAAAAATGTCAACTAATTAGACACTTTATTTTCTCTAATAAATTTAATATCAAGCATAAATAAGTTAAAAAATTAAAAGTTATAAAGTAAAAATATTAATAAATATTAAACCTAATCATAACAAATGATAAAATAAACTCAACATAAAAAGTTTGTAATTGGTCTGCCTGCGCCAAAACTTCAACAAGCAGATAATGAGTAGTAGTTATTAGTAAAAAAAAGGAACGTTGGAAGTTGGGTTAAGGCGTATCAGGACAATGGCGAGGTCGGACTGGCACCAAAATCAACTCGCCCTCGCAGTCAGCCGGATGAAACCCCGATCAGAATAAAAGACAAAATAATCGAACTCCGAAAAGAGACAAAATTGCGTGCTATAAAACAGTTTAATTGGTTGTGTGCGTATGGGTGGGTGGGGCAAACACAACTCCAGTTTTGTTGGCGCATTTTGCCTTGCAAAATACAACCTCAAATTCCGTCGAAAAAAAAGAATTGTCCTCAGCGAGGGCGTGGCGGAGCGTCAATTTCGTTCAAAATGGGTTCGCGCATTTTTAAACAAATGCATAAAAATTAAACTTTCAAAAAAAATTTTTGAAAGTTTAGTTTTGGTGCGGTATTCTTGAATTAGTCCGAACGTATTTCGGAAAAGAAATCTCCCCGCAAAAATTCGGAAAGGTGGCGCCTGCCCGCCGAAGCCTCTGCCTGTGCGTGCACGCACGCAGACAGGTCGGCGCAGGCGGGGAGCCACACCGCTGACAATTTCAAGCTTTTCTTTTGGCGGCAAATTCTTTTACTGACAAGTTGAAATTTTATACTATTTTTCTTTTTAATAATTTACCAATAAACCATAAGGTGCAGTAAGTAAGCATAATGTAAATAATCAAATTCAAAAAACTAAAAATTATGGCTGACATCAAATTCACTTTCTCCTGGTAGGCGAAACAACCATTATCAGTAAAATACGGTATAGGAAATCCAAAACTATCATTTCTGCACTCGCAAAGCGTCGGACCAGATTTTTGGTTTATTATCTTCCACTCCCAAAAATATACGTCGCGTGGCGCGCGTTCGCTACATAGTTGATCGTTAGAGCGGAAACTTATACCAAAGCCAAGAATGATCCATATTAAAATTGCTGATACCACTAATTTTTTATTTTTAAGAATACGCATATTAATAAACATTAAACTTACTCATAGTCTATACATTAATTAAAATTCAACTTTATTAAAAAATTTTCTTCCCCCAAAATTAAAACATGGTTCGGGCCGATGTTTTTCGGGTTCTTTTGCGGTTTTGAGCGGTGCGGCTCCCCGCCTGCGCCGACCTGTCTGTGTGCGTGCACGCACAGGCAGAGGCTTCGGCGGGCAGGTGCCGCCTTTCCGAATTTTCGCGGGGGGATTTCTTTCCCGAAATGCGTTCAAACTAATTCAAGAATACTACACCATTTAGGAAATTGCAAGCAAGCGGGGCGAACCCCACTTGTAATTTCCGAAATTGTGCCCTCGGCAGGAATCGAACCTACATCAAAGCCTTAGAAGAGCTCTGTTCTATCCATTGAACTACGAAGGCAAACAATTTTACAATACTAAAATATTAGAAATAAATCAAATTTTTGGTTTTTTTTAAAAAATTTTTAAAAATTTTTTAAAAAAACCAAAAATTTGATTTATTTATAAAGAAGGGTCAGATTTATTTTCCATTTTAAAAGTTTCAGTTTTTATTTTTTTATTTTCAAAATTATCTAGAATCGTTTGCAAATCATTAGATTTTAAATTTTCAATAATAAGTTCTGTTTTATTTACATTCACATACATATCCCCACTTTTAATTTGTTGATACATATAAAAATCAAAAATGACAGAAATTGCAACAAAAATAATAAATAAAATTATTAAAATCCTCCAATCTCTTTTTGGATTTATTATTTTTCCAAACAATTTTCTTAATTCAAATTTATAATTATTTATTTGCATTTTGTTTGTTTTGGTTTTTAACTTTTGTTTATAATTTTTTTGTTTTATTCACAAATCTTGAATCTTGAATCTTGAATTGTGATTTTTTTTTATTTTATTTTCACAATTGTAAATTCAAAATTTCCAGACCATTCCGTAATAGTTTTACCTTTTTTTACAGAAGTAGAAATTTTGTTTAAAGATATTTTATTTATATCTATTTTTAAGGGATAATTTTCTAAAGACATTAAGAAAAATTGAATATTTTTCCACTCCCCTATTACATTCATATTTATTTTTACAAACTCAGCGCCTATTGAATTGCCTTTATCATAAATTCCATTACCAAGCATTTTTATATCAGATTTAATCTCACTTTTTAAAACTAATTGTTCTAATATTTTTATAAAATCTATAACGCCCCCACTCGGTATCATATAATTTATTAATTTTTCTTTATACATTTTGCCTAAAATAAAATCATTTTTCATTAAAACTTTCGCATCTTCTTTTTTTAATTCTATTTTTATTTCATCTTCTTTATTTACAGAGTCTGCAATTAAATTTTTTGTAAAAGAAAATAAAAATATAAAAATACTGATAGATATTATATCTATTAAAAGAAAACTAATTAATAATATTTTTGTTTCTTTTTTGGGCATAATTATAATTTACAAGTCAAAGTTGCGGAAAAATTTAAATCAGAACTTTTTAGAAAATATAAAATTGGAAATATCGCAGTATTAAAAAACCCATCAGTTTTTATTTCTTTTTCAAATAAAATTAAACTATCTCTAGTATTTGCAATACCATTTATTAAAATTATTTTGCCTTCTGTATTATCAGATATAGAAATAGATGAAATTTTAATATCTTTATTTTTTAGAGAAACTATTTTATTTATTATATCACTATTTGTGAAATTACTATTATCTGAAAGCGCTAATGATAATTTATTTACATTTTTTATAAATGAGATTGCGTCTTCGCCGTTTTCTAAATTTTTTTGTTTAATTGATTCTAATTGATTATTGATTGCTTCAATTTTATATTTAGCAAAGAAAAATGACGGCAGAAATAAGGAAATTAATATAAGACTAGATATAAAAATAAATAGT
Source organism: bacterium (assembly GCA_043818495.1). Lineage (GTDB taxonomy): Bacteria > Patescibacteriota > Minisyncoccia > Phycocordibacterales > GWA1-40-21 > Bog-1340. The sequence goes on along the minus strand of JBDRFT010000029.1, from coordinate 6,686 downwards.
AATAAATATATGGATATTCTAAGTAAATATTCAAAAATAATTTGTTTATTATTTTTTTGTTGTAGAAAGTCAAGCATTTATTTTGGGATAATTAAACCTATGGGTGTGACAAAATTTAAAGAATCGTTAAATTTTATTTTTGAAATATTTTCTTTAATATCAAAAATTTCCGACCAAACATTAGCCAATATTATTTTTGTATTTATTTTTTGATTTATATGTTTAGCTAAACCGGGCAAAACAGAACTTCTTCCGCATAAAATTATTTTATTTATTTTTTTTGCCGGAGAACTTTTTATCTCAAGAAATTCATTTATAATATATTCATTAAATTTTTCTACTTCATCTTTTAAAACAGAAAAAATATTTACTAATGCTGAATACGTTTCTTTTTCATATTTTGTTTCGAAAGAAAAATCACTTTCAAAAAAATGGCTAATTTCTGCTTCATTTTTAAATAATCCTGTTTTAAAAAGATTTTTTCTTATCATATTTTCTCCTATTGCAGTTGAAGATGTAAATCTTACAAAACCATTTATAAAAGCGATAAATAAAGTAGAGTCATCTTTTATATTTATAATAATAGAATTATCTTTATCCCCTTTTGAAATAACAGAATTGGCAATCATTTTTGACTCTATTTTATATGAAAGTGGATAAATGCCCGCTTGATAAAATAAATCTGTCCAATCAGCTATTATTTTTTTAGGAATAACAGCAACATCAAGCGTCATATCTTTTGATAATTTATTATCATCAATAATTTCATATTCAAAACAAGACTCTTCTAATTTAAGAGGAATATTTTCTTCTATTTTAAATTCCAAAGCTTCTCTGATATTAGTTCTGGCCTCTTTAGATATTAAAATATTAAAAAGATAAGTTTTTTCTTCTGGAATAGAAACTTTTACAAAATTAGTAGAAATATTATTTTTTACTTCAATAAGAGTTTTTATTAAAATGTCTTTATTTAGGACATCGCCATCTTTTATAATATCTGATGGGAGTAAAATTTCCCCAAAATTTTTAACAAAAAAAAGTCCTTTTTTATTAGCAAATTCAATATATTTTATGGACCTATTACATATTTCTATACCAGCAAATGGCAAGTTTAAATAATTAGGCGCAGATAATATTTTTTTTAAAAAATTTATTTTCATAAATTAAGATTATTTGTTTATTATATCAAAAAAAATATCTTTTTGAAAATAAAAAAACGTCAAAAAAATGTTAACCGAGAGACACAAACTATAAACGGTCACAATAGCAAAGCAAATAGATTGAATAATCCCTCACACTCCTAGATACTCCAAAAAGAAATTAGCGGTGTTAATGTCCACATTGATGTCATTTAAACAAAGATATCAATCTAATTTCTTTAGAGAATATTTGAAGGTGTGAGGGGTTACAGTCTTGTAAAAGTAAAAAGAAGAGGAGATTTGGGCTATGTCGGGACTTCGTGTCAAACGCCAATCAAAAAACAAAAAAATAAATATCTAACCGAAGAACAAAAACAATTTAATAAACAATTTAGCAGAAAAAGGATTATTATTGAGCATGTTATCGCTCACATTAAAAAGTTTAAGATATTGGGAGATAAATTTAGAAACAACATCAAAACCTACAATTTAATATTTAAAAACATAGCTGGAATTAGAAATATGATGCTGATTCCCGTATAATGGTTAAAATTAAATAAATTAAAATTATTTGAAAAGAATTAAATCTGTTTTAACATTGTTAAATAACGTTATGCAGTAGGTCTAACTATCGGTGGGTTTCCAAATTTCATTTTCCGATGTATTTTTCAGCCCTAGACTGATCCGCCCCTTAGGCGGAAAAGAGGTGGAATATCGATTTAACCACCGCAAAGATAATTTATTCAAACTACTTATTAATATCTATTTTGGTTGCGTTTCCCGCTAATTACCTAAAAGAATTAGAACTAAAAACAATAAAATTCTTAGAGTTTTTAATTTGTTCATAAAATTTTTCATAGATATTTTTTAAAAAATAAAAGTTAATTCTTATATTCGCTTCAATTTAATTAGACAAATAACTATTTTTGAATAACTATCACAGATATGCTTTCTTTTGGTATTGTAATTGTAAGTTTTGTATTTTTGTCAATAAATTTTTTACTTTCTGATAACATTAGTCCCTTGCCTGCTTGATAAGTTTTTTCATCCAATACATAAAATTTGTAATTTTTATAAAGCCATGGCAAATTACGAATTGAAAATGTTGTTTTAGTATTGCTTGAATTCCAATTATTAATAACAATAACGACTTTGTCTTTGGATTTACCCGCGATAAGATCAATATTTTTATTATTATTTGTTGAACTTATTTGAGTAGATGCATCTGAAAGAAAATCAAGGGCTTTAATTCCATAATAAACCGGTTTCGGTTGAAATGGAGAAAAAGAAAAAAATCCCCATGGACCGCTTAAAAATCCAGGAAAACAAAATTGATTATCTGTTAACATATAATGAGTTGCGTATGAAATATTCTTTTTTATCATCTGAATAAGCGTTTCTACATTATGCCATGCACGAAACATAGTATTGGCGTCATATTTTTTATCCCAAATAACATCGTCCAAATTCGCATTCCATTCGCTTATTGCGAGTTCTGTGCCTGAATACTTGGAATATTTTTTAATTACGCCCTCCACTTGTTCTATATCTTTTGAAAATTGCCAAGGATCACTGGAATATTGATGATAATCTACAATATCAACAGGAACATCATTTAGAGACATATAATTCAAAAAAGCATCAATATAAGCAATGTCTGGTATTGCAATTACAGGACCTGCTATTAAATACTTCTTATTGATACTTTTTATTTTATTCGCAATAATTTTAAATAGACGAAAATAATCTTCTTTTGTCCCGCGCCAAAATAACCAAGAATCAGGTTCGTTCCACACTTCCCAGAATGCTATTTTATCCGCTAAATAATAGCCATTTGCCCAACCTTGAGTGAGGTGCATTACTATATGTTTTGCGACCTCGCCATATTGTTCATAATCTTTTGGCGGATAACTACCATAAGAACCATTAAACGGATCAGAAACCGAAGACAACGCTTTCGGTGTATAACTAATTATTGGGATAATTCGCCCATAACTCGTAATATCTAATATATCTTTATCTAATGATGTAAAATCATATTCTTTTAGATCATTAGGATCTGCATCTGGTTTACCACTTACTGGAAATATCTCCCCTATTGCTAAATCTTTTCTTATGAGATTAATATTCGCTTCATTCATATAAGTTAACAGAGTGACCAAATCTTTTTCTGGCAAACCAGCAGTGCTTGGTGGATGCACTGCTCCGCGCCAAATAGGTTTTATAGGACCATTTTCTATCTTATAATCAATGTTTATTTTTGCCTCATTTTGTTGAGATTTTGTTGAGATTTTGTTGTGAGCGCAAGCTCAGTTGTTATTTTTGGGTTTGTAGCAGATGTAACTACTAAATTAACTATTTCCTCTTTGTTAAATTTCGCGGTTAATGGCACTTTTACGACAAGTTTTATAGTTTTAGTTTCATGTCGTTTGAGTGTAATTTTATTTATACTTAATTTATATTCAAATTCTAACGCACTTGGTTTTTTTAACAAAATATTAAATGTGTCCGTTCCAACACCGAGGGTACGGGTAATTGGAATTTGAAAAGTTATACTATTGCCAGGCAATACACCCATCCTATAAACATCTGATTTTATACGCAGTCCTTTTCCAACAACAGCGCAATAATCCACATTCATACTAAGACTTTTTATTGTTTCATTTTGATCAGCATAAAATAATAGATGTAATGTTTTATTCTTAAATGGTTCTTTCCATTGATTCATTGGTAATTGTAAATCTCCGGCAAATAATGTCCAATTTTTTGGCACTGACCAATAATATGAAGCCCAAGCATCTCTTGAATATATTGGCAAAGAATCAAGAAACAATATACTACCAATCCAATGATCATTTTTAGGATTAACAAAACAACCAATATAATCATAATCCTCAGGATTTATATTTAAATTTTCAAAATCTTTATAAATCCATACAGATTGCCCTTTTTGTCTATTTAAAATTATATTCATTGCATACTTTCCATTAAAGGCATCTGTTGTCGTGCTCAGACTAATCGCGTCTGGATTAATCGCGTCTGGATTAGCTGAATTGCTCATTACTTTCCAACCACTTATATTGTTCATATTATCAATAACATTAATAAAAGGAAATTGATTAACTTGGACAGGCGGATTAATATTTTCAATATTATTAATACCAGCAGTATTGCTCAAACATTTAAAAATTGAACATCCTGATGAAGTCCTCTCCGCCATCCACTCTCCATCCCCACAAGAATCAGGAGAAGGCGGAACAAGTGTTGGACATTTTAAATTTGCTATGTTGGTAGAATTTATTCTTCCGGTTGCTGGTGAGTTTTGTTCTGCTCCGCCTGAGGAGAAAGCATTTTTAGCAGTGTTCGCGGTTTTGGTGGTGTGTTTTTGATTATTTTCAAAATTTTTCTGTAATTCTGCTTTATCTGATGTTGAAATTTCTTGATTAGCTTCAATTTTTTTTCCTAAATCACCAAAGAGCTCTTGATGTATAGATAAAGTATCAATCAAATTATTTAAAAGATTATTAACATCAGGATTTTGACTTGTTTTTTTTAAATTTTTTAAATGATTTTCTAATTGAGCGGTATTTTTTTGATAATTAATAGAGGCTCGTTCTAGTGCTTTAATATTTTGTGGCGCAATTTCTTCTACTTTTTTTATTTCAGCCGCCCTTTCATTAATTTCCCGCAATTCTAATTCCACTTTTTTTACTGGATCAAAAATAAAAAATTTATTTATTCCTCTCCCCCATTCTTTCAAAAAATAAAAAGGACTTATCGGAAGCATGCCAGGATTTTCTATTCCTAAATTCACAGAGTTTGTCGTTTGTGCGCCTATAGCTCCTGGATTGTTCGTAGTTTCCTGGGCATTTACTGAAAAAGCTGTCGTCAAACTTAAAATCGCAAACAATAATATAAAAAATATTGTTTTTTTCATACCTAGTTAACATTATTTCAGCTTACTCACGATAAATCGTGATTAACGAAAATAATCTTGTTTAATTTAATCTTTTATTTCTCTTAATTTTACAACCTTTTTAAATTAATCACATGTTCGGCCTTTAATTAATTATACCATGTGTTTAATTATATTCAAATACTACTTGCCATCCTTGTCTGTTTGAACCGCCATTTCAAACCCCTGTTTTTTTAAAATTTTTTTTATATTTCTAAATTGCTATACTAGGATATTATCACATTATTTTAAAAAACGCAATTTTTTCTTCTTTCGTTTTCATAATTTTATTTTTTATTTTTTATTTTTAATAAGTTATGAATTAATTTTATATTTCATATTTTTTTTGTGTTCTTTTGTAAATTTTTTTCTTAAAAAATTATACTAATAAATTAATTTTGTTTATAAAAAAAAGATTTATTTAAATTTATAAAAACAAAAAATCGTGGTATTTTTAACACAAAAATACCACGATTTTTTTAATTCAAAATTGAACAGGATCAGGATCGAGATTTTTTTCTTCCCAATTCTGAGAAAAATTTGAGAAGGCTTCTCTTTTTTCCTCTTCCCAAATTTCTTTTTTTCTTCTCTTTTCCTTTTCCTTTCCTTTTTTTTCAAAGAATTCTCTTTGAGAAAGAAAATTTTCTTCAGAAATTTTTCTTTTTATTTCCCCCGAAATTTCCTTTCCTTCTTTTAGGAAAATTTGAACTGAGTATAAAAGATCTTCCAGGAAGATTATTTTGCATTTATCATGAAAATAACCATTCAAAATACCTCCTCCACAATATTTACAGCTATTTATTGCTGCCATTTTATACCTCCTTTTTAAAAATTTTTTAAAACTAACAAATTTTTAAATTTTGTCAATACTTACTACATTCATTCTTGAGAATATTAGAATGATATGTTAAAATAAAAATAATAACATTATAATTGATTTAGAATAGCAATATGAAAACATCAAAACAATTTGAAAGACATTTTAAAGGTGTAGCGAATCACCATAGGGTTGATATTTTGCTTTTGGTTTCCAAAAATCCAGAAATTACTGTTGAGGGGATTGCTGAAAATTTGGATAAAAATTTTAAAACCATTTCTGAACATACTAGACGATTAGTTCAGTCCGGGCTTTTAAATAAGAAATATCAAGGCAGAAACGTGATTCATTTACTCTCGCCCTACGGAGAAAAATTTATAGAATTTATAAAAACATTTTGATAACAGTTTAATCATTCCAATATTCTCAAGAATGTTGGAATGATTATTATCATTAAAAATTTTATGCAAACAAAAAAATTGAATTAAAGATGAAATTTTTAAAAGATATAGATTCCAGACTATTTTTGAAATGAAAAATTTAACAATTAAATTTATCAATAAATATAAACTGAAAAAAGATTGAAATCTTTGAGCTATAAAACGCCAGCTCAACACTTAAAAAATTTAAAGAATATTTTCATAAATTAAGATTATTTATTTATTATATCAAAAAAAATTTTTATTAAAAGTTAAAAATTAGAAAAATAAAAAAATAAAAGCAAAAATAAAAAGGCTTTTCGGCGAAGCCGAAAACTCTTTTTACTTTTATTTTT
>JBDRFT010000028.1:0-3930 GCA_043818495.1 bacterium | reverse complement strand
ATGCTGGTGTAATACCTTTTTCTAATTGATATTTTATAACAGCCGCTTTTGTTTTAGGACCAAAGTATCCTGTTGCTGGTGTAACCCCTAACATATTCTGTAATGCTGTAACATCTGCACCTTTACTTCCAACTTGAAGGTCTTTAGTAAAAGTAGTTGCTACTACTACTGGATTTGTTACTACTGGTGTTCCATTTAAGGACGCAGTAACATTTGCAACAGTTTGCGCATCAACTCCAAATGATTGAAGCATTACAACAATCGCATTTATTTGGCCAGGAGTTAATGTAGCAGCTTGCGCAACACTAACTACTGACACTGAAAGCATCAATGCAATTCCTGCAATGATACTAAATAATTTTTTACTCATAATTTATTTTATAATTTTAATTAATCATCTTTTATTAATTTTTTCATATTATTTTTACTTTCGACTAGGATTTTCTAGAAAAATTTTTTAGTTATTTTACTAACTTTGAACTTTTCTAGAAAATCCTAGCCAAAATTTTTAAATTTTTTATGAAAACTTTAATTTGATGATAAAAGAAAAAACTTTCCTAAACTTAACTAATAAAAACTAATAAATAATTGGAAAGGATTATCTTTTTTTATCAGTGAACTTTTTTTATTTAAAACAAAATTAATTTTGTTTTTATAAAAAAGTAAAATAAAAATATTTCGACTAAAAATTTTTTATTTAAAACCTGATATGTCTTTACCCTCAAAATTTATTAAATAAACTTAAACTTTGAGATACACAAAGCGACATAATTTGTGTAATTTTCTCTCTACTATTCTTTTTTATTTATTCCTATATTTTGTTTTTAAACAAATAAAATTTTTCTTAAATTTTACTTGAGACAAATTATAAGATTCGACATAAATAAAAATAGATTAGTTAACGTGAACTAAAAACTGCTTTCTGTAAACTGAAATATTTAATTATCAAAGTTCTCGGTTGCTGATAAATAGATTTGAGCTAATCTAAAAATCAACATTTCAATACTTTTTATTGAAGAGTTAATTTTTTTTAAATTAACTCAACACAACAATTAAACTACCTTTTTTTGATTGTTTAATTTTTGAGATTTATAAAATATTTTTTTTATTTTATTCTCTCATTGATACTATTATATACCATTAGAACCTAATAAAATAATAATAACTGTGGATAACTCTTAAAAGTTATTATTTAATAAAAAAATAGAACCAAAAGTTCTAACAACTAATAAAAAATCCACATTATTTAGTATAGCATTTTTAAAAAGAAAAACAAGAATAATTAGTTTATAGCTTTTTAACTAGCTTGTAGTTTTTTAGCTTGCCTGCCTGCCGAAGCTTCGGCGCAGGCAGGTAGTTTTTTAGCTTATTAAATAATTTTTAAACTAAATTTTTAAACTAAATAAATTTTTAATGAATGAATGTTTTAGACAAATAATTCTAAATTTAATTATATATTTCAGTTTCAAAATTCGAAACTATTCGGTTTCAAAATTTATCAAAAAACCCTAAAAATGTAAAATTATGAGCTCAAACATAAAGGACATTTTGCTTCGCAAAATGTCCTTTATGTTTTTTTAGTTATTTTAAAAAATATTTCACCCACCTTCTCTTCCCTTCCCTTTTTAAAACCCCTTTTGCGACTAAAATTAAAAGTTCCCTTTGAATTGTCTTTTCGCTACAATTTTTTATATTTTGAGCAAAATCCTTCATTGTAAGCTTTATTCCACTTTTCAACATAGATAAAATAATAGTTTGTCTATCATTTTTGTCTTTTATATTTTTTTCGGGAATAATTGTTTTTGTAAAGGACATTTTCTTATTCAAATCATTTTTTAATTGTCCTTTATCAAAATTTTGTCCTTTATTAGAATAATTTATGTCCTTTATAAAATTATCTTTATTTATATTTGTATCTTGCGAAAAAGATGGTGTTTGAAAAGTTTGCTCCGAAACATAATTATAATTACTATCAAAAAGATTTGGTTCAAAAGCAATTTTGGCTGATGAATAATTTGCCGAAGAAGTGGTTAAAAAATTGGCTAATTTTTGAAGTTCTGAAACAATAATTTGATGATTCATTTTTGAAAACATTTTTATATTTTTTGCTATATCAAAAAGAATTGAAATTTCATTAATAGCAGATAATAAATTTTTTTGAAAAATTTCTTCCCCCCAAATTCTCTCGGACATTCCTAAAACATTTTCCAACATTTTATTAGCAAGCATTCTTATTCTTTCTTTCATAGGTTCTTTATCGGACATAAGATTCGTTAATAAATAAATTGCTTCAATCAATTTATCTGCCTTTTGAAAAACAAAAAGACCGTAAGGGTCGCCATTGAAAATAATACTAGTATCCATTTTAATAATGGTATTATTTTGATTTTGGGAATTAATTAATTTTTTTTCTAAATCTTTTTCTTCCATAATAAAATAGTTATTTTATACTTTGTCCTTTATTATTTTATTATTGTCCTTTACACTTGTCCTTTATAAACTTTGCAAACGAAATAATTTTTTTAATAATAATATGTCCTTTATAAAAAGTAAAGTTTTTTATCAATAAAACACATAATTTAAACAAATACAAATTGACCAAAATAAAAACTATTAAATTCTACTCCAAAATTGTCTCCATTAAATTTTTTTAAAAAATTATATTTTATTTTTTTATTTTCTGTCAAATATTAAATATTTTTTGTTTTCTTAAATCTTTAGGGAGAGCAACTAAATAAAAAATAAACAAAAAGAAAAAAATTTTATAAAAACAAGAAAAAATTTGTTGCTTTCCTTAAGGAGAGTAAGTTAAGTTAAGAAAACAGAAAAAATTGTTGTAAAGACTTGTAGTCCAAAATTTTTATGTTATATTTTAAATGGATAAAGGAGGTTTTAAAATGAAAAATTTAATAAGTCTTTTATTTTTTTCCTTTTGCCTAATAATGATTGCGAGTCAGGCAATTGGAGCTCCCCTACCACCGCCCCCACAACCCCCTATTCCTGAACCAGCAACAATGATATTGTTGGGAACGGGTACGGGTTTAGTTTTTTTGGGTAAAAAATTTTTTAAAAGGTAAAAAAAAAGAAATTTCAATTTTAAAAAAAAAGAAACCCAAAAAATCGGAGTATTTGGAGTATAAGGATAGATATTTTTTATTGTGGCGGTGTGAGGGTATTTAAGGGAGGATCTGTCCTCCCTTTTTTTTAAACCCGCATTTTACTATTTTATTTTTTATAATCAGAAAAATTTCCTTCAAAAAGTTTTATTTTTTTATCAAGAGCAAAAGAAGTCGCTATTTCATCACATCTTTCATTTTCAAGAATTCCACTATGCCCACGAATATGATTCCATTTTATTTTTTTATTAGATGAAACTTTAATAAGTCGCTCCCATAAATCACGATTTAAAATATCATCTTTTGCTGAATTTTTCCAATTATTTTTTTGCCAATTATAAATCCATTTTGTTATTCCATTTATTATATATAAAGAATCTGTATTTAAAATTATTTTTTCTTCTAAATTAAAAATTGATTTGTTTTTAAATAAATTTTCCAAAAAAGATAAAGCATTTATTGCTCCCGAAAGTTCCATTCTATTATTTGTTGTATAATTTTCTTTTCCTCCAAATTCTATTACTTTATCATCAAAAATAATAATAACTCCCCAGCCTCCCGGACCCGGATTTCCTTTTGAAGAACCGTCACTAAAAATAATAATTTTTTCCATTAGTTAATTATTATATCATAATAAAATAAAAATTATTTAAAAAATAAAAAAACTAGACTAATTAAAAACTAAAAGGATTTTCGCAAAGCGAAAATCCTTTTAGTTTCTAATTTTTTTATTTTTATCAATTATTAAAAATTCCAAAAAATTCATAAAAAAATAATTTCAAAAGCCAAAGGCCACAAAAACCAAAAACCAAAA
>JBDRFT010000027.1:0-9581 GCA_043818495.1 bacterium | reverse complement strand
TTTGTAAAATAAAATGTTTATAAAAAAGTAAGTTTATTTTCATAGACAAAAACTTTATTTAAAAAACTCGTCACTCTCATATGAGAGTGACAGAAAATTAATAATTTTTTTTTATTTTTCATATTTTTAGACTTGTCTACGGAAGCGAACATATGTTCGTTTCCGTAGACATTTTTGTTTTAGAAAAAAATTAAAAAAAAGTAGTTTAAAAAAATTTAAGAAGTAAAAAAAATAAAAAATAAAAAAGTTTTATTAAAAAAGAAAAAAAATTATATTTTGTAATTTAAAGAAATTAAATTATTTTTTAAATCTGACCACATAGTCAAATCTTGATAATGTGGAGATTCTTTAGCGTAAATGTTTTTTATATCCATAGCGGTGAGGCTTGAACTATATATACGAACTGAATCAATTTTACCTAAAAATCCATTGCCTGGGGAAGAAATAAAAGTAACTGAAGAGAGGATAAGATTACCAGAAACACTTGTTTTAAAATCAAGAACTCCATTTACATAAAATAACAAATTTGAACCATTATATACAATTGCAATATAAACCCATTTATTTATTGGTATTTTATTTGGTGAAATTGGATTAGAAAATCCTCCAAACTCTAATGAATTGTTTCTTAATAAAATTGAACCACTTACAAATTTATTAATAATAAATTGAACCCTATTAGAAAGACCATTAGTATTAATCCACACTGATTCTGTGAATGAACTCAGTTTACTTAAATCTAATACTGCTTTATTTCCAATATCAATAAATTGATTATTTTGGTTAGTAAACATATAAACTCCTTTTCTATCATATCCACCAATTGCTTCATATATGGGATTATTAATAATGCCATCATTTCCATAACCAGATGTGTCCGCTGTTTTACTATTAACTGCAGGCTGATCAAATTTCCATTCACCAACTAATCTATCTCCAATACTATGAAGCACACTCGCTTCAAAGAGTATATTCGCAGCCATTCTTGCTTTTTCTCTCGCAGAATTTAAACTCGCATAAATAATTTGTGAAAGAAGGCTTATTATAAATATAACTATAAGAAGTTCTATGAAAGTAAAACCACGGTTAGTTTGTAGGAAGTAGCTTGTAGGTTTTTTGTTTTTTTTAATCATAAATAATTGTGTTTAAATTTTTAAAATAAATTTTTAAACTTGTTTACAAAAAATAAAGCGCTTGTAAATATTCAAAACTAAAATAAAAAGGGTTTTTTTTGTGAGGTTTAGCCTCACAAAAAAAGCCCTTTTTATTTTAGTTTTTAACTTTTATTTTCCCCATTTTCCCAAAAAAGATTTTTTCTTTTTTGTATATCATCAATAAATTCCATTGAAGCAGAAATTATCGGGACTGCTAAAACTATTCCAAGAAAACCCGCGAGTTTTGCTCCTATAATAAGAACAAGAATCACAATAACGGGAGAAATTCCTATAACTTTTTTTACAATCAAAGGATATATTAAATGATTTTCAAATTGTTGTATAATTATATAAAGACCTAAAACAAGAATAGCTGAAGTAAAATCACCACCAATAAATGCCATAAGTACAGCTGGAATGGCTGATAAAATAGGACCAAATATTGGAATAATTTCTAAACACCCAGCGAGAGCCGCAAGAAGTAAAGCATTTTTTATACCAAGAATCATAAGACCTAAATATACTAAAACACCAACAATAATTCCGAGCAATAACTGAACTTGCATCCATTGCCCTATTTTTTTTTGTGATCTTTTCCATAAATCTACAATATATTTTTCATATTTTGCTGGCATAATTAAACATAAAAAATTTGCGACTCCATTTTCCTGAACAAGAAGATAAAAAGATAAAACTATTATTAAAACAAAAGATAAAAGTCCTCCAAAAATAATACTTACTATTTTAATAAATCCGCCAGAAACATCCGAAGAAATTTCTCTTATATTTTTTATAATATCATTTAGTCCGAAACTAGTATTAGAAAAATCTGACTTCATTTGATTTTGAGTGTCGTGAACTAATTGATTTGGATTATTTACTCCTTCAGATAAAGTCTGAATTACTTTTTGAGAAGTTGAAACATTTTCATTATTGATATTTAAAGGATTCCAAAGATTTGCTGATTCAAAATATTTTGGTAATTCTGTAAGCAAAGAAGACGCTTCATTTAATACTTGAGGAATGAAAAAAAACATAAGGCCTATAAAAATACTAGCCATTCCTAAATAAGAAATAATCGCCGCGGGAAGTCTGCTGATTTTACATTTCTTAAACCAAGATATTAAAGGTTCCATTCCAGAAGCAAGAACAACAGCGACCAAAACTACTAAAACTAAATCTTTTATAAAATACAAAAACCATATCAATAAAACAAAACCTATACCTTTTAAAATAGATTCTGGCGTAATATTTATATTTATAATATTTTCTTTTTTCATAAGAAATAAGTATTAATGCTATAATAACTTTGTTAATAAAAAAGTCAAAGCTCCTTTGTTTGTGTCGGGGGAATTTTTGCTCCGCAAAAATTCCCCCCCCAAACCCCTTCCCCCCCCAACCCCACATTATTTTATTTCAATTATTTCAAAAAACCACAGACTAAATTACAAATTAAATAAACATTCCTTGCAAGCCAGTAAAAAATCTAAATAAAGAAAAAATTATTGGTGAAATAAAACTTGGTAAAAATATTATTGCGAATATAATAATTATCAATCCATATTTTTCTGAAATCTCAAAAAATTTATATCTTATATTTGGAGATAAAAAATTAAAAAATATTTTTGAACCGTCAAGAGGAGGAATTGGTATTAAATTAAAAAGTGCAAGACCTATATTTATAAGCACAACAAAACCAAATATTTCAATAAGTGAAGACGTGGAAAAATTAAAATATAATAATATTCTAATAAATAAACCAAAAATAATTGCTAAAAATAAATTAGAAGCTGGCCCCGCAAAAGATATAATTGGCTCTGCTATATTTCTATTTTTTAAATTATATGGATTATAAACTACAGGTTTTGCCCAACCAAACATAAAACCAGTATGCATAATAAATAATAATAAAGGCAAAAGAATTGAGCCAAACCAATCCAAATGTTTAATAGGATTTAAAGTAAGCCTTCCTTCATATTGTGCGGTTTTATCGCCAAAACAAAGAGCCATAAAACCATGAGAAACTTCATGAATTATGACAGAAAATATCAGAATAATTATTTGAAAAATGAACATAATTTATTAGCTTTTTAGTTTGCCTGCCGAAGCTTCGGTGCAAGCAGGTAGTTTTTTAGTTTTTAGGAAAGATTAAAAATTTTTCCAAAATTTAAAATTTTACTACTCACTAATCACCAGAAACTGCAAACTTTATTTTCTTATTGTTTTTTTATTATTTTATGATAATATGATTAAGTTTAACATATTTAAAATAAATGAATAATTTGTTTCTATATTATTAATAATATTAATATTTTTAATTATGAAAATTTGTCCAATTACAAAAAAAAAAATCAATAGTTGGTGGCGGTTATAGTAATGCAAAAAGAGCCACTCGATTTAATCCTACAGGAAAAGTAAGGAAACAAGTTAATTTTCAAAAAAAAAGAATTTATGTTCCCGAACTTAAAAAAACTTTTGTTTTGACCATTTCAACAAAAGCCATAAAAACTATACAAAAAAATGGAGCATATACGACTCTTAAAAAAGCTGACTTAATTAAATAGTAAAAATAAATTCATAAAAAAATAAAATAAGGACGGGTTTTGCGAAGCAAAACCCGTCTTTACTTTATTTTTTAAATAAAATTTTGTAATTATTTAAAAGAATGCTATACTTAATTTACTTTATTAGTTAATTAAAATAATTAAATTAATTTTTATTAAAACTTAAATCTTTTTATAAAAATTTAATTTATTATAAAAAAATTATGCAAAAACAAAAAAATAGTTTAAGTATCCCTACGTCTATTATTTTAGCAGGTTTTTTAATAGCTGTAGGAATATATTTTTCAATTAAAAATAATACCCCCACAATAAAAAATACAGAAACGATTAAATCAAATATAATTATAAATACAATATCAAAAACAGATCATATTCTTGGTAATCCAAATGCGCCAATAATAATGATGGAGTTTTCTGATATAGAATGTCCTGGTTGTAAAGTTTTTCAAGACACCATTCAAATAATAAAAGATACTTATATTAAAGACGGAAAAGTTGCTTTGATTTATAAACATTTTCCTCTTGATCAAATACATACAAAATCTAGAAAAGAAGCTGAGGCAACAGAATGCGCAAATGAACTCGGTGGAGATACTGCATTTTGGAAAATGTTAAATACAATTTATGCAAAAACTCCTTCAAATGATAAACTTGACCTTGCAAAACTTCCAGAATTTGCAAAAGAAATAGGAATTGATGTTCTTAAATTTAATGAATGTTTAAGTAGTGGAAAATATACAGAACTTGTGGAAGCTAATTTTCAAGATGGAATAAAAGCTGGCGTAAAAGGAACTCCTTATAATATTTTTATTTTAAAAAATACATTATCTAATGATGCAGAAAAAACTTTGCAAGATTTTATATTAAAAAATAATTTATCTCAAAATATAACAATTTCTTCAAATAAAAAAGAAATCTCTTCGTTCGGCGCTTTTCCTATAGAAATAATGAAAACTATATTAGATATTATTTTAAAATAAAAAAATCAGGAAAATAAAAAACTATCAAAACTTTGTTTTGATAGTTTTTTATTTTTGATTTTTATTTATTTTCTGTTTTATTAGTTATCAATATAATTAATAAAGAAAGAATATAAAGCGCGCCAACTGTATAAAATGTTTTTAAAAACATTTCTTTTACAATTTCTTTATCTACAAAATCCCAAACAGATAAAATTGCTATAATTAACACGATAAATAAAAATACAATTAAAAAAATTTTTGAAACTTGTTTAAGTGTTTTTAGCATAGTTTTTTGTTTATTAAACTTATAAATTACCAACTTAAATAATAATACCACTTTGCTTAGTAAAATCAAATTATTTTTTCAATTTTTTAATAATTTTTATTTTGGCTTTTGGTGCTTTTTGGCGCCTTTACAAATAAAAAAAATATTATACTATAATAATAGATTACATTTTAGGAGGAGGATAAACAATGTTGTATACAAAAACAAGATTGGATGAAAAAATTTTTGATTTTTTAAAACCTGTTATTGATGAAAAAATTGAAGATGATAAAGTTAAGAGAGAAGAGTTTGGCGAACCAAAATATACAAATATTTTTCATATACATTTCTCTTCTCTTCCTGGCAGTTGGACACAAGAAGGAGGATAATAAAAAGAAATAATTATTAGTCTGGTATACTAAGCCAGACTAATTTTTTTATGTTAAAATTACTTTATGAGAATAATAGCAATAGACCCAGGTTATGAAAGAATGGGTGTCGCAATTTTAGAAAAAAAATTTCAAACAAATGGAAAAGAAAACCTAATTTTTTCTGAATGTTTCAAAACTTCTTCAAAAATTTTTCATGAAGAAAGACTTAAACTTATTGGTCAAGAAATAGAAAATTTAATTAAAAAATATAAACCTGAAGCAATGGCTATAGAAACTTTATTTTTTACAAATAATCAAAAAACAGCAATGCATGTTTCAGAAGCCAGAGGAGTAATGCTTTATGTTGCGTCAAAGTTTGGACTTTCTGTAAAAGAATTTACTCCAATGGCAATTAAAATTGCTGTTACAGGTTATGGTAAAAGTGAAAAAAAACAAATTATTTTTATGGTGAAAAAACTTATAAAAATACCTGCCTGCACCGTAGTCGCGGTAGGCAATCCTCAAAAAAATTTGGAACAAATAAAAACTGCTCATAAATATGATGATGAATATGATGCAATAGCGGTGGGATTAACATATTTCGCTACGATAAATAGGAAATAACTAGCTTTTTTTTGGCTTTTTAAATAATAAAACAAAAAATAATTTGTATATAATTTGGGTCGTATCCAAGTAAAATTGATTAAAAAAAAATAAAAGGGTTTTCGGCGGAGCCGAAAACCTTTTTTAATTTTTGTTTTAATGTTTTCATGTTTTAATGATTTTAATTATTACTTATTACAAATTATTTATTACTTTTTATTTTTCTTTTTTAAAAAAATAATTATCAACATTTTGGTTTACTTATTTATTTATGTTATAATTATATTTAATAATTATTGCAAAATATTTTTTTTAATTAGTTTTTATGAATAGTTTTTTTTATAAAATTTTTCTATCAGGATTTATTATATTTTTTATAATGCCTTTTATTATTTTTGCTTCTTCTGGTAATGGGACAATTGGGGCAAATTCATATGCTTGGGGAGAAAATGTTGGCTGGATAAATTTAGGATCAGCGGAAGGAAATATTCATATTACAGCCACAGGACTTACTGGATATATGTGGGATTCAGTTTATGGTTGGATTAATTTAAATCCAACTAATTCTGGTGTAAAAAATGACGGGAAAGGAAATTTATCAGGATATGCTTGGAGTTCAGGAGCTGGTTATATAAATTTTAGTGGTGTTTCAATAAATTCTTCTGGTAAATTTATAGGAATAGCAGGATTTGCAAATTCTACATATGGAAGAATAAATTTTGATTGTTCAACTTGTAATATAGTTACAGATTGGAGAAAAGAAGAAGGAGGTTCTCCACCTCCACCTCCACCTCCACCTCCACCTGAACCACCACCTCCACCTGAACCACCTCCACCACCAGAACCACCACCTCCACCAGAACCGCCAGCTCCACCTGAACCACCCGAACCACCAGCTCCACCTGATGAACCACCTCCACCACCAGAACCGCCAGCTCCACCAGAACCACCAATACCACCGACACCAACTGAAACAATAACAAATATCATAACTAATATGAGTAGTTTTGTTTTTGGTATTGGAGAATCTATTCAACAAAATTATGCTCAAGTAACAGTTATTACCAAACAAGCAATTCAGGAAGCAACAATTATAGCTCAACAAGCAATTCAAAAAGTTGCAGTTGTAACAAAACAATCAGTTGAAATAACAAAAGAAGTTGTAAATAGTCCCACAGGTTCTGTTGTAACAAAATCTATTGCTCTTACTGGAGTTGTAACTGGGGCGTCTGTTTCTGTTGGAACAATTGCTTTTGCTAATCCATTATCATTTGCTGAAATCTGGTTAATCCCAACCAGATTATTTGGTCTTTTATTAGGAGCTTTGGGAATTAAAAGAAAAAATCGTCCATGGGGAACTGTTTATGATTCAATTACTAAACGTCCGCTTGACCCAGTATATGTATCACTTATAAATATAGAAACAAATAAAAAAGTTGCGGAATCTATAACAGATATTGATGGAAGATATGGATTTTTAGTTCATCCGGGTAGATATAAAATAGAAGTAAAAAAAACAAATTATATTTCACCTTCATCAAAAATAAAAGATTTATCATTTGATGAAGTTTATAATGATTTATATTTTGGAGAAGAAATATTTATTGCTCAAGAAGGAGAAATAATTACAAAAAATATTCCGATGGACCCATTATTATTTGATTGGAATGAATTTGCTAAAACTAAAATGAATGTGAATACTTTTGTGAAAAGTAAAGATATTAAATGGGCCAAAGTATCAAAATTTGTATTTATTATTGGAGTTGTAATATCTGTTGTTGCTGCTATTTTTGCGCCAGCTCCATTTAATTTTATAATAGTTGGATTTTATATAATTGCTTATCTTTTAAATTATATAGTATTTAAAACAAAGAAGTCAGGAATAATTATTGAAAAAAATACTAAGCTTCCTTCATCTTTTGCTGTAGTAAAAATATTTAGAGAAGGGGAAGACACTCCTATTGTTAAAAAAACAGCTGATAAATTTGGTTTTTATTATGTGCTTGTGCCCAATGGAAAATATTATATTAAAGTAGATAAAAAAGAGGATGATGGAAGTTATAGGGAAGTATTAAAATCTGAAATTATAGATGTAAAAAATGGTCTTATCAATAAAAATTTTATTTTATAATTGAATTTATTTTTTGAGAAATAAATTTTAATAATAAATTATTTTTTTAAGATTTGTGGGTTTGTTTCGCGGATTTTGTGGGACAAATAGCGAAGCTATTTGTCCCACAAAATCCGCGAAAGAAGAAAAAATTTTTTAAATTAACAAATGTGTAATTTTAATTTTTTTAGGAAAGTGTGGATAAGAAAAAATTTTACATTTTTTATTTAAAATTATATAATTATTTAAATAATGTTTAATAAATATTTGAAAAATATTAATAAGAAATTTTTTATAAAAGTTTTTCTTTTATTATTTTTTGTATTGATTCCTTTTATATCTTTTTCTGCGCCAATATTTAATCCAGGTGAAACATTGAATCCCGGTTGTTTTCCTTCAAACCCGGATTGCGCTGTTAGGCCCGCTGCTGTATCTGGTCCAAATTCTGATATAACATCTCTTTCAGCTCTTATTAATGCAACAAGCACTTTTCTTTATATAACTGATTTAGCAACAATACAAAATTTTTTAGGTATAAATGCAACGACAACAAATTTTTTTGCTTCTAATAATCTTTCCATCGGGAATAATTTTTTAGTAGGGGGTAATTCATTAATTTCAGGAAATGCAACAACAACAGGTTATCAAAATATCGGTCAACTTCTTTCAGTATTAGGAAATGGAACATCAACTTTTGCAGGAAGTTTAAGTGTTGCAGGTTCTCAAGGTTTAACAGTACTTCAAAATGGAAAAGTAGGAATTGGAACAACAAATCCTCAATACGCTTTGGATGTTGTTGGTGATATACGAGCAACAGGAAATTTTTATGTTATTGGTAATGCCACTGCTACGGGTAGTTTTTATCCGGATATTGACAATACATTTAATCTTGGTTCATTTGCTAATCGTTGGCGTAATCTTTATTTAGGTCCCGATTCTTTGCATATAATAAATAATAATACTAGTTCTAGTAGTTATGAATTAGCCGATATTAAATTTGCTTCTAATGTTTTTACAATTGAAACTTCAAGCGATGGTGTTGGTATTGGTCGGGATATTGCTTTTAATGCTTCTTCAACTGAGATAATGAGATTAAGCGCAAATACTGGAAATGTTGGAATTGGCACAAGTTCACCAATTAGCAAACTTTCCGTAGTTGGTGATACTTATTTAAATGGAAATTCTACAATAACAGGGAATTCATTAATTTCAGGCAATGCTACAACAACAGGTAATGTGGTGATTTCAGGAAATTCTACAATAACAGGTAATGCTTTGACTTCAGGTAATTCTACAATAACAGGTTCTGCTCTCATATCTGGTAATGCGACAACATCTCGCTTACATAAAATTGGAGAATTACTTACAGTTTCAGGAACAGGAACAACGACAATTTCTGACAAACTTTCTGTTGGAACTAATTTGACGATAGGAGGAAATATTGCACTAACAGGAAAGTCATTAATTTCTGGTAATTCAACTACAACAGGTTCTGCAAATATTGGTGGAAATCTTAATGTTGAAGGTAATATGTCAATAATAGGAGACACCA
>JBDRFT010000026.1:0-11070 GCA_043818495.1 bacterium | reverse complement strand
TTACTAAATTAAATGATATTCAAAAAGAAATTTTTTCATTATTTTATATAAATTATTCTTGTTGTGCACAATCCGCAGACGTTTAAGCCCAGATTCCTTGAAAAATAAGGAGTTTATGAGGATTTTCGGTGAAAGTTGGGTTGAAACAATCTCCTCAAAAAGAACCCATAGAACTCGGGCCGTAGTCGTCTGGATTATAACTAGAGTACGCTCCACCACCCTCTGATATCTTGTGTGCTATCCAGATTCCTATCCCAAACAACAGACCAGCTACGATACCAGCAATTTTAAGTAAGTCGAACCAGTCCATTGCCAACCAGCAAGACAACCCCATCAACACCAAAACCCCCAACCCAACGGCTACTCCTACAATAACAAACACTATAACAATCACTATTAAATCACTAAAACATTTAAGCTTATTCTTTTTCATTTTTTTCACCCCCTTTTTTGAAATTTTTTTAGAAACTAACTCTTTTTTAAGGT
The DNA here is from genome assembly GCA_043818495.1 of bacterium. Classification (GTDB taxonomy): domain Bacteria; phylum Patescibacteriota; class Minisyncoccia; order Phycocordibacterales; family GWA1-40-21; genus Bog-1340. The sequence goes on along the minus strand of JBDRFT010000026.1, from coordinate 10,584 downwards.
TAGCAAATTTTTAAATTTTGTCAAATTATAGTCTTGTACAATACAAAAGGAGCCTGAAATGAGACTGGGTTTCCAATACAAAAGGAGCCTGAAATTTAGAAAAGCAAAACAGGCCAAAAGCCTGAATTGCTAAAATTGTGTATATCGTTTAATAATTAAGTTTATGCAAATAATTATGAACGATGAACACATCATTAGTATTTCACAAATTAAAGAATTATTAAAGTTAAATTCTAAAATTATTTGTCTTATTTTTTAATTTTGTTATTATTTATTAAGTTAATTAATAAAAATTATGAAAAATTCACTTTTTACAGTTTATATTGAACAAGATGAATATGGCGTATTTATTGGCTCTATTCCGACTGTGCCAAGTTGTTACAGAAAGAAAAACATAAAAAGAAATCAAAAAATTTCTCAATAATAAATAAATAATTATTGGGTAAATATGGTTGGTTTTGAAAATCTTATTTTAGATTTAAAATAAAATTTTTTATTTTTAAATATTTACATTTTTTAATAATAAAAAAATTATATTAGATTTAAAATCAAATAATAATGTCAGAAATTAAACAAAAAATAATCGCAAGATTTCCGCCATCTCCGACCGGGTGGTTTCATATTGGCAATGCAAGAACTGCGCTTTTTAATTATTTTTTTATTAAAAAAAATGGCGGGGAGCTTCTTTTTAGATTAGAAGATACAGATAAAGAAAGGTCAAAAAAAGAATACGAGCAAGATATAATTAAAGGTTTAAAATGGCTTGGTATAAATATTAATTTTGATAAAATTTATAAACAATCAGAACACAGCGTTTTATATAAAAAATATTTAGAAAAAATGATTGCAGATGGAAAAGCATATATTTCAAAAGAAGAAATAAAAGAGGAAGGGCAAAAAACTGAAGTTATAAGACTTAAAAATCCCGGGGAAAAAATTGTGTTTGAAGATATGATAAGAGGAGAAATTATTATTGATACCACAGAACTTGGTGATTTTATTATTGCAAAAAGTTTAGACGAACCAATTTATCATTTTGCTGTTGTGATAGATGATTTTGAAATGGGAATAACTCATATTATAAGAGGGGAAGATGGAATTTATAATACGCCGAGACAAATACTTATACAACAAGCTATCGGGGCACCCAGACCAAAATATGCCCATACGCCTTTTATTTTAAATGAAGATAGAACTAAACTTTCAAAAAGAAAACAAGGAGAATTTGTATCATTAAAATATTATAGAGAGCAGGGGTATCTTCCAGAGGCGATGATAAATTTTCTTGCTATGTGTGGTTGGAATCCCGGAGACGATACAGAAATAATGTCTATGGAAGAAATAATTGAAAAATTTGACATTATAAAAGTTCAAAAAGGAGGAGCTATTTTCAATCAACAAAAACTTCTTTGGTTTAATAAAGAATATTTAAAACTTTTGCCAAAAGAAAAAATTATAGAAGAAATAAAAAAAAGATTTCCAGAAAATTGTCAAGATATAAAAATAATTAAAAAAATTTCAGACATAATAATAGAAAGAATAAATGTTTTTTCTGATATAGATAAAATGGTGGTTGATGGAGATATTCAGTATTTTTTCAAAGCCGGTTGGATATCCGATATCCAACTTGATGATCAAAGTCAGAAATTATTTAAAGAAATGATTGTTTGGAAAAAAGATGGAACTTTAGAACAAGCAAAAGAAAATTTAATTTTAGTTTTAAATATTCTTAAAGATGCGAATGAATGCGGATTTGAGACGCAGATAAACATGGATAGAACGCAGATGAATGCAGATAACAAAGAATTTAAAAATTTAAAAGAAAAATTAATGAAACTCGCAGAAGAAAAAGGGAAGGGAAATGTTTTATGGCCTTTAAGAGTTGCTTTGTCTGGTAAAGAAAAATCTCCGGACCCTTTTACTTTATTATTTATTTTAGGAAAGGAAGAGTCAATGGAAAGGATTCAAAAGGTGATAAGTTTGTAATTATTTTAAATAATTTATAATGTCAATTACAATTAAAACAAAAGAAGAAATAGAAATTTTGAGAGAGGGTGGAAAACATTTGGCTTTTATTTTGCAAGAAATTGCTAAAGCTGTAAAACCGGGAGTTTCAACCGCAGAATTGAATGATTTGGCAAATAAATTAGCAAAAGAAAAAGGGGATATTCCTTCGTTTTTAAATTATAAAATAAAAGGCGCAAAGAGAGCATATCCCGCATCCATCTGTATTTCTATAAATGATGAAGTGGTTCATAGTATTCCAAATGAAAATCCTAAAATTTTAAAAGAAGGAGATATTGTTTCTTTAGATATGGGAATTACTCATAAAGGACTTATAACTGATTCTGCGATTACTGTGCCAGTTGGAAAAATTGACACAAATTCGCAAAAACTTATTGACATTACAAAAGAAGCTTTGTTTGCTGGTATAAAAGCAGCGAAAGGAAATAAACATATTGGAGATATTGGTTATGCGATTGAAAGAATTGTTAAAGCAAATGGTTTTTCTATTGTAGAAAATCTTTGCGGACATGGTGTAGGATATTCCGTTCATGAAGAACCTTTTGTGCCAAATTATGGAGAGAGAGGAAAAGGCGAAAAATTAAAACCGGGAATGATTATTGCAATAGAACCAATAATAAATGAAGGAGGAAAAGATGTTTTTGTAGATAAAGATGGATGGACTTATAAAACAAAAGATGGCTCAAGAAGTGCTAGTTTTGAGCATACTATTTTAATAAAGAATGGGGAAGCAGAAATACTGACAAACATTTAATAAAAAGTATAAAGTAGAAAGCTTAAGAAGATTCATGATTCAAGATTTAAGATTTAAGAAAATAAAAAAATGTTTTTGCGAACATATTGAAGCAATCCATGGTTTGTTTTTGCGAGCATAGCGTGAGAAAGCAAAAGTCTTTGCTTTCGCAAGACCTTGAACGTTTTTGTAATCAAAAATGTGAAAGGTACAGTTCCTGTAAGGTGAGGAAGCAAAAGTCTTTGCTTCCGCAAGACTTGTTGAGTTATTTTATGAGTTTAGCGAAATAAAATAACCAACAAGTGGACAGTTCCTGTAAGGAAGCAAACCAGATTTTAATTAAAAAAGAAAAAATTAGAAAATTAATAAAATAGATGTTTAAAAAAAGTTTCGCGGAAAAAGATAAAAAATGTTTGAAAAATTAAATTAGAAATGTTAAAAAAAAATAAAAAAAAGTTTATCTTGGTATGTCTGGCGGAGTTGATAGTTCTGTTTCTGTTTTATAAAAAATTTGCTTTTTAAAATATGCATAGTATAATACTTGTATTATGCAAAAAAGGGATAAATTGCATAGTATAATATAAATTATATGCTAAAAACAATAGTTTTAAAACAAAAACAGGACAGAGACAGACTTCTTTCTTTTCCTTATTTGGAACGAGCGAAGAAAAAAGATGTTCAAAAATGGATGTCTTCTGACCTTATAAAAGTTATTTTGGGACCACGTCGAGCAGGTAAATCTGTTTTTGCTCTTATGCTTTTAAAAGATAAAAATTTTGCATATTTTAATTTTGATGATGAGATGATTCCGGGAGAAGAAAAAATAGATCTTAATGAGCTTCTTTTAGAATTTAAACAAATATATGGAGATACAAAATATATTCTTTTTGATGAAATACAAAATCTTCCAAATTGGGAATTATTTGTTAATCACCTACATCGAATAGGTTACAATTTAGTTCTTACAGGATCCAATGCTTCTTTACTTTCAATGGAACTTGCGACACATCTTACTGGCAGACATATTCCTATAGAAATATTACCATTTAATTTTAGAGAAATTTTAAATGCAAAACATTATGAATTTTCAACTGATAAACTTTTATTACCTGATGAAAAAGCAAAATTTTTTATATACTTGACTCAATATATGATGAATGGTGGTTATCCAGAAGTTATTATAAAAGATGTTGAACCTCGAGGATATCTTGATGTTTTATTTGATGCAATTCTTTTTAAAGATGTTGTAAAACGTCATAAAGTTCGTTTTGCTGGACAAATAGATAATCTTGGATCTTATTTGATAAATAATGTTTCTAATTTATATACCGCTAGAAAACTTGCTAATGTTTTGACTTTCAAGAGTGATGTTACGGTAGCAAAATATCTTGGTTATCTTACTGAGGCTTATTTACTTTTTTCTTTAGATCGATATTCAACAAAAACTGGTTCAAGATTACAGTCACCTAAAAAAACATATGTTGTCGATAATGGATTGATAACGGCAAAGGCAGTACAATATTCTCCAGACAGCGGTAGACTTATGGAAAATCTTGTTTTTATTGAACTAATTAAGAGAGGCAATCAACCAAATCGTGAACTTTTTTATTATAAAACTCGCAATAATCGGGAGATAGATTTTGTGCTTAAAAAAGGATATAAGGTAGTTGAATTGATACAAGTTTGTTATGATCTGACGAATCTTGATGTTGAACAAAGAGAAACAAAAGCATTATTTGAAGCAGGTGATGAATTAAAAATAAAAAAAATGACTGTGCTGACATGGGATGAAAAGAAAGAAATAAAAAAAGGAAATAATGTGATTCAATTTAAACCATTATGGGAATGGTTAATTGAGGAAAATGGAATTTAAGATTTTTAGTTTTTTTATTATGATTAAAATACAAAAACCAATAAAAGAAGATTCTCGCGGGGTTCAAGAAGTTTTTTACAAAACATGGCTTGAAACATATCCAAACAAAGAAGCGGGAATTTTAAAAGAAGACATTGAGGAACATTTTAAAAATCGTTTTTCTGATGAAGTTATAAAAAAGAAAGAGAAATTTTTTATGAATATACCCAAAAATGAATTATTTTTGGTTGCAAAAGACGGGGAAAAAGTGGTTGGCGTTTGTGCAGCTGTAATAGGAGAAGATTTCAACCAGCTTCGGGGTATATATGTTTTGCCCGATTATCAAAGGCAAGTTATTGGTCTCTTATTTTGGAATAAAATAAAAGAATTTTTGGATAAGGATAAAAATATTATTGTCCAACTCGTTGCATATAATAAACAGGCAGAATCTTTTTATAAAAAATTAGGCTTTGTTGATACTGGAAAAAGATTTGTTGACGAAACACACAAAATGTCTGTAAGTGGAAAATTTATACCGGAAATGGAAATGATTATAAAATGCTAAAGAAATCTAAAAAAAAAGTATTTGTTGGTATGTCTGGCGGAGTTGATAGTTCTGTTTCTGCTTTATTATTAAAAAAAGCTGGATATGAAGTTATTGGAGTTTTTATAAAAGTTTGGCAACCAGATTTTTTTCTTTGTACTTGGAGACAAGATAGACTTGACGCTATGCGAATTTGCGCAAAACTTAATATTCCATTTATTACTTTAAATTTAGAAAATGAATATAAAAAAGAAGTGGTGGATTATATGATAGAAGAATATAAAATTGGGCAAACACCAAACCCAGATATTATGTGTAATAAACATATAAAATTTGGTAAATTTTTTGACTGGGCGATGGAACAAGGTGCTGATTATATTGCAACAGGGCATTATGCTCGCGTAAAGCTCGCCACAGATGGTTGCAGACTTGACGCAGAAGGACACAGAAAAAATTCAAAATTCAAAATTCAAAATTTAAAATTCAAATTACTGGCGGGAAAAGATAAAAATAAAGATCAATCATATTTTTTATGGACGCTTAATCAAAAACAACTTTCAAAAACTTTATTTCCGATAGGGAATATGGAAAAATCAAAAGTTAGGGAATTGGCTAAAAAATATAATTTAATCACTGCTGAAAAAAAAGATAGCCAAGGACTTTGTTTTATTGGGAAAATAGATATAAAAGATTTTCTTAAAAATTATATAAAAGAAAAAAAAGGAAAAGTTTTAAATGAAAAAGGGGAGGAGATAGGGGAACATAATGGAGCTTTTTATTTAACGATAGGACAGAGACATGGTTTTAAAATTATAAAAAAAACCCCTAATGATTCGCCATATTATATAATTAAAAAAGATATAAAAAATAATATTATTATTGTATCACAAAATATTTTTAAAATTATAGAAAATAAATCAAAAATAATTAAATTAAAAGAAGTAAATTGGATATTAAATGAAACACCAAATTTATCAAAAAAATATTTCGCAAGAATTAGATATAGACAAATTCTTGAAGAATGTGAGATTAAAATAGATTCAAAATTTAAGATTCAAGATTCAAAAATTGAATTGCATTTTATAAAACCTCAAAAAGCGATAACATTTGGACAATCCGCAGTGATATACGATGGCGAAATTTGTTTAGGTGGGGGGATAATTAGTTTGTAAAGTTATAAAATGGAGTTTTTGTATAGATAAAAAATATTGAATTATATTTAAATTTGAAAATTTAAATAAAAGTGCTTTTTTTGACTGTTGGGTCATAATTGGATTTACAAATTTCACTTTTAAAATTGATTATTTAAAAGACAAAAATTTCTTAATTTAAAAAGTTTAAAGTTTAAAGTTTAAATTTTTTTAAATTAAAAAATAGTAGAAAAAATTTTCTAGTCTTTTTATCAAATGTTAAATGCTTTTTCTTTTTTTTCTTTTTAAAAAATTTGTCACTCTCATTAATGAGAGTGACAAAATTTTAAATATTTTTTAATTTTTTACATTTTGTTTTTATTTTTTTTCAAATATCAATTATGTTTGTCAAATATTTTTTTTACTCATATCTCAATGCTTCCATTGGGCTTTTTTTAGAAGCTTGGTTTGCGGGATAAATTCCAAAAATTAAACCGACAAAACTCGCAACCACAAGGCCAAGAATCGCTGCATTGTATGGAAAAATAAAATTTAATTCAAATTTAAAAAATGAAATTAGAATCATTGATATAATATATGAAAATAAACTGCCAAGTATAATACCAATTAAACCGCCCGTCGCAGTAAGCATAATAGCCTCAAGCAAAAATTGCGCCAATATATTTTTATTTGTCGCACCGATTGCTTTTCTCAAACCTATTTCTCTTGTCCTTTCAATGACTGATACTAACATAATATTCATAATTCCTATTCCTCCAACAATTAATGATATTGCCGCCACTGCCGTAAGAAATGCCGTGAACGCATCTGTTACAGTATTTAATGTTTTAGCAATATCCGCTTGTGTTGTTACAGAAAAATCATCATTAGCAGAATCAGTAATATTATGAGAATTTCTTAAAGTATTTTTTATATCTTCTACCGTTACATTAATATGTTCTTGAGAATCTGCTTGAATAATAATTCTATTAAAATATTTAATGCCTAAAATATATTGTTGAGCGGTTGTCCAAGGCATAATTATCGCTTCATCAAAATTAATAAAACCAGATTGACCTTTCTCTGGCAAAACACCAATAATTTTAAATGTATTATTTTTAATTCTTATTTTTTGATTAATTGCTTCATCATTTTCAAATAAATATTGTTTTACTTTATGTCCAATAATTACAATTTGTGTTTTACTAAGCACATCATCATTAGTAAAAAATATTCCATCTTTTATATTAATATTAAAAATTTGCGACATTAAATCTCCGCCACCAAAAATTCCAACTTGATAATTTTGATTTCCATGAATAGCATTTCCACTACCCATTACAAAAGGCATAATATATTTTGCATATGGAACATTTGCTTTTGTTTTAAGAGCAATTAAATCTTTTTCTTTTAATGAATCTCCAAGTGTTTGAACTGCCGTTGAAGGACCTGTTGGAATTTTTCCTGGAATAATAGCAATGGTTGTTGCGCCAAGTCCATTAATTTGATTTAATATTAAATTTTGCACTCCTTGCCCCAAAGACATAATAAGAATAATGGAAGTTATACCAATTACGATACCAATAATAGTTAAAGCAGAACGTGATTTATGCGTCATAAGTCCTGTAATTGCTGTTTTTATATTATGTTTTAATTTCATAAAAATACAAAAATTATACGAATAGCAATAAAATCATATGAAAACAATATACGAAAATAAAAATTACGAATATTACAAAAACATATGAAAATTATAATGCGAAAATTAGAATAACGAATGATGACAAAAACTTACAAAAATTTTTGTTGTCAAAACAATTTAGAAATGTCCTCAGAAAATTTTTGCTTTACTCCATACTTTTTATTACTTATTATATTCTTTTTACACGAATTTTCAAAATCTAATTTTGTTTTTATAGGAACTAAATAAAAAAAATTGACATTCGTCTATCAATCGTCTATAATACGTCTATATTAAAAATAATATGATTAGTCTAAAATATACAATTTCAAATAAATTATTGGGGAATATTAAACATATTACTGAAATAATTACAAATTTAAATAGTCAAAATTTTTCAAAAGTAATTTTGGCGAAAATGGAAAAACGAGCCCGAGAAATATCAGCTTTTTCTTCAACAAGCATAGAAGGTAACCCCTTGCCTTTAACTGATGTTAAAAGAATTTTAAAAAATCAACCAGAACATATTCGTGATAGTGAAAGAGAAGTTTTAAATTATAATAAAGCTCTAATTGAGTTAAATGATTTAATAAAAAAAGACAAAATTTTATTTGATATTAATTTAATATTAAAAATACAAAAAACGATTACCAAGGGAATAATTGAAAAATATAATTGCGGTCATATCCGAAACAAACCAGCCTTTGTTAATAATCCAAAAACACGACGAACAATTTATTGGCCACCCGACCATAAAGAAGTTGTTGTGCTAATGAATAAAATGCTTGTATGGTTAGAAAAAAATTTTAAAATAATCGACCCTCTAATTCTCGCTGGTATTTTTCATAAACAATTTGTTATAATCCATCCGTTTATTGATGGCAACGGAAGAACAGCCCGTCTGGCAACTAAAGCCTTGCTGGCTAAAATGGGAATTAACACTTTTAATTTATTTAGTTTTGAAAATTATTATAATCAAAATGTTACTAAATATTTTAATGAAGTTGGAGAAATTGGTGATTATTATGAAATAAAAGATAAAATTGATTTTACTTCTTGGTTGGAATATTTTACGGACGGAATTATTGATGAATTATTACGAGTTAAAAAAGAATTAGAAAAAGAAACAATTACGCCGGCTCAAATTTTAAAAGAGCATCATAAAATAATAATTAAATATATTGAAGAAAAAGGATATATTACCGATAAAGATTATTCTAAATTAACTAAACGTTCTAAACCATCAAGAAATCTTGATTTTAATAAATTAATTAATCTCAACTTTATTATTAGAATTGGCAAAAGCAAGGCTACTTATTATAAATTAAAATAAATTTTTGTTTATAATTTGGTATTTTTATTTTATAAAACAATCATTATTTGTTTTTCTATTTTTAATATTTTCACAATTTTCAATTTGTCCGTCAGCTAATTTAATAATTCTCTCCGCATATTTCGCTGTATAAGTCTCATGTGTAATTAAAACAATAGTATGTCCTTTTTCTATATTAAGTTTTTGTATTATTTCAATAACAGTTTGTCCAGATTTTGAATCAAGATTTCCTGTTGGTTCATCCGCAAAAATAATTTCTGGAGAATTTACGAGAGCTCTTGCAATCGCCACTCTTTGTTTTTCTCCACCCGAAAGTCGCATTGTTTGATAATTTATACGATGAGCGAGCCCGACAGAAAAAATTGCTTCCTCCGCTTTTTTATTCCATTCTGATTCTGGCACATCAGAATATATTAAAGGTAATTTAACATTTTCAAGAACTGTTGCGCGAGGCAAAAGATTAAAAGATTGAAAAATAAAACCCATTTTTTTATTTCTTAATTTTGCAATTTCTTCTTGATTATATGAATCAATATTTTTTCCAAAAAAATAATATGAACCATCGGTACGATTGTCTAAAAGTCCAAGAATATGGAGTAAGGTTGATTTACCAGACCCAGACGAACCCATAATAGCTACAAATTCTCCTTTTTTAATATCAAGAGAAATCCCTCGCAATGCTTCAGTTTTTATTCCTTCATTATCATAAACTTTCCAAAGATTTTTTATTTCTATGAGCATGTTTATTTAGCAAATTTATCATTAAAACATTTCTCAATTCGATTTCTACCAGTTGCTTATCATAAATATTAAATAAAAAATCTGTTTTAATTTTTTTTATTTTTTTATATCTTTACTTTTCAAATGTCTTTTAAGTTCTTTATTAGCTTTTTCTCTTATATAATAAAGTTTTGCTCTTCGAACTTTTGCTCTTTTTAAAATTTCTATTGAATCTATGATGGGGGAGTATAATGGAAAAATTCTTTCAACTCCAACTTCGTCTATTACTTTTCGAACTGTGAATGTTCCGCCATTTTCTTTTCCATGTTTAATAGCCAAAATCATACCTTCAAAAGCTTGAAGTCTTGTTTTAGTTCCTTCTTGAATTTTCTGCCAAACACGAACAGTATCTCCAGATTTCATATCAATTTTTTTTCGAATTTCTATATCTACTGGTGATATTTTAATATTTTTTAAATTCATAATAACAATTTAACATAAAAAAAAAATTTTGCAATAAAAAAATTAAAAGGGGGTTTTCGGCTCCGCCGAAAACCTTTTTATTT
>JBDRFT010000025.1:0-18526 GCA_043818495.1 bacterium | reverse complement strand
AGACGATCGTCTGAAATGTATATATTTTTGTGTGCCGAGATTTATCAAAATATATCAAAATGAAATCTTAATATAAGGGCTATAATAGGTCTACATATGTCTGACCTTTGTAATTTGTAGTTTTGGTTTTTGGTTTTTGTGACCTTTGGCTTTTGAAATTATTTTTTTATGAATTTTTTGGAATTTTTAATAATTGATAAAAATAAAAAAAATTAAAAACTAAAAGGATTTTCGCTTTGCGAAAATCCTTTTAGTTTTTAATTAGTCTAGTTTTTTTTTATTTTTTTTAAATAATTTTTATTTTATTATGATATAATAATTAACTAATGGAAAATGTTAATTATTTTTTGTTGGATTCAAACTTTCTTTAATATCTAGACTCCATGTTAAATCTTTTAATTTGCTTTCGGACATTTTAGGAACAGATATCAATGAACTGTTTTTCTGTATTTGTTTTGCAAGTTTTGATACAGGGGTTTTTTCAGTTTTTTTCCATAAAAATAATTTGTCTCCAATAGAATAATAAAAAGCCGCCTGCACCACATCAATAAATGGTTTATTATTTTTTTTATAAAAAGCGAGTGCTAGCGAAAAAGCAACAATAGGAATAATAAGAATTACAGAAATAATTTTAAAAGGAATATAAATAAAAAGTGCTACTGAAGCCCCACCCCCTCCAGCTAAATATAAAAATTGCTTCAAGGTTAAAGGCCCAAAAATTTTATCTTCTATTTCTATAAATTGTGGAACTTGAAATTGCATGATTATTAAGTTATAAAGTTTATAAAATTATAAAGTTGTAAAGTTAAAAGTTATAAAGTTCTTATCAAATTTTTTCGCTTTATTCTTAATTCTTAAATCTTAGATCATAAATCTTTTTTAATTGTCAATCGCTTCCCTATAGGGGTCTATTATTTCTGATTTTTCTGGCAATTTATCTTTTTCTTCAATCACAATATTTTCTTTTGGAATAATGATTGTCTTATTTAATTTATCTTCAACTATATTTTGCGTTGGAGAAATATTTTGATGAAAAGATTCTGTTATTGTTTTTGGAATTAAAGAAGATAAGGTTGATGATGTAATTTTATTTTGTTGTCCTTGTGTTTCTTCAAAAACTTGTTCGTTTATTTTTTTTAATGATTCTCTGATATTTTTAAATATTGCTTCATTGATATCATGGGCGACTAAAGATGCCTGAATATTTGTTAGGCCAACATTTTTGACAAGATTTTTTATATAATTTTCTAATGGTTCAAGTCCAAAAAGAACTAAAACCGTCTCTGTTTCTAATTTGCCAGCTTGATCAATCATTAATTTATTTTTTCGAACAATTTCTTGAAGTTTTGCCGGTAAATCAATATCGGAAATAGCTTCCTGTATTTGTTTAGGAAGAACGTCGTATTGTTTTTTTAAATCTTGTTTTAATATATCGTCCATATTAGTTTATTATTAAGTATTAAGTATAAAGCATTATATATTAAGTATAAAGCATTATATTTTTTTTATTTTATTTAATTAGTTAATACTTTATATAAGTTTATACTTTTTATTTTTATAATTTACAATTCATAATTTATAATTCATCATTCATAATTTTTTCATCTTTTTTTAATTATACTATAAATTACTAAAAAATGTAATTCGAAATTGTCCTTGACAAATGATATTATTAACCTATACTTAAAATACAAATGGACACATAGTCCTTTCTCCCTTCGGGGAGTAAAAAATTAAGAGAAAAACTTATTGAATTAACTCAATAAGTTTTTCTTTTAATTTTTTATAATCACCTTTACTCATTCTTCCTATTGAATAAACTAATCTTTTTGAATCAAATAATCTTATTTGTGACAAAATAGCGGTACTTCTTTTTTCCTGAAAGATAAATTCTTTATAAAATATCCCTTCTTTAATCGCTTTTGTTAAAGGTATTCCTAAAAAAACATTACTAGAAAACTTTTTATATATAAGAACTGGTCTTAAAAATTCTTTCCCTTTTCCATTTTGTTCAAAACCAATATTTTCTCCAATTTTAATAAACCACACTTCTCGTTCATGGAATGTTTTTTTATTTTCTGTATTATGTATGATTTTTTTTTGAGTATTCCACTCATCAAAATTTTTTTTAACTACTTTTAAATCTTGTTTTAATATATCATCCATGTTAGCTTTTTAGTAAAACTAAAAATAATTATAACATAAAAAAATTATTTTTTATTTTGTTTTATTTTATTATTCAACATTCCATATTCCATATTCTGTATTCTCTTTTTATTTTCATACTTAAGTTTATACTTTTTGTTTATGCTTTTTTTTCTTTTTCAAGTTTAGGTTTTTCTTCTTTTTTCTCAGTTTCTTCTTTTTCTTCTTTTTTTTCAAAAATATTCATTTCTTTAAGAGCTTTAAGTATAGCTTGTTTTTTTTCAGTTTTATCTTTCTCTCCCAATCTTAATTTATTGACTGTCTTTGTTAATTCATCACCAATTAAGAAATTTTTAAAATATTTTTTGAATATTCCTTGTTCTGTTTTTGATAAGTCTCTCAAATATTCTCCTTGTTTTTTTAATAAGTTTGTTTTTATTTTTCCTAATTCTTCTGACTCTTCTTTTAATCTTTCCAAAGATGTTCCCATTTCTTCCGCGATTTTTTCTTCTTTCTCTTCTAATTTTTTTTCTAATGTTTTTTCAAATTCTTTATATTTTGCAATTGATTCTTCTGCTTTTTGTAAATTATTTCTTGCTTCTACAGATACCTTGCTGGTTTGTTCTACTTCTTCCCTAGTACCATTTTTTATAGCCTTATTAAAATTTTCTTGGCTTTCAATTACATTTTTCTTTTTTTCTTCTAAATCTTTTTCCACCACTTCTTTCTCTTTTTTGGTTTTTGATTTCATACCTGTTTCTTTTTCTACTTCTGCTTCTGCTTCATCTTTAATTTTTTTCTGAATTTTTTCTGTATCTTTTAATACTGCCATTCTATTTATATCTTCTTGTGAAATTAAACCTTCTCCCGTTTTATATTTTTCTTCAATATTCTTTTTTGCTTGTTCTGTTCTTTCTTTCATTTTTTCTTCTTCTTTTTTCACATCCACTATTCCACCAGTCGCAGTTTTAATTCCACCCATCACCCTCTCTCTCGCAAGATTTTGTGCCCAGCCTCCAACTCCTGTTTTATCATATTTACCTGTAACAAATTTTCCAACTCCACTTTCGCCTATATTTTTTGCCGAAAAAGCCAAACGTGCTCCAAGAGCTCCTATTCTACTTGCTCCTGCTGCAGATGCAGCTGCACCAGCTGCACTAGCCCCTGCTCCCACTGCTCCCGCACCTACAGCTACAGCTCCTAAACCTGCTGTTGCGATAGCCGCTGTGGCTGTCCCAATTATTTTTACTGACCATTCTCCCGTCTTTCCACTTAATTTTTTAATATATTTTAATCCTTGTAATAACATTACCATTAATAATATATAAATAAAAAATCCATCTACATTTAAATCAGGAGCCTCAAGAAATTGTTTTCTTGAAATAGTAAGAATGGCAGCCATTGTATTAGTTTCTATTATTTTTGTTATAAAAAACAAAAAGAACATTATAAAAGGAGCTACTAAAATTTGATCCATAAAAGTTTTCCACCAAGTATCACTATGTTCTTTCATTCCTGGTATAGTTTTACCCATAAAACCAATTGGAGAAGTCATTGTAAGAAATATTAAGGAAACTGTTCTTCCTATCATTATCATCGCAAAATAAAAAAATACCCATATAAGAATAGACATACAAATAATTTGCAATATAAGAGATATTATCATATTCATTTGTCCTGTTAAACTGGCAGCATTCTTTACAAGTTGTAATATACCAGTACCACTTAAAATTATCTCTGAGATCGTGAGCTTTATACTTATTGTAGCAGGATTTATTAAATTATAAAATTGAATAGCTACTAAATTACCGGCATCTATTAATATTTTTACAATAAACATACTAAAATTTATTAGGACTGCACTGATAATTATATTTAAAATTGTTGTTTTTGATTTAATTCCTAAATTGCCTATTATTTTTGAAATCGCTTCATAAAGAAGTATAAAAATAAAACTTATATTAAACATATCTCTTATTAATGTCCATAATAAACTTACAACTCCCCCATCTACAAAGAATTTTCCTATACCAAAAATTGCAAAATTTATTGAAACATCAAAAAGAATTCCTGAAAGAACAACAATTAAAGAGATTACTGTATTTAAAATAACTAAAACTCCTATAATTGGTCCAATAGGAGTAGTAGTAAGTGCCCAAATTCCTGCACCATAATTTAATAAATTTCCTAAAAATGATGTTGCTGCTTTTCCAAGAGATATATCTCCCTGTGCTCCTGAATCAGCTCCTGTTCCAATAACTGTTGTTCCTTTATCTGGTTGTACAGTTTGGATAGTAGTTGGTTCAAAAACATAATCAGTTGGGTTTTTTGGTTCTATCTTTGGAACAGCTGAAACATTATTATTAAAACAAAAACCAAAAAACCCAGCCAAAATAATGGCCGTAAAAATAGTTGCAACAGATTTTTTTGTAAAAAATCTTTTTATCATTTAATAAAATTATAACATAAAAAAATAAAAAAAGATTTATGATTTAAAAATTAAAAATTAAGAATAAAGCAAAAAAATTTGATAAGAACTTTATAACTTTATAAACTTTCAATTTTTAGAATTTCATCTAAATTTATCGGACAAATAAATGAATTATACATAACACCTACTCTACCGAGCCAAATTTTTATTTCCTCTATCATTTTTGTTTTAGGGTCTGTGTTAAAAGAAGTTGAATTTACTGGAATCATCGCGTCTGTTACGGCTTGTAGACTTCCTGCGCTACTTACACCAGAAGAAGCCTTATCTAATATATCTACATTTGCTTCAGAATTTTTTAAAGCAGTTTTTATTATTTCTAAATTCCAAGGAATTGAAGCTATCGTTCTATCTGAATCAGGAACCCCTTCAATATTTGTAAGGACATTTGACCTTATAAGCACGGCTCTGAGAGCACAATCAGGTCTATTATAATTTATATTACAAACACTTGATGATGCAAATTCAGTTTTAGCTTGAATAAGAACTTTTTGAGCAATTTTATAATTATTTTGATATGTTAATTCTGATTTTAATAAAGAGCCTATAAGCGAGTTCGCATTATTTTTTGCATAATCTAAAGGACTAAGTCCATTATATTCTTCTGTAATATTTTCCGTAGTTGTAGAATTATTAAGCCAATCCCATGGAGTAGTTGTAGAATTATATATATCTATAATTGTAGTTGTTGCATTATTTAATAAATTAGTATAAACTTGCGAAGTTATTGATGTATGATTATCATCTAATATTCCTTCTTTAATTTCTTCTAAAGCAACATTAATAAGAGCGTTTAATAATGCTCCAATAATACTATCTATACCATTTGCCATTGCCGCTTGTAATTCACTTACATTTTTAGTTGAATTAGCTTTAGAACTTAACATACTTGTAATAATACTACCCGGAGTTTTTACTGTGCATTTTGTTTTTGTTTCCATAAATGTCATAGGATGAAGATTGACTGGAGGAAGAGGAAGGTTTGGTCTGTTTCCTTTTTCATTTCCACGAGGTGCGCCTTTTGTATATTCAATAGAAGGAGTTCCATATTGAACGCCATCAACATAATAAGTATCAATACATTTAGAAAAAGTTAATGCGCCTTGTCCTGTGAAAAGTTCAAATGTTTTGGCATCTTTTTTTTCTTTTATTTGTGTATCTAATTCTGCTTTTGCTATAAGATATGCACCAATTGGATTATTTTGAGGTTGTAATGTTGTATTAAGCCATTCATTCCAACCACCTCCAACAGAACCTTTTGCCCCTATAATAGTATTTTTACCGTTTGTTTTTATTTCTACTTCTGTAGTAATATTACTATTTTGATATGCATTTTCTATATTTCTTTCTATTTTAGAAAGAGTACATCCTATTTTATTTCTTAAACCTGCACTGACTCCCAATCCTAATTGAAGAGCTAATTTTACTTGAATTTGAAATGGTTCACAAAGAAAATTCAAATCACTATTTTGAAAAAACTCCCCAATAGCTTGGTCAGTAACCCCTCCCTCTCCAGTTAAAAATTTATCAAAATCCGCTATATAAGCAGGGTCGCCTTCAAAACCATTATTTATCCAATCTACTGTGGCATCAGTAATTTGTTTTATAAGAGCTAATGCTGTTTGTTTAGCTAAAGCTGCAAGCGCGCCCTCAAGAGTATATTTACCGATTGTTTCCCATATTCCCGAAGTCACGTTTGCTGTTGCGGATGAGCCTGTTGTTCCAGCGATTATTCCAAGAGCGGAATTCATTCCTGTAAAAAAACCATACGCCCCCGGATCTGAAACTACCATTTGAGCTTCTACTTTTTTAGGAATAATTAAAAAAGAAAAATTTATAGATATAATAGATATTATAAGTAATAAAGATATTTTTTTCATAAAAATTTTTTAGCTTAATATTTAATTTGTAATATATAATATGTAATTATTTTTTTTATTATTTATTTTACTCTCATATCAATTATTTTTTAAATAAAAAATAATTGATGTGGAAATTTACTTATTACTTATTACATTACTCATTACTTTTTATTTTTTAATTCATAAATCTTAAATCTTTTTTAATTTTTTATCTTTTAATTTTCAAAATATTATCCAATGTACTCAATATTACCATAAGTTCCTTTGTTGTAATATTATATACTGATAAATCAGAATATACACTTGCCATATCTTTTTTACTCAATTTTATTATATCATTATCTAATTTTATTAATTTTTCTAAATCATTTATTAAAGCTAAATGATAAATAGCGCCACTTGAACCCGATAATGCGGGTATGGGTGTTTTTATTAAATTATTTATTATGGTTTGATATTTTGATGTAATTTTTTCCATTTCTGTTTCAGTATTTTTTCCTGATGATATATAAATATTTATTATTTTTAAATCTTGACCTACTATTTTTCTAAAAGATTCTGTTTCAATATAATAACTTTTTGTATACACTGAAAGGTCTCTGTTAAAAGTTTTTTCATCAATTGCAATTAAATTTAAATCAGATTCTTTTGTAATACCAATATATTCTTTTTGAGGTATATCTTGAATTGATTTTTGCGCAAGAAAATTTATTGTTTCTTTATCTATTTGTCCATTTATTGGTTGTGAAGCAATAAAATTTGACATTAAATTTCTCGCCATTTTTTCTGTAGCATTTAAATTCTCATATTCTTCTATCATTTTTTGATTTTTTTCTATTATGATAGAGTCTATTTTATCATTTGGCTCTTGATTTTTTGGAGCTGTATTTGTTTTTAAAGGATCTCTATTTTGAGCAATTTCATCAAAATCAGAAGTACCATCTTTATCCGTATCAGCCATTTTAGGATTTGTGCTATAAAGATTTTCTTTCCAATCAGGTAAATTATCATTATCAGAATCAAGAGTTTTAAAAGAAGAGGTCGCATTGATTGCTAAATTACTATTTTTATATTGAGTAATATTTGGTTTCCAATAACTTAAAATTATAGCTATAATGATAAGAAGAATAGCTGTGGATAAAGCCATTAAAAATTTTTTTGACGGAAGATATTTTTTATTTAGCATATTTTAATTATAGCATAAAAAAGGGGAAAAGTAGAAAGTTTATAAAGTTTGTAAAGTAAAAATAAAGATTTAGAATTTAGGAAAATAAAAAATAAAAATACAAAAAGGAATTTTTGCTCCGCAAAAATTCCTTTTTGTATTTTTATTTTTTATTTTTCTTAAAAAGATACAATTTTTACCAAGGTCAGACCGTGATAAGAAATTTATCTTCTTTGTTCATAATTCACAATTTATAATTCATAAGTCTAATTTTTTTATTGCTTTTTATTTTTTTTAATGTATTCTAATTTTATCAACTTTTAACGTTGTTTTATTTTTTATTAAGTTTTAATTATTCGTGTAGCCATTCGCCTGCCTGTGCGGGTACGCCTGACTGCGAGTGTAATCGCTCAGGCAGGCACGCAGACAGGTATCATTAGTATCATTCGTTAATTCGTATATTAAATTTATGAAAAGAGATTATCCATTAAACAAAGTTCGCAATTTCGGTATCATAGCGCATATTGATGCTGGAAAAACAACTACATCAGAAAGAATTTTGTATTACACAGGTTCGCAACATAATATTGGTGAGGTTCATGAAGGAGAAACTACAACTGATTGGATGGAACAAGAAAAAGAAAGGGGTATTACAATTACTTCTGCGGCTATTACTTGTTTTTGGAATCCTTCATTTATGCCAAAAGATGATATAAGTAAAAAAGTCCGATTTAATATTATTGATACTCCGGGACATATTGATTTTACAGCAGAAGTAAAAAGGTCTTTGAGAGTTCTTGATGGGGCTGTAGTTGTTTTTGATGGAGTTGCAGGAGTTGAACCACAATCTGAAACAAATTGGAGATATGCTGATGAAGGAAATGTTCCAAGAATTTGTTTTATAAATAAATTAGACAGAACAGGAGGAAATTTTGAAAGATCATTTCAATCAATTTTAGAAAGACTTACAAAAAGTGCTGTGAGAATGCAATTTCCTATTGGAACAGAAGAAAATTTTAGTGGAATAGTAGATCTTTTAAAAATGAAAGCATATTATTTTGAAGGAAAAATGGGAGAAATTGTTAGAGAAGAAGAAATTCCAACAGATATATTAGAAGAAGTAAAAAAATATAGACAAATTCTTGTAGAAAAAATTGCTGAAAATGATGAAAAACTTATGAATGATTATTTGGAAGGAAAAGAAATTCCGATAGATGAATTAAAAATTGTTTTAAGAAAAGCTGTAATTGCAAATGTAATAGTCCCTGTTTTTTTGGGCTCAGCTTTAAAAAATAAAGGTGTTCAACTTATTCTTGACGCTGTTGTAGATTATCTTCCATCACCGCTTGATATTCCACCTATAAAAGGAATAAACCCAAAAAATGGAAATGAAATTTTAAGAAATGCTTCTGATGAAGAACCGTTTTGCGCATTGGCATTTAAATTACAAAGCGATCCATTTGTTGGACAGCTTACATATTTTAGAGTTTATTCAGGAACAGTTTCTTCTGGGACATATATTTATAATTCAACAACAGGAGAAAAAGAAAGACTTGGAAGAATTGTTAGAATGCATGCGAATGATAGGGAAGATGTTGAAATAGTTTTTGCCGGAGAAATTGCTGCGGCTGTTGGTTTAAAAAATGCAAAAACAAGTCATACTCTTTGTGATGAAGCAAATCCTATTGTTCTTGATAAAATTATTTTTCCAGAGCCAGTTATTACTTTAAGAATTGAACCAAAAACAAAAACTGACCAAGAAAAAATGGGATTTGCTTTGAAAAAACTTTCAGATGAAGATCCAACATTTAAAATTATTTCTGATATGGAAACAGGAGAAACTGTTATGGCTGGTATGGGGGAACTTCATCTTGAAATTCTTGTAGATAGAATGAAAAGGGAATTTGGAGTTGAAGCAAATGTAGGAAAACCACAAGTTGCTTATAAAGAAACAATTATTGGCGAGGCAGAAAAAGAAGAAAAATATATTAAACAATCTGGAGGAAAAGGACAATATGGTCATGTTCTTATTAAAATTAAACCAATGCAAGCTCTTATAGAAGGAGCAAAAATTCCTAAAAATGTTAGTAGATATGAAGAGTTTGAATTTATCAATTCTATTAAAGGAGGTATTATTCCAAACGAATTTATTCCAGCGGTTGAAAAAGGCGTGAAAGAAAGTATGGAAAGGGGAGTTATCGCAGGATATAAAATGGTAAATATTTCTTGTGAACTTACATATGGTTCTTATCATGATGTTGATTCGTCGGAAATTGCTTATAAAATTGCGGCTTCAATGGCTTTTCAAGATGCAGCAAAAAGAGCAAGACCTGTTATCCTTGAACCAGTGATGAAAGTTGAAGTTATTACTCCAGAAAAATTTATGGGAGATGTATCGGGAAGTATTAATTCAAGAAGAGGACAAATAACAGAAATGTTTGATAGAGGAATGAATAAAGTTATAAAAGCAAATATTCCTCTCGCTGAAATGTTTGGATATGTTACAACACTTCGTTCTCTTTCAGAAGGAAGAGCTTCGTCCACAATGGAATTTGGAAGTTATGAAATAGTTCCACCAAATATTGCAAAAGAAATTATTGAAGCAAGAGGAAATAAGTAAAAAAGTTGAAAGTTATAAACCCCTACACCAATTATTTTTTAAATAAAAAATAATTGGTGTGAATATAAAGTTCATAAAGTAGAAAATTAAAAGTAAAAAAAGATTTAAGATTTAAAAAAATAAAAAAATATTTAACATTTGATAGAAATTATTAAAACATTAAAACAAAAAATAAAAAGTAAAAAGATTTTCGGCGAAGCCGAAAACCTTTTTGTTTTTGTTTTTTTTTATATGACATTTTAATAAGCTAATTCTATTTGTAATTTTTTTATTTTTTTGCTAAATTGTTTATGTAAATTGTTTATAGACTTAAAGTTTTAATTTAACTATATTACGAAATACAAAATACAAAGTTCTGTGTAAGGATTAAATTTATCTGAGTTTATTAGATGTTTTGTGAAAAAACGTAGAAATCAACACGGAAAAACACAGAAGAATATTTTATAATTCAAACAAATAAAATATTTAAGCCACCTTAGCTCAGTTGGTAGAGCAACGCTTTTGTAAAGCGAAGGTCCCCAGTTCAAGTCTGGGAGGTGGCTCAAGAAAAAAAGTACTCTTTTTTTATTAAGCCGCTTAAATGAGCAAACTGCTTTGCTCATGTCCAGACTTGAAAGGCTTTTTCGTATGAGCGAAGCGAAATGGAAAAGCACCTGACTATGTAGTAGTCAAATCTGGGAGGTGGCTCAAAAAAAGTTGAAAGTTTATAAAGTTTATAAAGTTATAAAAAATATTTGACATTTGACAAAAATCATTAAAACATGAAAACATTAAAAAAATAAAAACAAAATCAAAAGGGTTTTCGGCTTTTGCCGAAAACCCTTTTGATTTTGTTTTTATTTTTTTTACTTTTTAATTTTTTTTTAACTAATTTTTTTAATTTTTCTCTAAAACAAAAATGTCTACAGAAAATACTAGGTAGTGTTTTCCGTAGACAAGTCTAAAAATATGAAAAATAAAAAATAAAAGGGTTTTCGGTAAAGCCGAAAACCCTTTTATTTTTTATTTTTTGTCAAATATTAAACTCAAATGTTTTTTTATTTAAGATATTTTTGTTTATTCCTTATATGTTCTTCAAAAGTTTCCGCATAATGCATCTCGCCTTCTTTGTCAGTTAAAAAATATAAATAAGAAGTTTCTTCGGGGTTTATGGTTGCTTTTATAGAATCTAAACCGGGATTTGATATAGGAGTTGGTGGTAAATTTTTTTTAATATAAGAATTATAAGGTGAATCAATTTTTAAATCTTCTTCTGTAAGAGTTGCCGTAGTTTTACCATTTATATATTTAAAAGAAGCATCTACTTGTAAAGCCATATTCATAAAAATTCTTTTCCAAAGAATTCCCGCAATAATTTTTTTATCTTCTATGGTTCTGGCTTCTTCTTCAAGAATAGAAGCCATTTTTATAATATCATTTTCACTTTTATTAAAATTTTTAATATCAATACCCACTTCTTTTATTTTTTCATTGAAATTATCATTTATTATTTTAATAATTTCTTCTTCTTCTATATTTGGCGCAAAAAAATAAGTATCTGGAAAAAGATACCCTTCAAGCTTTTTTGTTTTAATTAAACTCAAAAAATTTTTTTTATTAAATGATAATAAATTATCAGATAAAATATCTGCCATTTCAAAAGAATTAATGCCTTCGGGCAAAGTTATTTTTATAGGAATAATATCAAATAAACCATATGACATTCTCCACGCCAAAGTTAAAACATTTTGTTTTTTAGATAAAGCATAATTTCCTTTTATTATAGTTGTATCACCAAAAGAAAAAATAAGTACAAAAGTTTTAAACCAAAAATCTGATTTAATTATTTTTAATTCTTTAAAATTATCAGAAACTAATGATAAAGTTTGCCCCGATTTTAAATCATAAATAGAATTAATAGGAAAATTTTTTGGCGCAGATAAAAATAAAAAATAAAAAATAATCAAAATAATAATGACGGCAAAACTTATCAATATTTTTTTAAATTTTTTTATAAAAATTAAAAATTGTTTATAAAAATTTATTATTTGTTTTTCGGGTGGCATAAATTATTTTTTTTTACTATTCCTGTTTAAATTTTTTCAGTTATTAGCAGTTATTTGAAAATTTTTAATAACTATACTTTGAATTACGAAAGGTATATTTCTGGCATTTTTGTGAGGGCGGAAATTTGAAAAATGCTAGCATTTTTCAAATTTTCGCCCTCACAAAAATGACAAAATAATGTGTTTCGTAATTCAAAGAACTATAATATTCTATTATTTATTTCATCAAATTATCGGACTTTGAACCTCCGCAACTTAGCAAAAATCGCAAACCGAAAATCCATCACCCCACTCAATAAGCACTTGCCTTGCTTCATCTGTCAAAATTCCTCCCACTTGCAAAGGATCTATGTTTATCATTCCTTTAGTTTCCCGTTTTAAATTTATAAATTTTTGAAGAGAATTTTTTTGTCATAGGATTTATTATATAGCGACATACGAATTTTTAATTTTAAAATTCCTCATATAATTTACAAACCTCCTCTTTTAAAATTCCACCTTTTATTTCAATTTTATTAGCACCTTTTTCATTAAGATAATTAGAACTAACAAGTATTTCCTGACCAAATAATTTTGATGATTCCTCTAACGAAATTCCAAAGACAATTCTACTTATATTTGCCCACCAAGAAGCAGAAAAACACATAGGGCAAGGTTCGCAGGTAGAATATAATGTAACTCCTGATAAGTCTTTGGAACGTAGTTTATTGCATGCAAATCTAATTGCATTGATTTCAGCATGTGCAGTAGGATCAAAATTATTTGTTTCGCCAGATCTTCCAGTGGCAATTACTTTATTATCTTTGACTAAAACACAGCCAAATGGAAAAGGTGCGTTTTTGGCTTCTTTAATTGATAGTTTCATGAATTGTTCATCGCTCATACTATTTATTAAGGTGGAATTCTTTATATTATTTATCATTTGTAGGATTTGAAAATTAATTTGTTTATTTTTTTGTTCTTTATAATTTTTTAATATAAATTTTTTAAATTAAAATCAATTAAAAATCTTCAACAATTGTATAAGGAACTACAATTATATTTTTACTTAATGAATAAGATTTATTTGTTGCAGAAATAAAAATCATTTTCCCTAAAAGAGCTTTTGATTTTTCTAAACTTTTAATTCCTTTCAAATCTCCCTCGGTTATTTTAGAAGACATTTTTACTTCTATTGGAAAAAGTTTTCCATCTTTTTCAATTAAAAAATCAACCTCTTCTTTTTCTTTAGTTCTAAAATACCAAATAGGTGCTTCTTGACCATGATTCCAATAACTTTTAATTATTTCCGTTAAAATAAATGTTTCAAATAAATGACCTGCCATTGCCCCCTTCATTGTTGTTTCAGGAGTTTTCCAACCAGTTAAATAACAAGCTAATCCTGTGTCTAAAAAATAAAGTTTAGGAGTTTTTATCAAACGCTTGCTTATATTTTTATAATAAGGTCTTAAAAGATAAATATGCCCGCTTGCTTCTAATAAACTTAGCCATTCTTTTGCTGTATTTATATTTATATCACTATCTCTAGCTAAATCAGAAAGATTTAAAAGTTGAGCGGTTCGATTAGCACATAAACGAACAAATTTTTCAAAACTATAAAGAGAGCCAGCTCGCACAAAATTTCTTAAATCTCGATCAATATAAGTTTGGACATAAGAACCATAAAAATTTTCCAAAGGAGGACAATTTTTATGGAAGAGTTTAGGAAAGCTTCCTCTAATAATTTTTTTAAATAATTTTAGAAGGTTTATATTTGAGTATTTTTGATTGATATTAATTGATTCTGGCGTCCATGGTTTTTTAGATTGAGAATTATTATTTTCTTCTGCTTGTGAAAATCCCAAAAATTTTAAAATTGCCACTCTGCCAGCCAAAGATTCAGAAACATCTTTCATTAAATGAAAATGTTGAGAACCGGTTATCCAATAAGAACATTTGCCTTTAGTTGAATCTACTTTTGATTTAATATATGGTAAAAGTTGTGGTGCGTATTGAATCTCATCAATTATTAGAGGAGATTGATATTGTTCTAAAAATAAACCGGGATCATTTTTTGCTAAAGAACGAATTTCAAATTCATCAAGCGAGACATAATTATGCCCAATTTTTTTTCTAAGAAATTCATACAAAGTAGTTTTACCAACTTGTCTTGGTCCTGTTAACAAAATAACTGGAAAACTTTTTGAAAGTTTAAGAATTGTTTGTTCAAGATGTCGTTTTTTATACATATGGCTATATTATACTAGTACTATAAATTAGTCAAGGACAAAATTTTTTTAATTATTTTTTTCTTTTTAATAATTAAATGTTAGTTATAAGCGATAAGCGATAAGTATAGCTTTTACACACGAGTTTCGCATTAAAGCAATTTATTTGTCCTAAGTTTAACTTTTGTCCTAGGCTTTTGTCCTAGGCTTAATCTAGCACTGATATTACAAACTTTATAACTTTCTACTTTACAAACTCCTACCTTATAACTTTATGGACTTTATAACTTTTAACTTTTTTTACACAGGTAAATTTGATGGAGCCTCTGATTTTTTTGATTCAATTCTTTGTAATGTTGGAGTTTGAGAAACAATTCCACTTGGAAAATGAAAAATAGTCGCTAATTCTTCAGTGGTCAATATAAATGGTTTGCCTTTTTCCCCTTTTTTTCCATAATTTTTATATGGCCAGCAAAAGTAAGACCTTAATTTATAAGCATATAATAAGTCTTTTTTAATTCTCAAAATTTCTTTATCATTGCTTTTTTTCAAAAAAGGTAAAAATCTTGCCCAGTCTTTTCTCCATTCTTTAACATCCGCAGAAACATCTGGTTTAAAACTATTTAAATTATTTGAACCATATTGTTTAAGTCCTCCGACTAAACCTCCAATATTTATAGGATTGAAAGAATTTTTTTCTGAAATATAAATACTTCGTATCATACAATCATATGGAACTTTTGTGGAATTTCTCTCTAATGCGGCAATAATTTCTAATTGACTTTTTGTTGGATTAGGAATTTTTATAATTTTATCATCATCTCCTTCTGGCAAAGTTGATTTTTTTATTTTTTCTATTTCTTCTTTAATTTCATCTTTTAAATTTTTTGATTTACCAAAAATAAAAATTATTATTTTTTGAAAAAATTTAGCTTTTTTAGGGTCAGTATCGGAAGCAAGTTCACCATGTTTCCAACTTTCTTTTTCATGTTTTTGTATAAGAATTTGTATCCAAGCATTTTCTCCTTTTTTAAGAGAACCTAAATATTCAATAACAGAAGTAATAGGGTCTATTTTATATTCATCTTTTTGGTCTTTATCTAAACCATAATCTATATATGTTTTTATTGGAAATGGGTCGGCTTTTTCAAGTTTATATTGAATTCCGGATAAAGGATAATTTTCAGGGTCAAAACAAAAATTTTTTGTATAATCTTCAACTTCAAAAATTTCTAGATTTGGATACTGAGCGTAAAGTTGAGTTTCAACAGTATTTTTATTTTTTGCTTGACTGCAATAAATAAAAAATTTTACAACTCCACTTATAGAAACAAGCTCGCAAGAAAACCAAGGACGGGTTTTTCCATCTAAAAACGCTTCTCCCCAATTACCTGCTCCGCCTCCGCCAAGATGTGAAAAAAATATTTCCATAGCAGCCGGAGATTTTGTTATTTCTTTAGGCAATTTAATTTCTAATAAACAAGGTGTTTGAGCTTCAACATATTTCATAGTAAGCCATCTAAATCTTATTATCCAAAAAGCATAAAAAAGCATTAAAGGTAAAATTATTGGCAATAAAATTAATAAATATTTACCAGTAGTTTCCCAAAGATTTATAATATTTGCGTCAATCATTTAATAATTATACCAAAAATTAATTTTAAAAGAAAAGGAAAAAATAGAAAAATAAAAAGTTTATAAGTAGAAAGTTTATAAAGTTTATAAAGTAGAAAGTTTATAAAAAAAAGATTTAAAATTTAGGATTTAAGATTTATGAAAAAATAACATTTTTGCGAGCGAAGCGTGAGAAAGCAAAAGTCTTTGCTTTCACAAGACTTGTTGAGTTATTTTATGAGTTTAGCGAAATAAAATAACCAACAAGTGGACAGTTCCTGTAAGGAAGCAAACTAGATTAAATTATGAATTATTAAGAAAGTAATAAGTAATTTGTAATAAGTAATAATTAAAATCATTAAAACATGAAAACATTAAAACAAAAATTAAAAGGGTTTTCGGCGAAGCCGAAAACCCTTTTGGTTTTTTTATTTTTTTTTTTAAAAAATTTTTTATTAAGGTCTCTTACTAAGGGTCAGACCTTGGTAAAAAGACCCTGATAAAGATTTTGTCAAATGTTAAACTCAAATGTCAATTGTTTCTCCGCCCCCTTTCTTTTTTGTAATTTTGATGTATTATAAACGAATAATAGTAGTAGTAAGTTTTTTAGAAAATAAATAATATGTCTTATCGGCACCTTGCAAGATTAATAGTATTTCAATCTATCTTTGAATGGGATTTTAGAAATTATTCCAAAGAAGAGGCTTTATTATCCTTAGAAAGAAATAATCAAGAATTCGGTGGCGAGATTTTTGAAAAAATATTTTCTCAAAAACTTTTAAAAGGAATTATAGATAAAAAAACAGATTTAGATAATATTATTGTTAAAGCCGCGCCAGATTGGCCGATAGAAAAAATTTCTATTACTGATAGAAATATTTTGCGAATAGGACTTTATGAACTTTTGTTTTCTGATAGAAAAGAAGTTCCCGCAAAAGTTGCAATAAATGAAGCCATTGAACTTGCAAAAACTTATAGTGGAGAAAAAAGTGGTGGTTTTGTAAATGGAGTTTTAGGAACTATTTATAAAGAAATTGGAGAACCTGGTAGGGAAGAAGTTTCTAAAAAACAAAGAGATATTCCTTATGATAAAATGCCGATTAAACAACTTGCTGGAGCGGTTGTATATAGTATTGAAGATGGAAATATTTATTTTGCTTTTATTCATGATGTTTTTGGAAAATGGACTCTTTCTAAAGGGCAAATAAATTTAGAGGAGGATCCAAAAATTGGAGTGATAAGAAAAATAAAAGAAGAAATTGGTTTAGATATAAAAGTTGAAGAAGAACTTTTAAAAAATGAATATATAGCAAATCATCCAAAAGAAGGGAGAATTAGAAAACAAGTAATATATTTTCTTGCAAAAGCTGATAAAAAAGAATTAAAACGTGGAGATAGTGGGGGAATAAATGATGCAAAATGGTTCAAACTTCAAGAAATTCAAAATTTAAATTTTTATAATGACATTTTACCGATAATTACCAAAGCGATAAGTATAATTAGTAGTAAAAAATAAATTGTGTCGCGTCCGAAATTTGTCGCAGCGTTTTTGACACTCTGTGCCAAAAACGCTGCGACAAATTTCGGACGCAAACCAAATTAAACAAATTTTTATCAGCCCAGTTTTTAGTTTGACTTTTTATTTTTAATTATGATAATATAGAACATATGAATACTCAAACAATTATTATTTCTAAAAAGAAATTTGATGAGCTTTTTGTTCTAAAAGAAAAATTAGATAGTATTTTAAAATCTGTTTTACCTCAAGAAAAAAAAGGAATTAAAGGAAGTGATCTTTTAGATTTTGCAAAACTTAAAATAAAAGGCGGTCCTAAAGATTTATCTGAAAAAATGGATTTATATCTTTATAATTAAATATGCAAATTTTAATAGATGCTGATTTTTTAATAGCTCTCATAAAAAAAGATGATAAAAATCATTTAAAATCAATTAAAAAACTTGAGGATTTTAAAGATGTTTCAGTATTTATTACTCCCTTTACTATTCCAGAAACAGCAACGGTGCTTTCTTACAAAGTCTCTCATCAATCAGCAAAGGATTTTTTAAAAGAGTCAAGAAAAAAATTTACTAAATTATCATCAAATGATCAAATTATTAATATGGCTGATGAAATTTTTTTAGCTCAAAATAAAAAAGGGACTTCTTGGATCGATTGTTTAAATGTAGCGACAATAAAATTTTATGATTTAAATGGCATCTTTTCTTATGATAAATTTTATTCAAAAGTTGGAATAAAAATTTTTTAATAATATGAATGAAAAAATTTTACAAAATCAAAAAGATAAAAATTTGAAAATAGAGAGCTGTGAGTCAATCATCGCTTTTATGGCTGGAAGACAATCCCTGGTGTAGAGGGCAT
>JBDRFT010000024.1:0-2313 GCA_043818495.1 bacterium | reverse complement strand
ATTAATTATATTATTTTATTTATAAAATACAAATTTTTTTAAAATGTTCTTCTGCGTTTTTCTACGAAAAAACTAATAAACTCGAATAAATCTAACTTTTATACAGAACTTTACTCTCATAATTTATAATTGTTAAAAGTTTAAATTAGTTTTTTATTACTATTACCAACAATAATCAAAACAGATAAAATTATTATAATAAATAATCCTGCAAAAATATAAATATTATTTTTACTTAAAAAACTTGGTTTGATATTTTCAGTTGTTTGAGCAAATGGCAATTTTTCTAAAGTAGCTGCTTCCGCAGTTTTTATAAAAGTGAAAGCCGTACTTTTTGCTAAAATTTTGCCTGTATTATTAACAGTCGCAACATAAATAGTATGCTTGCCATTTTCTAATTCTTCATCAAGAGTATATTTCCATTCCCCATTAATATTTGTTTTAACAGTTACAATAATTGGTGTGCTATAAATATAAATAGTTACAAAATTATTTGGTAAAAATTTTCCAGTAATATTTATTTTTTTATCTGATGTTAATTTTACATCTTCTATTTTATAAAAAGCTGTTGGTTTAATAGCAGAAGCCTCAGGTTCTTCTTGATTAATTTTTACCAAAGTTGTTTCTTTCGGGTCAAATCCTAAAAGGATTTTTTCACCAGCTGTAATTTCTTTATCATTATAAAGTGTTATTGGTGTCGGTTTTATAGGGTCAATATTATAAATATGAATTGAATCATAATCAGAAATACCATCTTTATTACTATCTTTATAAATTAAATCTCCTCCTTGTTCTTTTAAAATTTTTACTTGTTCCTCAATAGTCAAAGATATTGTTTTAAAAATTTCTTCTATTGTTTGAGAATAATCATTTTGTACTGCATTATTTATTTTATTTAAATCATTTTTTATATTTTTATTTAACTCATTAATTTTTTTTGGAGTAATATTAGTTTCAGTTAAAGTGGTGTTAATTTTATGAATTATTTCTTTTTTCATTGATTCAATTGAAGATGTACTTTGTATTTCTATTTTTTCATTATTTTCATTAGGTGACGTTGTTGGTATTTGAATATTTTGTTCAATAATTTCTATTACTTTTTTTTTTGTATCTTGAACGATATTTTGCATTGTTTCAAAAGTATTGATTATTTCTTGTACCTCAGGGCTTTCTTGATTTTCTTGATTTTCTTGATTTGGTATTTGAATTGGTTTTATAAATTCTGGTTTATTATTTGGGGTTAAATTATTTTTATTTTTATTATCATTATTATCATTATCAATATTTTTTTCTGGTGATTTGTTTTCATTTGGTTTTGGAGTTTGCGGAGTATCTTTTTTTGGTGATTCATTTTCTATATTTTGTAAAGGTATATTATCTGTTTTATTAGTTTCTGTGGGAATAATTTCAATATTTATTTTTGTTGCCAATATTGTCGTAGGCGTCATTGCTAATATTTGAGCAAAAGAAATTTTTCCTAAAATAAAAATCAAAATAAATAATAAAACAATAATTAATTTTGAATAATTAAAAACCTTCAAATCAGAAAATAAATTTAAAAAATTTTTTTTCATAATAAAATAAAAAATTATAGAATTAATAAATAAATAACATTGTTAATAATTATAACATAAATAAAGTTATAAAGTTATAAAGTTTATTAAATTGTTTTAGAAAAAATTATTAAAGTTGGATGTCCTAAAGTTGGATGTCCGACATCCAACTTTGCATCTAACTTTGATTCCAAGTTTTCATATTTTTTGATTTGTCTACGGAAGCGAACATATGTTCGCTTCCGTAGACATTTTTGTTTTAGGAAAAAACTAAAAAATTAGTTTAAAAAAAATTAAAAAAAAATAAAAAGCAAAAAATAAAAAGCAAAAAGGGTTTTCGGCTTCGCCGAAAACCCTTTTAATTTTTGTTTTAATGTTTTAATGATTTTAATTATTACTTATTACAAATTACTTATTACTTTCTTAATAATTTATAATTTAATCTATTTGCTTCGCCTTCGCTCGCAAAGACATTGTCTTTACCAAGGCCGGGCCTTGGTAAATAGTTCGGGGTAAGCTAGTTGGATGTCGGACATCCAACTCAACATCCAACTTACAAGTTATAAACTTTTTAATTTGCATCAATCTTTACCAGGGCCCGGCCTTGGTAAATATAAAAAGCTAATTTACTCTTTCTCACATTCTATAGAAAATTCTGTATTTTCATTAAGTTCTCCTGAATTTTTTTTGCCTGAAATGCCTGTTGAAAATGGCTTTCCATTTTTTGTTATGTTACAAGACTTCGCCCCAGTTGAATTCC
>JBDRFT010000023.1:0-22162 GCA_043818495.1 bacterium | reverse complement strand
CTATTTTTTCTGCTGAAAAAATATGGTTCCGCTGTTCGAGTCCTGACGTAAGCAAAGCAGTTTGCTTACTTCGGGTCCACAAAAAAATTTAAAAAAATGCTCGCACTTTTAGCGCGGGCAATTTTTTAAATTTTTTTGTGGACCCGACAGGACTCGAACCTGCCACCCTCTCAGTGCAAGTGAGATGCTCTACCAGATGAGCTACGGGCCCATTTAACAAATTTAAACAAAAAATTTGTTTAAAATATAAATTTAAAATTAAGTTTTTTTCTAATAGTTAAAAACTAAGTATATTTCTTTTCTATTAACAACTCAAAAAGAATAGCATAAAAATTATTTTTTTTCAAATTTTTTTTCATAAAATTTTTAAAAAAAATAAAAAGGGTTTTCGGCTCCGCCGAAAACCCTTTTTATTTTTTTTACCTTTTATTTATTACTTATTACGAATTACTTATTATTAATTTTTGTCAAACCAAATATTTTTTTCGCATTTTCTAATAATTGTTTTTTTACCATTTCAAAATTTTCACCACGAATTTCGGCAATTTTTTTAATAATTTCTATTATATAAATAGGTTCATTTCTTTTTCCTCTATAAGGAATAGGCGCAATATAAGGCGAATCTGTTTCCGCATTTATTTGAACAAGAGAAATATTTTTAATCACTTCATCATATTGTCGGGCAAATGTAATAACTCCTGTAAAAGATATTGTTAGATTTAAATCAATAAATTTTTTCGCCCATTCTAAATTTCCAGCAAAAAAATGTAAATTCCCTTTTATTTTACCTTTATATTTTTTTAAAATTTCATAAACATCTTCATAAGCATCGCGAATATGAAACATTAAGGGTTTATTATATTTTATAGCAAATTCAATTTGTTTAACAAATTCTTTTTTTTGTCGATTTTTTTCTGCTTCAATATTGTCAATTATTTTAAAATAATCCAATCCACATTCTCCTATCGCAACAACTTTTGGATTTTTTACCAATTCTTCAAAATCTTTTTCTTCAAAAACAAAATTTTTTTTATCATTTGGATGAGCGCCGATACAAGCAAAAATATTTTCATTTTCATTTGCAATTTTAACCGCTTCTTTTGAACTTTCTAAATCAGTTCCTATAGTAATAGCAGAAACTTCAAATTCTTTCATTTTATTTATGACTTTTTTTAAATCATTTCCGTAATCATTAAAACTTAAATGAGAATGAATATCTATATATTTCATTTTTTTACTTATTATTTTTTTACTTTATTGTTTTTCTAAAAAGACAAAATATTTTTAAATTCTTTATCATTTTTAAGTTTCCCCACCATCGCCAAATTTAATCCTTCGTTTTTAAAAATTTTGTTTGCAATAAATTTTATTTCCTCTGCTGTAACAGCTTTTATTTCTTTTATTATGTCTTCTGGTTTTTTAGTTTCTTTTTTCAAAACTTCTTGCGCGCCATAATAATTTGCGAGAGAATCCGATGATTCTAAACTAAGATTCAAATTTCCTATCAAATATTGTTTTGCTTTATTTAATTCTTCAGATTTTACTAAATCATTTTTTAATTTATTCATTTCTTCTAAAATTGCAATGATAGCTTCTTTAATTTTTTCGCTATTTATTCCAGCAGATACTGAAAAAACTCCATGGTCTGTAAATTTTTCATTATCTGCTCCAATATAATAACAAAGTCCCATTTCCTCTCTTAATTTTTGATAAAGTCGTGAACTCATTCCCCCAGAAAAAACAGCATTGAGTACTATAATAATTGAATTGTATTTATTATATGTATCAAAAGAACGAACACCAAGTGTAATATGTGTTTGGTCCGTGTCTTTATAATGAATAACAATTTGAGGTATTTTTTGTTTTTCTAAAACTTTTTCTTTATCAGCTTTTTTTGATTTATTTATTTTTTTAAAAATCTTTAAAACTTTTTTAAAAATTTCTTTTTCATTTATTTTTCCAGAAATTATAATTGTTGTTGCACTCGCTACATAATGTTTATTTTTATAATTTAAAAAATCAATTCTTTTAAATTTTTTAATATTTTCTTTTGTTCCCAAAATTTTCCAGCCCGCAGGATGATTTCCATATAAAAGTTTATAAAATTCATCGGCCACTATACTTTGAGGCAAATCATTATACATATTTATTTCCTCTAAAATTACTCCCTTTTCTTTTTCTGTTTCTTTTTCAGGGAAAATAGAATTCAAATATATATCAGAAATAATATCAAGAATTATATCTAAATTTTTATAATCAGATTTAGCATAATATCCTGTATATTCATGACCTGTGAACGCATTATATTGAGCACCAATACTATCTAATTCTTTTGTAAGTTCAAAAACCGTTGGTCTTTTTATAGTGCCCTTAAAACATATATGTTCAAGAAAATGTGATATTCCATTATTTTTTTTATTTTCATATTTTGAACCAGTTTCTACTAAAACCAAAACTGTGGTCGTAGGATTTTCTTTCATCGGAATAGTAATAATTCTCATTCCATTTTTTAATTTCTTTTTGGTGTAAGACATAAAAGGTACAAATATTTATTGATAAAACTTGAATAAATTTTATTTTGTAAAAATGATAAAACAAGTAAACTAATAAATTTTTAATTTTCTTTTATTATTTTTTTTAATAAAAGACTTAACAGGGTGAAACTAAATTGTAAATTAAAAATTACTTAAATCTTACCTTAAATTTTACATCTCAAACATTCTTAAATCTTGTTTATACATTTCAAATCTTACATTAATTTTACTTTTCCTCCCGCCTCTTCAATTTTCTTTTTTAAATCTTCGGCGTCTTTATCTTTCATCTCTTCTTTCAAAAGTGAAGGAACATTGTCTACAAGATTTTTAGCTTCCCCAAGACCAAGTCCAAGAGCTTCTTTTATAATTTTAATAACTGCTATTTTCTGAGCACCTACTTCTGTAAGCTCAACTTTAAAAGATGACTTTTTTTCTACATCAGCGACAATAACCGATGGACCTGCAACTGCAACAGCTGAAGCCGAAACACCAAAATGCGCTTCCAAAGTTTTTACAAGTTCATTAAGATCTAATACTGACATTTTTTCTACCGTTGCTATTAAATCTTTAAATTTAGCAGGAATTTCTATTTTTTTTTCTTCATTCATATTTTTATTTAATTAAATTTAATAAATTTTTTTATAACTATTAACTAATTACACTAAACTTTTTGCTCTTTGGTCAAGAGTAATAACAAATCTTTGTATTGGTGAATTGATAAGATTGGCAAATTGAGTATAAAGAACTTTTTGTGAAGGAATCATAGCAATAGACGTCATTTCTTCAACTGAGATAAATTTTCCTTCAAAAATACCTCCGACAATTTTTACATTATTTTTATATTTTTTTTGAAAAACATAAAACTCTCTTGCTGGAGCTGTGATATCATCACCATAAACCATAGCTAATTCTCCTTCAAAATCTAAAATAGTTCCTTTTATTTTAGCTTCCTTCAAAGCAATTTTTGCTAAAGTTTTTCTAACTACTAAATATCCAATTCCTTCTTTTCTCAAATTTTTTCTCATTACCATATCATCCGCAACTATTAGATGATGAAAATTTACAAACACAATTGATTTGGAATTCTTCAAAATTTCTGCAATATTTTCAATTAATTCTTTTTTTTTTGCTTTTGTAATCATAAATGTTTTAATTAAAAATTAAAATAATTCGACCTTATAATTTTAAGGCCTCTAAAATTAGAGTGCGACCTCAACCAGATTTACTTATCAATTAATGTTTTCAATAAAAAAAACACAATATCAAAAACTAGTTATCTTTGGCCTTAATAATTTATTTATATCAAAAAAAATAAATAAAAGCAAATTTTTTAAAAAAATATTTAACAACAACATTTGACAAAATAAAAAAACAAAAAAAAACAAAAAGGTTTTCGGCGAAGCCGAAAACCTTTTTGTTTTTTTGATTTTTTGATTTATTATTTTACAAACTTGATAAATTGAAATTTTTTTTAATATCTTGCTTTAAATCGTAAATCGTAAATCGTAAATCTTTTAAATTTGTATATTTTTATTATTTTTCTATTTCTTCTAAACTTTCTATTACTTCTTCTTGTTTATTTTTTTGTTCTTCGTTCATTTGTATATTTTTATAATTTTCAATTTCATTTCTGGCCTCCGCATAATTTGGCATATCTTCTATTTTTGAAATTCCCATAAAACTCAAAACTTCAAAAGTCGGTTTATATAAAAAACTTCTTTGGTCTTTTGGGTTTGTAATTTTTTCAATCAAATTTCTTATCATTAAATTTCTTAAAATAAAAGTTGATTGCACTCCTCTAATATAATCTATTTCTGCACGAGATATTGGACCTTGATAAATAATAATAGAAAGTGTTTCAAGTCCAGCCTTTCCAATGTCTTTTACAAGTTCTTCTTTTGTAAGTTTTTCAATTATTTCAGAAACATCTTTTGATGTACCGAGAGCAACTTCATTTTCTTTAAAAACTAAAATAATTCCTCTTTCAAAAAGATTTGCTTCAAGATTTTTTAATGAAATTAAAATTTCTTCTTCTGTTTTTTCAAAAATTTGAGAAAGTTTTTTTATAGACATTGGCTCACCTTTCCAAAAAAGTACAGCTTCAATTTTTTTTTCTAAATTATTTTCTTGCATTAGATTAAATTATTAGCTTATTAGTTATAAAGTTTGTAAAGTTCAAAATTATAAAGTTCCTATCAATTATTTTTTTGTTTTCTTGCTTTATTTTTTTCTTTTTTTTCATAAATTATAAATTATAAATCATAAATCTTTATTTCTACTTGATAAACTTTTTACTTTATAACTTTTCAATATATCGGTATCCCCACCTGTTTCGTCTCCATTTGTATATCTTCAAATTTTTCTCTCTGATTTACTTCTATTATACCTTGTTTTACAAGTTCAAGCATTGCCAAAAAACTTACTATTACATTTATTTTATCTGCTTTTCCAATACCAGAAAAATCTTTAAAACTCATTTTTAAAGAAGCCTGCACTCTTTTTGTAAGACTATTTATCATTTCTTCAAGACTGATAACTTTTATTAATTTTACTTTTGGTTTTACTTCAAATTTTGGTAAATTTTTAATCACTTCAAAAATAGCTTTTGAAATATTTTCTTTATTTATTTCAGAACTTGGAGAAAAAATTGGCTCAAATTTTCTTACATTTGGAAAAAAAATTATTTGTTTACCAAAATTATTTTTAATATAAACGCTAAGCTCTTTAATTTTTTTATAAATTTTTAATTTTAATTCTAAATCTCGCATATCAATTTTTTCTTCTTCAGAAAGATTGAGTGAGGGAATTAAAGACCTAGATTTTATAAGCAAAAGAGTTGAAGCAATAATAAGAAAATCCGAAATATCTTTTATAGAAGACATTTCTCTATTTTGCAAATGAATAATAAAATCATCCGCAACTTTTGCCAAAGAAATATCATTTATAAAAAGCTTTCTTTTTTCTATAAGCGAAAGTAGTAAGTCTAGCGGGCCTTCAAAAATCTCTGTTTTTATTTTAAATTGAACATTATTCATTTCTTAATTTACTAAAAATTTTAATTTTTTACAATCTTATAATTTCAAGTTGGTCCAACCCAATTTGTGTTTTGTTTATAACATTTAACCATTTAATAAAACATTTTTCAAATTCTTGAGCAGATTTAAAACCAAATGTTTTCAAAAATAAATCTTTATCAATAACCTGAAAAAGCTTCTTTCTCATCTGAAACAATTTCTGAAACTAATTCATTTATAATTATTCAAAAAATCTAATTTTGTCTTTTTAGTTTTTTGCCTACTCTCTTCTCCTTTTTTTTTCTTCTTTTTTCTCTTCTTGTTTTGGCTCCAAAAGTTTAATGGTTAGCTAAAATATAATAAGGCAAATGAATAAAATGGGTGTCTTTTTTTACAAAAATTTTTTTGTTTTTCCTTGAAATAAAACACCACTTCGTTTATTTGAGGTTTACCAAGGCCGGGCCTTGGTAAATAAAAATAAAAAAAATAGTTGCTTTCCTTAAGGAAAGCAACTAAAAAAATTTAACCCTAAAAAATACATAAAATAATTTTTGATTTCAATTTATAAATTATTTTTCTTATTTTTAAACTTAATTTTAAATTTATTTCAAATTTTTTTAAATAAAAAAATGTCTATGCAAACGAACACATGTTCGTTTTTGTAGACAAGTCTAAAAATATAAAAACTTGGAATCAAAGTTGGATGAAAAAAGTTGGATGTCGGATATCCAACTTTGATTTAAAAAATATTCTCATAACGTATCGTTATCTAACAACGATTTATATAATTTTAGCAAACATGTCTTTATCCTGTTTTGCTTTTCTAAATTTCAGGCTCCTTTTGTATTGGAAACCCAGTCTCATTTCAGGCTCCTTTTGTATTGTACAAGACTAAGACTTTCTTATTCTGTTAATTTAAAGTATAATAAATCTATGACAGAAAAATTTAAAAATGAAAAAATTGAACAGAAATTTAAAACTCCAGAAGAAGAGTTGAATTATTTGCGCGCGAAAATTTCCGTTCAAGAAAAAATGCTTGCTAATACGGGAGAATTAATTCCACAAGAAAAAATTATAAAAGATGAAATAGTTAAACATAGTAATAAAAAACCATCAGATATTTTGGATGAACAATATGCTTTGAAAGAACATGAGATTGAATCTATTGTTTTGGATTTATCGCCAGAAATTCATGATTCACAAATGAGCGAATTAGTAAATATTTTGCAAGAAAAAGGAATCCTTAATGCACTTACTGTTATTGGTAAATTAAAAAATCCTCATCTTGAAGATGATTTTCATAGATTTTTAATTCAGTATATAAAAGTAGGTTTTAGAATTGCAAATAATAATGAAAAAGGTCCATTATTTAAAGCATTAAAAATGACTCTTTTTGAAATATCTCTTCCAAGTATAAATAAAGATGAAACTCAAAAAAATAAAAATTTAAAAGAAGTTATTTCTAAAATGGAACAATTTTATTCTGGTATGCTTTCAGTGGAAAATGATGATAAGATTGGTGCAGGATATTTTGTACTTGAATTGACAAATGCAAATCACAGTAATGAAATAATTTTTTATATTGCCATTCCTGATACAAAAAAAACTCTTTTTGAAAAACAAGTTCAATCTATTTTTTCTGATATAAAACTTGTAGAAAAAAAAGATGATTATAATGTTTTCAATGATACCGGAAGTTTTGTCGGATCCTATGCAGAATTTTCAACCAATGAAATTTTTCCAATAAAAACTTATGAGAATTATGATTATGACCCTTTAAATGTTCTTTTGAATAGTTTTTCAAAAGTGGATAAAGATGGCGAAGGAGCTGCAATACAAATAATTATTAAACCGACTTTTTTAAAAATAGATTTATTTAAAAGAGTTCTTAAAGAAGTTGAAAAGGGTTTAAAACTAAAAGAAGCTTATGAAAAAGCAGATATTTCTTTTTTAAATATTTTTAAACAAGTAGGAAAAGAAATTATTAAGATGGATGATAAAAAAAAAGATGAAGAGAAAAAAAATGAACCACAACAAGATATAATAGAAAATATTAAATTAAAAATAGGAACTTCTCTTGCAAGTGTAAATATAAGAATCATTGCCTCATCAAAAACTAAAGAAGAGGCCAAGTCTATTCTTTTTGATATAGAGGCATCTTTTAATCAATTTGAAAACACTAAAGGTAATAAATTCAAATTTAAAAGAATAGAAGGGAGTGAGCTTTTAAAAATGTCACGAGATTTTTCTTTTAGAATTTTTAATGAAAAAAATAATTTAATTTTAAATCTTAAAGAGCTTACAACCATAATGCATTTGCCTGAAAATGATTTTGGTAATTCGGCACAATTAAAACAAGCTGAGGCTATTACAGCTCCAGCACCTTTTGATTTACCAGACCATGGAATTTTACTCGGCACTAATGTTCACAGAAATATAAAAACAGAAATAAGAATTACTGAGGAAGATAGATTGAGGCATTTTTATATTATAGGACAAACAGGAACAGGTAAAACGACTCTTTTAAAATCAATGATCCGCCAAGATATTTTGAATGGCGAGGGAGTTTGTATGATAGACCCACACGGTTCGGATATTCAAGAAGTGCTTTCATTTATTCCACCCGAAAGATATGACGATATTATTTATTTTGACCCAAGTTATACAGAAAGACCAATGGGTTTAAATATGCTTGAATTTGATAGAAGATTTCCAGAACAAAAAACTTTTGTAGTAAATGAAATGATTTCTATTTTTAATAAACTTTTTGATATGAAAACTGCAGGAGGCCCTATGTTTGAACAATATTTTAGAAATTCTACTTTATTAATTTTAGAAGATCCAGATTCAGGTGGTAGCTTACTTGATATAGCCCGAGTGCTTTCTGACAAAAATTTTAGAGACTTAAAACTTTCTAAATGTAAAAATCCTCTTATAAAACAATTTTGGGAAAATGCTCAAAAAACAAAAGGGGAAAGTGATCTTGCTAATTATGTTCCTTATATAACATCAAAATTTGATGTGTTTTTATCAAATGATATTATGCGTCCAATAGTAGCTCAAGAAAAATCATCTTTTGATTTTAGGGATATTATGGATAATAAAAAAATTCTTCTTGTGAATTTAGCGAAAGGAAGACTTGGAGATATCAACTCAAATTTAATTGGTCTCATTATTGTTGGTAAAATATTGATGGCAGCACTTTCAAGAGTTGATTCTTTTGGTGAAGAATTAAATCCTTTTTATCTTTATATAGATGAATTTCAAAATGTTACAACAGATTCTATTTCAACAATTCTTTCAGAGGCAAGAAAATATAAACTTGCACTTACAGTTGCACATCAATTTATAGCTCAACTTGATGAAAAAATTAAAAACTCTGTTTTTGGAAATGTTGGTTCAATGGCAGTATTTCGTGTAAGCTCTGAAGATGCTGAATATTTAGAAAAACAATTTGCCCCAGTATTTAAAGCGAAAGATATAATGAATATAGACAATCATAATTCTTATGTAAAATTGCTTTCAAATGGAAGACCTGTCAAACCTTTTAGTATGGAAACGAATTTACCACCAAGAGGCACAAAAATTTTACTTGATAAAATAAAAGAATTATCTTATCTTAAATATGGTAGAAATAGAGAAGAAGTAGAGAATGCAATAATAGAAAAATATAAAAAATCTGATTTGGATTTAGATTTAGATTTGGATTAAAAATATTTGACTAAAAATTTGATTAAAAATATTTGACATTTTTATCAATTTTGCTAATATTAAAATCTGAACTCTTATTGAGAGTTTAGTTTTTATTTTTAATAAATATTTTATGTCAAGATCATTAAAGAAAGGACCATATACAGATGAAAAACTTCTGAAAAAAATAGAAGGAAAAAATCCTATAGAAACAGGAGTCATTAAAACATGGTCAAGAAGAAGTCAAATATCTCCAGAAATGATAGGTTTTATTTTTGGTGTGCATAATGGCAAACAACATTTAGAAGTTTTGATTTCAGAAGATATGGTAGGGCATAGATTAGGAGAATTTTCTCCTACAAAAAAGTTTTTAAGACATGGAGGTAAAATGCAAAAAAGTCTTGATATTGAAGCAAAAAAATCAGAAATGAATGCGTCCAAAGCGGCAAAAGCATCGATAAATGCTAAAAAATAAAAATAAAGATTCATGATTTAAGAATTAAGAATTAAGATTTAATAAAATAAAAAGCTAATTTATAAAATGCAAATAATAGCCAAATTAAATAATTATAGACAATCACCAAGAAAAGTGAGATTGGTTGCAAATCTAGTGAAAGGAAAAAAAATTATTGATGTAAAAAATGATTTAGCTTTTTTGATTAAGAGGGCATCAAAACCTCTTTCTGATTTAATAGATTCAGCTGTTGCAAATGCACTTCATAATTTTAATATTAATGCCGAACAACTTTATATAAAAGAATTAAGAGTAGATGAAGGAAGCACTTTAAAAAGAAGAATGCCAAGAGCAAGAGGAGAAGCATTTCCTATAAATAAAAGAACGAGCCATATTTTTGTGGAATTAGATACAATAGAAAAATAAATTTTATAAACAAGATTTAGGATTTAAGAAAAAGTTAAAACAAATAAAGTTAAAAATATTAAAATAAAAAAATCTTAAATTTTAAATCTTAAGTTAATTGTTCATAAATTTTAAATTATAAATTATAAATTATTATGTCCCATTCAGTACATCCATATGCACATAGATTAGGAATTATTAGAGATTGGAAATCTCATTGGTTTTCGTCTGGCAAAAAATATACAGATTTTTTGAAAGCAGATATAATGTTAAGAAAATTTCTTGAAAAAAAAATGAGAGGTCAATATATTGGTTCTATAGAAACGGAAAGAAATGACAAAACATTTAAACTTATAATAAAAACATCAAGACCTGGAGTTATTATTGGAAGAAACGGAGAGGGCACAGTTAAACTTAAAAAAGAGATACTTAAATATTCCACAAGAAATAAACTTTCTGTTCCGACAGATTTTAAATTAGATATAGAAGAAATTAAATCTCCAGAATCAAATGCTGCTATTGTTTCTCAAATGATGGCTGAAGGATTAGAAAAAAGATTACCTTTTAGAAGAGTGATGAAACAAACGATAGAAAAAGTGATGGCAAATAGAGATGTAAAAGGAATTAGACTTTATTGCGGAGGAAGACTCGGTGGTTCCGAAATTGCAAGGTCAGAAGAAATGAAAAAAGGAAGAATTCCTTTACAAACACTTAGAGCTGATATAGATTATGCTCAAGAAAAAGCACATATGACTTATGGAGATATAGGGATAAAAGTTTGGATATATAAGGGAGATATTTTTAATTAGTTAAGAAAGTATAAAGTAGAAAGTTATAAAGTTTATAAAGTAAAAAATTATAACTATAATAAAATGTTAGCGCCAAAAAAAGTAAAATTTAGAAAATCTCATACTTTCAGAGAAAATCCTGAAAAAATTGGGGTGGCAACGAGAGGAAA
This sequence comes from bacterium, assembly GCA_043818495.1. Classification (GTDB taxonomy): domain Bacteria; phylum Patescibacteriota; class Minisyncoccia; order Phycocordibacterales; family GWA1-40-21; genus Bog-1340. The sequence goes on along the minus strand of JBDRFT010000023.1, from coordinate 11,107 downwards.
TAAAATTTCTTTTGGTTCTTTTGGATTAAAAGCGATATCAGGGGGAAGAATTAAATCAACACAAATAGAAGCCGCAAGAAAAGCAATATCACATTCAATGAGTAAGGGTGGAAAAATTTGGATAAGAATTTTTCCAGACCATCCTTATACGCAAAAACCTGCCGAAGTTAAAATGGGAAAAGGCAAAGGAGAATTGCAAGGTTATGTCGCAATCGTTAAACCGGGAAGAGTTATTTTTGAAGTAGATGGAGTAAATGAAGTTTTGGCAAAAGAAATACTTAGAAAAGGAGGAACGAAGCTCCCGGTGTATACTAAATTTTTAACAAGGTAGAAAATAATTATAAATTATGAAACTGAATTAAAAATAAAGATTTAAGATTTAGGATTTAGGATTTAAGAATTAATAAAATAAAAAGCTAAACTTATGAAAACAAAAATTTTAAGAGAAAAAACATCAGAAGAATTAGATAAAGAGCTTTTGGAAAAAGCTATTGCTTTAAATGATTTTAAATTTAAAACATCAGGAAGTAAAATAAAAAATGTTAAAATTAAAAAAAATCTTAAAAGAGATATCGCTCAAATTTTTACAATTTTAAATGAAAAAAGTTATAAAGTATAAAATGTATTAAGTATAAAAACGCAAAAAAATATTTGGTTAAAAATAAATCAATAAATCAATTAAATAATAATAAGAATAAAATGGAAAAAAAAATAATAAAAAAGAATAAAGGAAAAATATTAAAAGGAACGGTTGTTTCTACAAAAATGAAAGACACGGTTATTGTTTCAATTAGTTCTTTTAAAAAACATCCTAAATATGGGAAATATATTAAAAAACGAAATAAAATAATGGCCCATGATGAAGGAAATACATATGAAAAGGGGGAAATTATAGAAATAATAGAAACAAGACCAATTTCAAAAAATAAAAGTTTTAAGGTTATTAAAAAATAGAATCTAGAAAAGATGTTCAAAATAATGTGGATTGTATATGTATATAGACTTTTTTAAATAAATTTGATATACTAAAATTAATAAATAGTTTAAGGAATTAGTTTTAAATTATTTTTATTATGGAAATCGCAGTAAAAAATAAAAAACAAGTTAGTATAAACATTCCTCTTTCAGCTTTAAGATGTATTTTGCATTATCCAAAAGAAAAAAAAATTATTTGTGAAATATCCGAATCTCAACTTAAAAAAGTAAATAAAGCTGAAACTCTTGATGAAATTATTAGTGCTAGTCATTTGGATTATATTTTTAATGATTTTAAAACTTTTACGAATGCCAAAGATCTTATTAGTGATTTACGAAGATAAAGATTATGAAGATTAATTATATTAATCGTTCGTCAAGGTTTAAGCGGGCTTATAAACATTTACCAAATAATATAAAAGATGATTTTGATAAAAAGATAATAATTTTTATTAAAGATCCCAAAGATTTAAGATTGCGTACCCATATACTTAAAGGAAAATTGCAAGAATGTTTAGCTTTTTGTTTAAGAGACGGATTTCGAGTTCTTTTTGAATTTACAGGAGATACGATAAATTTATTAGATGTAGAATCGCATGATAAATATAAAATATGGAAGAAATAAGTTAAAAAATAGTTTAATTAGTAAAACCCAATTATGATACAAGACCGAACAATAGTAAAAATAACAGATAATTCAGGCGCCAAGATAGGCAGGGTTTTTAAAATTCCCGGAAGTTCAAAAAAAAGATGGGCTAAAATAGGCGAATTAGTAATTTTCTCAGTTCAAAAAGCCGAGCCAAGAAAATTGGTAAAGAAAAAAGATGTTCTTTATGGAGTTGTTGTCCGACAAAAACAAGCTTTTAGAAGAAAAGATGGTTCTTATATAAGATTTGATGAAAATGCAGTTGTTGTTATTGAAAAAGGAAAAAAAACACCAATCGCAGGTAGAATTTTTGGTCCAATCCCAAGAGAAATAGCAGAATTGGGTTATAAAAAAATTGCATCTCTTGCACCGGAGATAGTGTAAAATAAAAAAAGATTTAAGATTTAAGATTTAAGATTTAAGAATTAATAAAACAAAAAAAATAAAAATAGAAAAATAAATTGCTTAAATAATAATTTGTAATTTCTGCGTGAAGCCTGACTGCGAGTCTCGCTCAGGCAGGTCCGCATAAGAATAAAATGAAAATTAAAAAAGGAGACAATATAATAATTATCGCAGGAAAAGATAAAGGTAAAACTGGAAAGGTTATTTCTGCTTTTCCAAAAGAAAACAAAGTATTAATAGAAGGTTTAAATGTTAGTAAAAAACATCAAAAAACAAAAAAAACGGGTTCAAAAGGTCAAATTGTAGATAAAATTATGCCTATTGATGTTTCAAATGTTATGATAAATGATAATGGAAAAAGAGCTAGAATTGGAAAAAAACTTATTGGGGATAAATTTATAAGAATAAATAAAAAAACAGGGAAAGAAATATGAAAAAGTAGAAAGTAAAAAAGTTCACTAAGTAAAAAGTTTATGACAATAGAAAAATTTGAAGATATAATTTCATGGCAAAAATCAAAAGAACTAGCTTTTTTAATTTATGCCATATTGAAAGATAATCGTGATTTTAGTTTTAGAGACCAAATTCAAAGAGCTATAATAAGTATTTCAAATAATATTGCGGAAGGATTTGAAAGAAAAAGCAATAAAGAATTAAAACAATTTTTATACATTGCTAAGGGATCGTGTGGAGAAGTTAGATCAATGTTATATATTGCCTTAGAATTAAAATATATTTCACAAAAAAAATTTGACGAATTTTATGATCTTTCTTTAGAAATATCAAAATTATTATCTGGTTTTATTAAAAAAATTTAACAAATTAAAACTTTATAAACTTTATAAACTTTATAACTTTCAACTTAAAATACAATGATTTCACTAAAAGAAAAACAAAATAAAGCTTTTGAAAATTTAAAAGAAAGTTTAAATTTAAAAAATAAAATGCAAAGCCCAAAAGTCTTGAAGATTATTTTGAGTTCAGGCACAGGTTCATTTAAAGATAAAAATAAAAATAAAGTTGTTGAAGATAGATTAACAAAAATTGTTGGTCAAAAAATAATGCTTAAAGTGGCTAAAAAATCAGTTGCTACATTTAAAGTCCGAGAAGGAGACCCTGTTGGATATCAAGTTACTTTAAGAGGACAAAGAATGTTTGATTTTTTAAATAAACTTGTTTATATTGCTTTACCTAGAACAAAAGATTTTAGAGGTCTTTCAATGAAGGCTATTGATAATATGGGAAATATTACAATTAGTGTAAAAGAAAATTCAGTTTTTCCAGAAACATCAGATGAAGATTTAAGAGATATTTTTGGTTTAGCTATTACAATAGTAACTAATTTAAAAAATAAAATTCAAGCAAAAATTTTCTTAGAATATTTAGGTTTCCCATTTAAAAAAAATGAGTAAAAAATAAATTTTAATTTTTTTTAAACAAAAACTAAACTAAAAAAAATTTCTGCGGAGCAGAAATTTTTTTTAGTTTAGTTTTATTTTTGTTTGTAAAGAAATAATTCTAAATTATTTTTTTACAGGTGCAGGTTCAACTGCGTTAGGGGCTGCTGGTTGATTATTAAAAACAACTGGTCCAACATTTACTATAATATTTTTTTCTGGAGAATAAATAACTGCTTTTGCATTCTTTTGATAAACAAGAACTACATCTCCATTTTTAGAACCTTTATAAAAAACTTGGTCTTTTATTAAAGCTTCTGCATCATTTATAGTAGCAACGACTGGTTCTTCTCCTGTTGGAAGAATAATAAGTTTACTTACTTTAGCAACAAGCTCTTTTACTTGTGCTTGTTCCATTTGATTTGCTACTTTATTAGTAGCTGGTTTTGCTGTATATAAATTCCAAATATAAAACATTCCCGCTCCTACTAAAATACCTATAATAAACCAAGCAAAAACTGGCAAACCTTTTTTTACTTTTGCTTTACCCTTAACTTTAACCTCTTCTTTTAAAATCTCATCCATAATTTTGTTTTATCTAATTTATTTTATTAAATTAGAATTAAAAATTAAAATTAATAATAAATACTCACAACTTAACTTCTATTAATTATATAACAAAGTTTTACTTAAAACAAATAATAAACTGTGGATTAGTAAAATCACAAATTAACTTATTAGCGGTTATATATCAAATGAAAATGAACACCTAATTTTTAAGTATTTTTTATTTAAGTTTAATATTGTGAAAGTTTAACATTTGACAAAAAATAAAATTCAAAGGGTTTTCGGCAGAGCCGAAAACCCTTTGAATTTCCTCTTTTTTTATTTTTTTTTGTTTTAATGTTTTTTTGTTTTAATGATTTCATGTTTTTATGTTTTAATGATTTTTATCAAAATCATAAATTTTGAATCTTTTCTACTTTATGAACTTTATAAACTTTCTTTTCAAACTTTATAACTTTTTAACTTTTTATGTTAGAATAATAATATGAAATTAAAAAATAAAAATCAAAATATTTTAATTAGAAACCCAATTCAAACACTGGAAAAAACAAAAGTAAGCGCTATAAGTAATATAGATTCTATAAGAAAGACAAATAATAATAGAATCATTTTTAAAGAAAAAACTGAACAACAAATACCCTTAGATTTGCCTAAAAAAGTTCATAAAAATATATCAAAAAAACAAAAAAAAATATTTTTTATTTTTATCCTTTGGATATTATTATTTATATTTTTAATATCATCATTTTTTTTCTGGAATAAATTATTTGATTTTAAAAAAGATTCAGCAAAAATAAATCAAATAGAAATTAATAAAATAATAAAAGTTATTGGAAAAATTATGGTTTTGCCTATTGGAGAAACTCCTAAATTGATTACTCTTACAGAAACTGATTTGAATAAAACAAAAACACAACTTTTTTTTGTAAAGGCGAAAATTGGTGATAAAGTTTTAATTTATTCTCTTTCAAAAAAAGTTATACTTTATGACCCTAAAATAAATAAAATAGTTGAAGTGGCAAATTTAGTTTCAGATATTAATAATTAAACTCATTAAAAACATAATTAAAATGGAAAATTTAATTTTTTTAGATACAGAAACAACGGGCAATGAAATAGGCAAAGACAGACTTTGTCAAATTTGTTATAAAACTTTTTCTGATATAAAAACTGAATATTTTAAACCACCTTTGCATATGTCTATAAAGTCTATGAGTATTACTCATATTACAAATAAAATATTAGAAAATAAAAAAAGTTTTCAAGGCAGTGAAATGCAAAAAGAATTGCAAGAACTTTTGAAAAATGGAATACTCGTGGCTCATAATGCAAAATTTGATATCGCAATGCTTGAGGCAGAAAATTTAAAAATTCCAAAATATATTTGTACTTTGCGTGTGGCTAGATTTTTAGATAAAGAAAATAAAATTCCAGAATATAATTTACAATTTTTAAGATATTATCTTGACCTTAATGTTAATGCTTTTTCTCATGATGCTGAAGATGATGTGAAAGTTCTGTCTGCACTTTTTGAAAGACTTTTAGATAAAGTAAAAGAAGAAATAAAAGATGAAAATAAAGCAATAGAAAAAATGATAGAAATTTCTGGCATTCCAATTTTATTTAATAAATTTACTTTTGGAAAATATAAAGACAGATCTTTAAAAGAAATAGCAGAAATAGATAAAAAATATTTAGAATGGCTTTTGAAAGAAAAAGAAAAAAATGAAGCAGAAGACGAAGATTGGATTTATACTTTGAGACATTATTTAGGAAAATTATTTTAAAAATAAATTTTTTTAATTTACTCAATGATAAAACTTTTATTGTATTTTTTTTAAATCATAAAAGTTTTAAATTTTTAATAAAAGCGAAAAAATTTTTAAAAAATAAATAATTATTACAACCAAATTATTTTTTTATTTTTTTTAAACCATGTTCTTTGTTTTTTAACAAAATGCCAAATTTCATTTTTTAAATTTTCTATCATTTGTTCTTTTTTTATTTTATTTTGAAGAAAAAAAGCGACTTGTTTATATTCAAGTCCAAAAGATTCTAATCTTTTCCAACTTACGCCATTTTTATGAAGTTTTTTTACTTCTTGTATCATACCTGCTTTTATTCTAGTTAATAAACGAATAGAAATTTTTTCTTTTAAAATTTTATCATCAATATCAAGACCGATAAAAATAAAATTATATTTATTTTTTCCTTCTTTTATTTTTGGAATATTGCCAAGTGTTTTTGCGATTTCAATAGCCCTTATTAAACGAATTTTATTTTTTTTATCAATATTTTTTGCTCGAGAAGGATATAATTTTTTAAGTATTTCAAAAAGTTTTTCCACTGAATATTTTTCAAATTTTTGTCTTAATTTTTTATTTGGTTTTACTTTTGGAAAAGAAATATTTTTAACTATGCTGTCTATATAAAAACCTGTTCCCCCACAAATTATTGGAATTTTATTTTTTAAAATAATTTTATCAATTTCTTTTTCCGCAAGTTTTTTATATTTCGCCACAGAAAAAAAAGTTTTAGGACTTACTATATCAAGAAGATGATGTGGAATCCCCCCCATTTCTTTTTTTGTAATTTTGCCACTACCAAGATTCATTCCTTTATAAACCTGACGTGAATCAGCGCTTATTATTTCGCCATTAAATTTTTTGGCTATTTGAACAGCAAAGTCGCTTTTTCCAGTAGCTGTTGGCCCAAGAATTACAATAATTTTTGATTTTTTATTCATAATTAAAGTCAATAATTTAACGCAACGTAATAAATATAATATATCCGTATGAACAAAAAAAAATTAATTAGTAAAAAAAAGAAATTCGGTCGAGTATTTCTTTTTTCATAATTCAACCTGATTTGCTTCGCTACACTCGGTTGACGAATCTGTTTACTTCCTTACAGGAACTGTCCACTTATTGATTATTTTATTTCGCTAAACTTATAAAATAATTTAATAAGTCTTGCGAAAGCAAAGACTTTTGCTTTCTCACACTTCACTCGCAAAGACATTACCTACAAACTACAAACTAAAAAACTACGAGCTTAGTCCATCTATTCTATAATCTCAAAATCATCAGCAGAAAAATTGTCTTTTTTTTCCAATCTCTCAATTTCTTTTTTATTTTGATTACGAATTAAAATAACAATAATAGATGATAAGAATATAATTATAAGAACAATTAAAAACCATTTAGACATTTTGTTTTTTGTTAATAATAATTTTAGAAGCAGATAAATGCAGATGATTACGTAGATAAACACGGATAAAAATGTAAGAAATGAACGTAGATGAAAATACAAATATAACTTTACCACACACCAATTATTTTTTTAAATAAAAAATAATTATTATGGGAGCAAAGAAAACCTACTTTTTGTTTTAATTCAACTATTTAAACTGAAAATTTCATATTTAAAATTAATAATTCTTAAAAATTATCAATTTTTAAAATGTTAACATAATTTGATATTTTTTGCATTTTGTAATTCAAAGTTTTTTCAGTATACAAAAAATTAAAATTTATATAACAAATGAAAAAAACATTTAACATTTGACAAACAATTTGACAAACATTTTGACAAAAAACTAGTCTATTTGGAGTACTTGGAGGCTCAAATTCCAAGTAAGTTAACTTGGGTTAAGTCTCCAAGTAAATTATATTTGTTTATAATTATATTTTTGTTTATACTTGAATCTCTTATTAAAAACTAACAGAATAAAAAATTTATTTTGTTAAAATTAAAAAACAAAAAGTCTAAAATGCTCAAAGATTTTGAAATAAAAATATTAGAAAATGAAAAAATTCCAAAAATGCTTCGTGAAATTCCTGATGCACCAAAAAAACTTTATTTTCAAGGGAAACTTCCTTCGCCTAATACAAAAATACTTTGTGTAGTTGGTTCGCGAAAATATACTCAATATGGAAAAGATGTTTGTGAAAAACTTATTTCAGGACTTCGTGGTTATGATATAATAATAGTTTCAGGACTCGCTCTTGGTATAGATAGTATTGCTCATAGATCAGCGCTTGATGCAAATTTAAAAACAATCGCCATACCGGGTTCTGGATTAGATGAATCAGTTCTTTATCCAAATTCTCATAAACAACTTGCGGAAAAAATACTTGAAAACGACGGAGCTCTTATTTCAGAATTTGAACCAAAATTTAAAGCGACACCTTATAGTTTTCCACAAAGAAATAGAATTATGGCTGGAATGTCTCATGCCGTTCTTATTATAGAAGCAGAAATAAAATCAGGCACACTTATTACTTCTAAATTTGCGACAGAATATAATAAAGATATTCTTACAATTCCGGGCTCAATATTTTCTAAAAATTCCGAAGGACCAAATATGCTTCTTCGGCTTGGCGCCACACCTATAAGAAATAGTGAAGATATTTTAGAAGCACTTGGTTTTAAAATAAATAAAATTTCTCAAAATTCAAAATTAAAATATTCAGATTGTTCAGATGAAGAATTACTTATAGTAAAAATTCTCAAAGAACCCTTATCAAAAGATGAGCTCATTCGTGCAATGAAAATGCCAATTTCAAAAGCAAGCGTCGTAATTTCAATAATGGAAATTAAAGGTTTAATAAAAGAAAGTTTGGGTGAAATTAGATTAATTTAAAATAGTTTATAGTGAGTAGTTTTTGAAAAGTTAAAAGTATAAAGTAGAAATAAAAATTTATAATTTATGAACAAGATTTAAGAAAACAAAAAATATTTAATATTTGACACTTGACAGAGATAAAAAAAAACAAAAAAGTTTTCGGCTTCGCCGAAAACTTTTTTGTTTTTTATTTTTTTACAATAAATTATACTTTTTATTTTTAAAATTAAATATTTAAAAAAGTTTTTAATTTTTTCTAATAAAAAGAGGTATTTCTGGTTTTTTGTTTTCTTTTATTAATTTTTTAATTTTTTCTGAAGTTTCTGGCAAAATCGCCTCAAGATATACTGCAATTTCATAAATTCCTATAACTAATTCTTTTATTATTTCTTTGCCTTTTTCTATATCAGTTTTTATAAGTTTAAAAGGCTCGCTTTTTTGAATTTTTAAATCAAGTTCGCTAATTTTTTTCCAAATAATATTCATAGCTTCTTGTAAATTATATTTTTCTATCACATTTTTAAAATATTCGGATAAAAAAACTTCTCCAACTTCAACAGGATTTTTTAAATTATTTTGAGACAAACTCATTACTCTACTTATAAGATTTCCAAGTCCATTTGCGAGATTTGCATTATAAGCATTTTTAAACATTTCTTTTGTAAAAGGAGAATCTTCAAAAGGAGAAAGTTCCCTTGTCACATAATATCTCAGCGCATCAGTTCCATATTCATTTATTAATTCCACTGGGTCAATAATATTGCCAAGAGATTTACTCATTTTTATTCCACCAGCTCCCGTAATAAATCCATCAATAATTATTGTTTTTGAATTTGGAATATTTACAGCCATAAGCATCGCTTGCCACATTGCGGATTGTTGGCGAAGATTATCTTTTCCACAATATTGAACCATACCTCCAGTTTTTATTTGCCAAGTATTAAATTTATCTAAATCACTAGGCCAACCAATTGCGGAAATATAATTTATAAGTGCGTCAAACCAAACATACATAACTTGATTATTATCATTTGGCACTTCTATTCCCCAAGGCATTTTTGATTTTAATCTTGAAATACTAAAATCAATCAAGCCTCTTTTTACGAAAGCTTTAATTTCATTAAATCTAAAATCTGGAATTACAAAATTTGGATTTTCTTCATAAAATTTTAAAAGTTTTTCTTCAAAAGCAGAAAATTTAAAAAAATAATTTTCTTCATTTATAATTTCTAATTCTAAATTTGTATGCTCGGGACATTTATTATTTATAAGTTCAGAATCTGATTTTTCAAGTTCACAACCAACACAATATTTTATTTTATAATTTTTTTTATATATATATCCGTTTTTATCACAAACTTTCCAAAATTCTTGTGCAGATTTTATATGATTTTCATCTGTTGTTCTTATAAAATTTCTAGTGAAATTATTTTTTTCATTTATATTTATATTTAAAAGTTTTAATAATTCTTTAATTTTTTCGGCATAAAAATCTGTATATTCTTGCGGAGTTTTTCCGTTTTGTTTCGCTTTTTTATAAATTTTAATTCCATGATCATCTGTCCCAGTATTAAAAAAAACATCAAAACCTGCAAGATTTTTGTATCTAGCTATTATATCCGCACGAACAAATTCTAAAGCATGCCCCATATGCGGGCTCGCATTAACATATGGCAAAGTTGTCGTAATATAAAATTTTTTTTTGTTTTTTTTAATCTCCATTTTTATTAATTTTAGAAGCAGATAAACGCGGATAATTACGCAAATAAACACAGATAATTTAATTTTTCACATTTTTACTATTTTATTATATTTTATTATAGCGAAAAATATTAAACAAACAAGAATAAGTCTGCATAATATTTTATTTTTTTGTATAATAAAATTAAATACAATGTATTGGGTTCATATAATTTACAATAAAGGTCGGTTATATGATCAATTTGTATAAAAATGAGTTATGTGAAATAGCCAGAAATTTCTTTATTTTATTTTAGATTTTTTTGGCAATTTATTTCAGGTCGCACATGGCTTATAATATAATTTAGTCAGTTTAATAATTTAACCTATACAACTATGAAATCATCAGAAAGCATGAAGCCAATATTCGATCAGCAAAAACACCCTGAATTGTTAGAGGGTGAAATGTTTCTTTTAAACTCATCGCAAAACGGGGAAGAAGTTGGATATAAAAGCAAAAGAGTTGGTAGAAAAGCATACACTAGGTCTGGAAATGAACTTTAAGGACTTGTCCCTGTTTTTATCTCAAAGAAAGAATATGAGCAAAACGAAGAAGTAGAAGCTGCTTATGCCAAACTCGCTGAGAATAATCGCAGAGTTGTAATCGGCCTCCCTGAAACAGCAACTGAGGAGGAAGTAAAAGCTGCTTATGCCAAACTCAGTGAGAAGAATCGCAGAGTTGTAAATAGTATACTTAATGGATAAAAATCGATGAAATAAACAAGAATTTATTTAGATGAAGAGGGTGTA
>JBDRFT010000022.1:0-15258 GCA_043818495.1 bacterium | reverse complement strand
TACTAAATTAAATGATATTCAAAAAGAAATTTTTTCATTATTTTATATAAATTATTCTTGTTGTGCACAATCCGCAGACGTTTAAGCCCAGATTCCTTGAAAAATAAGGAGTTTATGAGGATTTTTGGTGAAAGTTGGGTTTCAAAAAAAAAGATCAAAAAGAGGATTTGGTTTGAAGAATCAAATCCTCTTATTTTTTTTAAAAAAATTTATTTAATTATCCCGGCTTTTTTCAAAATCATATAAGCTCCATTTTTTTGTATGGTTTTTATAGCTTTTGTTGAAATTGTTAAAGTTATGACCTATGAACATTATAGGTCATAACTTTTTTGTTTTTATTAAATAAATCTTTTTTTGTAAATAACTTTGAATTACAAAATTTGAAAATTTTTTTTCTCGCAAAAATTTAAAAAATAAACTAATTGAGTTAACTTATCGTTTTGACCATTGTGGAGCTTTTCTTGCTTTTTTTAAACCAAATTTTCTCCTTTCTTTTGCTCTTGGGTCTCTTTTTAAAAATCCTTCTTTTTTTAAACTTTTTCTAAATTCTGGATTTATTAAAATAAGTATTCTTGCAAGCCCATGTCTTATGGCTTCGGCTTGAGAATTTATTCCTCCCCCGCTTACTTTTACGGTAATATTTAAATTATTTGGTAATTTAACTTTAGCTAAAGCTTCATTAACTATTATTCTTTGCGTTTCAATATTAAAATAATCTTCTATACTTTTCCCATCATTTATTATAAAAGAAGACTTCACAGCCTGTACTGCTCTTACTCTTGCTGTAGAAGTTTTTCTTCTTCCAACTGCCTCTATGTATTTATTTTTTATTGTTTCTTTTTCCATTTTTTTATTATTTATTAAATTAAATTTTTAAATTAAACTTAAATTATTTTTTTCGACAACTTATCCACAGATTTATTTTTTTACAACTTGACATAGTTTTTGAAAATGATAAGATACACATAGTAATTTCGCTCTGGATTATTTTCCAGAGCTTGTTTTATTTATTAAATCATATTGAATTAAATCTTTTATATCTTCAAAAAATAAATGATACGACTTTCTAATTTCCCAAGCCACATTATTTTCAAAACAAACAAAAACAAAACCTTTTTTATATTCGAGAACATCTTTTCTTAAACCTAAAAAATCACTATCGCTGCTTATCAATAAAACCATATCAATTTTTTCCAAATTTCTAATCACATCACGTGTAATTTCTACGTCAAAATTACACTTGTGTTTAAAATTCTTTTTTTGACCATCTAAATAAATTTTTTTAAGTGGTTTAGTTATTACTTCAAAACCAATATTTTCTAATCTATTTTTAATTAAAATATTTTGTTCATAAGATTCCTTTTTGAATGGCATGCCCATATAATAATGTATTATTTTAACATCATAAAATTGCTTGAAAAACTTTAAAACTTTTTGCCAATCAATATGCCAACCTAAATCTTTTTGTGAATAAAACAAATTTGCTTCATCAATAAAAATTCCTACTGATTTACTTTTAAATTTTTCTAAAATTTTTAAATATTTTTCTTTTTCCATTTTTTAGTTTATTTCTTATATCGTTGTTGTTTCCAACTTCTAAAATATTAGGCTTAACTCCTGGCTGACCAGAAAATGAACCATTATCATCTATAAAAAATCTAAATAATAATCTTACCGACTCACAACCAATCTCAATTATTTTATCAAGATGTTCTTTTTTATGCTTAATTAGTTTATTTGTAATTACACCATCATGAAATAAATTTCGTAAAAAAATTTGCATCTCATTCAAATTTACCAATTCAATTTCCCCTAATCTTATATTTTCAGATAATGTTTCTAAATTGAATTAATAAAAAATAGAGAAGAATTGGATTGTTTTTTCGTCTAACTACTTACTATAAATTATTTCCTACTCTTTAATAATCAAATTTTTTATAATTCTTGATTTTAATTTATTACGAGGAATCATTCCTAAAATAGCAATTTTTAATATACTACTTTTTCCTTTTTTTTCAATCATTTGTTGCATAGTTTTTTCATGAAGACCTCCCGGATAACCTGAATATCTTTTATAAATTGTTTTTAATTTTCCTTCAAAAATATCTATCTTTGAAGCATTTTCAATTATAACTTGAACATTAAAAATTTTATTTCTAGCATAATCAACAAGATTTTTGCCTATAAGAAAAGACACGGCTTTGGTCGCTATTCTTCCTAATTTTTGCCCTTCTGCATTTATTGTATAAATTTTTTTTTCCATTTTATTCTTATGCGGACCTGCCTGAGCGAGGCTCGCAGTCAGGCTTCACGCAGAGCCAATATAAATTTTATTTTTTTAATAATTCAGTAAAACTTTTCTTGTCTAAACCAGCATCTTTAATTATTGACATTAATGTTCCTATTAGTATTTCTCTCCCTATGTGCATTGGTCACTACTAATAAATTATCATCATTTTTCATTATCAAATGGCTTCCTTTTATTCTAAACTCAAAAAAACCTATTTTCTTTAAAACCCTAACAAGCTCTTTTGATTTGGTCGGCTGTAATTTAGGCATATGATTTTCTAACTGACATCATAATAGTTTCAAAAGTTTCTATTCCCCTATCTTCTGGAATTTTTTCTTTAATTTTAATTAAAGATTCTAAATAAAGTTCAATAGCTTCTCTTAAATTTTTTCGGGTATCCTCCATAGTTTTACCAAAAGTATGACACCCCAATAAAGCTGGAACATATCCATGAAAGTATTTACCATCTTCTTCTATTATTACTCTATATGTATATGATTTCATAGTAAAATTGTTTAAAATTCTAAAAACTTTTATTATGTTTTTGTTAAAAATTTTAGTAATTTACTCACTATATTTTTTTATTAAATCATCAAGATTTTCATCACATTCTACCGAAAATTTTCTCCAAATTTCAGAACCTTCCCCAAGATTTGGAGCAACTTTTTTATAAATATTTTCATCAATTATTGCCAATTTTGCTAAATTAGTTAAAACTTTTAAAGCACCCGGAACTCCCTTAGATCTTTTAAAAATATCTTCTTTAATATCGATAATTTCATTCCCCCCCCCATTTTTAATTAAGTTTTCCATAAATTTATTGTTTAATTATTTAATTATTAATTTTATTTACCGACCTTTAATTTATATATTTTATAATAGTCATTACTCTCTTTTTGTCAAATTTTTAGATAAGTTTTGAGTTGTGAAGCGGGGGCGAAGCCCCCGCGACTTTTTTATTTTTGTTTTTTTCTTTTTATTCTTATGCGGACCTGCCTGAGCGAGGCTCGCAGTCAGGCTTCACGCGGACTTTATTCTTATGCGGACCTGCCTGAGCGAGGCTCGCAGTCAGGCTTCACGCGGACTAATGCGAATTTTATGCAGAAATTACAAATTATTATTTAATTTATTGATTTATTTTTTTAATTTATAATTCTTTTTTTCTATCAACTACTCACTACAAACTATTTTCTACAACCTATAAACTATTTTTAAAATATTTCCATATTATTATTTTTTTTGTATTTTTTCTGCGTATTTCTGCGTTAAATTCCGCGTTCTTCTGCGATTACACAAACGATATTTGAGCCATTTTTGCCCCATCAGATAATCTTGTTTTAATTTTAATAACTCTTAAATATCCGCCTTTTCTGTCTTTATATTTTGGAGAAAGTATTTTTACTATTTTAACAGCCGAAACATTCCCTATTTTTGAAATTATTATTCTAAGCGAATTTAAACTACCATCTTTTCCTTTAGTTATCAATTTTTCAACAAAAGGTTTTAAAACTTTAGCTTTTGTTTCAGTAGTAATAATTTTTTCATATTTTATTAAAGACATAGCAAGAGTTTTTACCAAAGCATTTCTTTGATTTTTTTTCCTACTTAATTGTTTTTTTTTATTACCATGCAACATAATAATTGTTTATATTTTATTTGTAATTTACTTTTTTTATTTTATATCAACTATATTTAATACTTTATACATAATACATAATACTTAATACTTTTTCTTTTTTATTTTAAAACTATTCCAAAACTTGATAAATTTTTCTTAATTTCTTGAATACCTTTAGGTCCTAAACCTTCTATATCAGAAAGGTCTTCCCCTTTCTTTTTTATAAGACCACCAACTGTTCTTATATTTGCATTTGTAAGAGCATTAATTGTTCTAACGGAAAGATTTAAATTTTCAATTCTTGTTTTTAAAAATTCTGAATCATCTTCTTTTTCCACATCTTTATCTTTATTTATTTTTTTAACTTCTTTTATTTCTTCTGGTTCCATAAAACCAACAATAGCTTTGAGTTGCTCCAACATTATAAAAATTGATTTTTCCAAAGCATCTTTTGGAGAAATAGAACCATCTGTTTCTATAGAAAAAATAAGTTTATTAAAATCTGTTCTATCTCCTACTCTCATATTTTCTACTTCATAATTTACTCTTCTTATTGGAGTAAAAATAGCATCCATCGCAATTGTTCCAATTCCAACTTTATCTTTTTGTATTTCTTCTTTTGGAACAAAACCTAAACCTTTTTTAATTTTCATTTCTAAACAAAGTTCTGTATTTTTATCTGTGATAGAAGCAATATATTGTTCTGGATTTAATACTTCTACTTGTCCCGGAACTATTATATCACTGGCCTTAATCTCTTTGATGCCTTTTATTTTTAAATTAACTATTTGTTCTTCATCATTAACTATTTTAAATCTAACATTTTTTAAATTTAAAATTATATTTATAACATCTTCTTTGATACCTTTGATTGTAGAAAATTCATGACTAACACCATCTATTTTAATTGTTATAATAGATGCTCCCGGAATAGAAGAAAGAATAATTCTTCTTAAAGAATTACCTAATGTATGTCCATATCCCGGATATAAACCGTCTATTTCATAAACTCCAAAAAATCCTTTTTCTGAAATTATTTTTGGTTTTGATGGTAATAATATTTTATATTGTTCAAACATTTTTTTTTACCTCCCAATTTTTTTGGTTAGCCAATTAAAATTAATAATAATTTTTTAAACTTCATTATTTACTAAATTATTTTGTATTTTTCCGCGTAAGTCTGCGTCAAGTCTGCATTAGTCTGCGGGCGAAGCCACTATCTACTATAATATTGAAATATTTGCGAAACATCAAATAATAATTCATTTTTTGGTATTTTAGGAAGTCCTTGAACTTTTGCTTCTTTTTTTTCTTTATTTAATAAAAGCCAAGAAGGTATTTTTTGTTCTTTTAACTTTTCATCTAAATCTTTAAATAAAATTTTCTTTTTACTATTTTCTCTTATTGAAATAATATCTTTCATTCGAACTGCATAAGAAGGTATTGTATTTCTTTTTCCATTAACATCTATATGTCCATGATTAACTATTTGTCTTGCTGATTGTCTTGTTGGCGCAAAACCTAATCTATATATAGAATTATCTAATCTCATTTCTAATGCTTGCACAAACGCTTCATTTATATCTATATTTTTTTTTGAAACAATTTTTTCAACTAAATTTTTAAATTGTTTTTCTCCTAATCCATATGTAAATCTCGCTCTTTGTTTTTCTATAAGTTGTAAACCAAAATCAGATCCGATTTTTTTCCTTTTTACTTCTCTTTTATCTGATCTCATTGCAAATTTTTGAGTTTGTGTTTTATCATAAACCCCCGCCCCCAATCTTCTTGCTATTTTATATTTTGGTCCTATTATCATAGTAATTTTTATTATAATTTAATTTATTAACTTTTAACTTATTTATAATTTGTGATTTGTAATTTTCTATTAGTCTGCGTCAGGTCCGCGTTAGTCTGCGGGTGAGCATAGCAAGCCATTATACTCTTCTTGGTTTTTTAGGTTTCGGTCCATTATGTGGAACTGGTGTTTTATCTTTAATTTTTGTGATATTTATTCCTTTTGAAGTAAAACTTCTGATGGCCGATTCTCTTCCTGAACCAACACCTTTAACAATCACTTCTATTTCTTTTAATCCTATATTTATAGCTTTTTCACCTAAACTTTCTCCTACTTTAGCCGCGGCAAAAGGAGTTCCTTTTTTAGCACCTTTAAAACCTAAAGCGCCCGCCGAAGATTGCATAAGAGCATTCCCATTTTTATCTGTCAAAAGTATTATTGTATTATTATATGTTGATTGAACATGCAAAATACCAGAGCTAATCTTTTTTTTGCCAGCTTTTATTATTTTTTTTTCTGTTTTTGTCTCAGATTTATTTTCTGTTGTTGCTATTCGTTTTTTACCCATTTTTTTAGTTTATTAGTTTATTAACTTTTTAAAAAATTTTTAATTTTAAATTTTTATTTTTGAATCGTTTAGAATTTTTTAATTTTTAAACATTTTAAATAAATATTTTTTAAAAGTTGAAAATTGAAAACTAAAAATTGTTTATTTACTTTTAATTTTTAACTTTAACTTTGCATTTTAAATTTTAAACTTTTAACTTTTTTTCTATAATTCAGTTTCATAATTCATTTCTACAAACTACCAACTACTCATCACAAACTATTTTTTGTCTGCAGCTTTTCTGCCAGTTCCCGTAGTTTTTCTAGTATTCCCTCTTAAAGTTCTAGAATTTCTTTTTGTGCTTTGCCCTCTTGAAGGAAGTCTTTTTATATGTCTTGTTCCTCTATAACTTTTAATATCTTTAAGTCTTTTTACATTATTTCCGACTTCCCTTTTTAAATCCCCTTCTATTTTTTTACTTTCTATAATTTGTCTAATTTTTGTTTCTTCTTCTGAAGTTATTTCCGTAGGTTTTTTATTTTCATCTATTTTTGCTTCTTTAAGAATTTGACTAGACAAAGAACGCCCCACACCATAAAGTACGGTCAGACCAATTTTTAATCTTTTATTATCTGGAATTGTTATACCTACTATACGCATAAGTTTTAAACTGATTTATGAACTATTTTTGAATCATAAATTTTATTTCGTAAATATATTTCTAAATTATCACAAGAAATATTACCTTAACATTTTTATTATTAAAAATCAAGAACAATTTGGATAGCTTATTAGCAAAAAATTATTAAAATATAAAAACAAAACATTCAACATTCAACATTTAAATTTAACAAATAAAAAAAGTTCTTGTTTTTATGTTTTAATGTTTTAATGATTTAATGATTTAATGATTTTTGTTAATTTAATTGTCAAATGTCAAATATTTTCCTACCCTTGTCTCTGTTTATGTCTCGGATTTGATGTACAAATAACATGAACCCGTCCTTTTCTTCTAACGGTTTTACATTTAACACAAATTTTTTTAACTGAGGCTTTTACTTTCATATTTTAAACTTGATTTATAATTCATAATTTATAAATAAGATTTATAATTTTAAATTTATTCCTAAATCCTGAATCTTGAATCTGTTTCTAAATTCTCCTTATTATTCTTCCCTTCCCGCCATATTCATCTAAAATGACTTCTACTCTATCTCCTATTAAAATTTTTATTCTATGAAGTCTCATTTTTCCGGCCAAATAACAAAGCAATTCTTTTTCATCATTATCAATTTTTACATTAAATAATGTATTAGGAAAAGCCTCTAATACTATTCCTGTGCTTGTTTGTTTAATTTTTTGTGATATTTTCTTCTTAATAAATTTAGCCATTATTTTTTTTAAATCTAAATATTTTATTTGTTAAAATAAATAATATAGTTATATTATCAAAAAATTAAGAATAGTCAAATTTTTCTGTCAAATTTTTTATAAAAGTTTATGGTTGTTTGAGTAGAAAAAAGTTATAAACTCTCACACCAATTATTTTTTAAATAAAAAATAATTAATGTGGGGAGTAAAGTTTGTAAAGTAGAAATAAAGATTTGTAATTTATGATTTAAGAAAATAAAAAATATTTAACATTTGATAAAAATTATTAAAACATGAAAACATTAAAACAAAAAAATAAAAAAAGAGGAGATTCAAAGGGTTTTCGGCTCCGCCGAAAACCCTTTTATTTTTTGTTTTGACAAAAATTTTGAAGATTTTTTTATTATATTCTATATAATTAAAAGTTTAAATTTTAATTTAAAAACAAATTTAATTTTAGTTTTTCTCAATTTTCTCTAAAACAAAAATGTCTACGGAAACGAACGTGTTCGCTTCCGTAGACAAGTATAAAAAAATAAAAGTGAGAAATTTGAGTAATAAAAAATAAAAAATTATTAATTTTTCTGTCACTCTCATATGAGAGTGACGAAGTTTTTTAAAAATAAAAATTATAATTTCTTGCGCAAATAATAAAAAAACAAAAAGGTTTTTGGCTCCGCCGAAAACCTCTTTTTGTTTTGTTTTTTTCTTTTTTTGCTTTTACTTATTACCTATTACTTTTTTTAACTTTATAATTTATCATTTAAAATTTATTTTTTATTTTGCTTTTTTACACAAAAAAATCTCATCAAAAAATCATTCATCCTAAATCTTTTTTATAATTTTTTATTTCTCATCACAACAATTAATAAGTTTATTCATAATATCTTTCATTGTCATCTGTTTATTTTCATCAATAAAATTTTTTTCTTCAGGGAGATTAATTATTTTTAATCTTAAAGCAAAAAACATATGGAACATTTTATAAGCCTGTTCAAAAGTTTCTTTTGCTTCATCTTTTTTATTATCAGACTGAAGTTTTGTTCCAACTTCAAAAAGTCGCATTGAAGTAGCGAGTAAATGTTTTGAAATGCACCAAGTTTCTCCTTCTGTTTTATTTATCATTTTTGCCAAAAGTTTTGTTCTAATTGAACGCACTTCTAATAAAAAGTCAAAATATTCCGCTTTATTTGTTTTTGAGCCTGTGAAAAAAAAATGTTCTTCAAGACTAAGAAGATGCATTATAGCGATAGCCAAATCCTCTTCAACAGAAAGGTCAAAATTCTTTCCTTTTTTCATCTCCTCTATTTTTTTAATTACTTCTTCGTAATTTATTTCTTTGTTCATTGTTTTAAGATTTAAGATTTAACTTTATAACTTTACAAACTTGATAAACCTTCAACTCTTTTAGTTTATCACAAAAACTAATAATCCCAAAATTATCATAATAAATGCTATCCACAATCTAGCTTTTTTTGTTTCAACTTTTCTTATATTATCTATTGCAGATAAAACTTTTTTATTTATAGCTATGAAAAGTACAATAAGTAAAGGCAAAACAAAAATAAAATTATAAAATAAAAGATAAACAAAACCTTTCAAAATATTTCTTTGGTCATGCAAAAGACCTAAAATAAATAAATAAGGACCGCCAGTGCATGGAAATTCAAAAAGACCAACTACAATACCAAGCGCAAATGATGTATGTAAAGTGGCTTTTTCCACAAGAATAGCTATTCTTCTATGAGCAAATTTTGGTATTTTAAGTTTTATAGGAAAATTTGGAAAAAATTCATTTATAAGCATAATTAAACCAAAAATTATAATAGCAATAGCTCCAAATTTAGACATTAAATTTGGTATATTAAATAAACTTAAAGCTTTTAAAAAACCTAAACCTATCAAAACATATGTGGCAAAAATTCCAAAAATAAAAGCAATGCCAGCAAATAAAATTTCTTTTCTTTTTCTTCCTAAACTAAATAAAAAAGTAATAGTTAAAAATAATACAGAAAAAGCGCAGGGACTTACACTATCAATAATCGCCGCTAACATAATAAGTAAAGGCAAAAAACCTTTATAAGTTTTTATATTTGGAATATGAAAATTAAAAATATTGGAATATAAAAAAAACAGCCCAATAATAATGATAGCAAAAAAAACTATAGTAAATATTTTTTTTATTTTTTGCGAATTTTTGTTTTGTTTTAAATTTAACATAATTTGAAATAATAATATTAAAAAATTATAACATAAATTATTTTAATTTATTTTATTTTTTCTGCGTTAATTTCCGTATTTTTCCGCGAAATTATAGTTGTGTCTCTTGAACAAAATCCGAACTTTTTTTCCACGAAAATCTGGACGCTAACTTTTGATAATTTTCGCTCGGGCGAGCAAAAAGGAAGGGATTGGGGGGGGAAAAGGAATTTTTGCCCGCCCTCGCTTTGAACGGCGACAGAATTTGGCTAGCGTTAGCTGACGCACCGCTTAATTTTTTTTATTTTGTCGGCAATAATGGAAACTCGACAATTTTACCCGAACTATCTTTTATCATATCTCGACAACTTTTACGCCCCCAAAAGAAAAGAATAAGTGAATGTTTCGTAAGCAAAGTATTATGTATCTAAATTATCAACAGAGTGTAAAAGAGGGTGGAGTTATTCATATTTTGTGAAAATTATTTTTGACAAATATTTTAAAATATATACAATATTAACTAGAATCTGATGGAATTAAAATGGGAGGTGGGAAATATGTTTTTTGTTTTTTTGAAAGGATTTTGGTTTAGGACCCCCCGAAGCCCTAAACCAATTAATCCTCCGTTTATTCCTCCGTAGAGGAGGAATAATAACAAGGTGTACTACTCCCCTGTACACCTTGTTTTTTAATTTAATTATTAGACTTCTTTAAAAAATCTCTCTTTGTTATTAAAATGCTTTGAATTTATAGTATTATTTAGATAATGGACTTTTTTTTATAAAATCTGGTGCGGTAGCTTTTATAGACAAAGCTATTCTATCTCTTTCGCCAATTTCTTTAATTATAACAGGAACTTTATCTCCAATTTTAAGATATTCTTCAATTTTATCTATTCTAAATGGAGCAATTTCTGAAATATGAACTAACCCATCAGTTTCGTATCCAATATTTACAAATGCTCCAAAACTTTCTATTCGAATAATAGTTCCTTCAAATTTTTCTCCACGAATATATTCATGAGTCATACTTTCAATTATTTTTTTTGCTTTTTCAGCCGAATCATTTTTTCCTGTGAGATAAATGATTCCACTATCTTCAATATCTATCTCTGCTCCAGTTTTTTCTTTTATCTTTTTAATAATTTTCCCTCCCGGACCTATTATTTCTCCAATTTGTTCTTGTTTAATTTTTACTATCAATATTTTTGGAGCATTGATAGAAATATCTTTTCTGCTTTCTGATATTTCTTTTGTAATAATATCTAAAATTTGAAGTCTCGCTTTTTTTGCTTTTTCAAACGCTATTTCTAAAACAGGAATAGGAATGCCATTTACTTTTACATCCATTTGTATTGCAGTAATTCCTTCACTAGTTCCCGCGACTTTAAAATCCATATCTCCAAAATGATCTTCGGGCCCTTGAATATCAGTAAGAATTTTATAATTTCCTAAATCATCTGATATAAGTCCAGAAGCAATTCCCGCAACTGGTCTTTTAATTGGAACTCCCCCATCCATAAGAGCAAGACTTGAAGCGCAAACAGAACCCATTGAAGTAGAACCATTTGATGAAAGTGCTTCTGAAACAATCCTTATTGTATAAGGAAAATCTACATTTTTAGGAATCATTGGAAATAATGCTTTTTCTGCTAAATTTCCATGACCAATCATTCTTCTATTTGTATTACCCATTCGTCCTGTTTCTCCTGTTGAAAAAGGAGGAAAATTATAATGGTGCATAAATTTTTTGGCTTCTTGTTTATCTTCCATACCTTCTATAACTTGAGCGTCTCTTGGTCCACCAAGTGTAAGAACTGAAAGAATATGAGTTCCTCCTCTATAAAATATTCCTGAGCCATGAAGTATAGGAGAAACTCCACCGGCTTGAGCAAATAAAGGTCTAATTTCGTCCATCCCTCTACCGTCAGCTCTTTTATTGTATTTCAAAACTTGTGTATGAATTAATTCATCAAGTTTTTCTTCTAAATATTTATCTGCAAAATAAAAGTCTTCTTCGGAGAGATTTTCTTCGGCAACTTTCATCCATTCGTCATTTATTTCATCTATTTTTGAATGTCCGGGAATTCCACTTATTATTGTATTTGCAAATTTATTTTCAATTTTCTCCGCAAAAAGTTTTTTAATTGTTTCAGGCATAATGGGCGCGGGAATTTCTATTTTTTTAACTTTTATTTTTGAAAGAATTTCTATTTGCCAAGCATTTATTTTTTCAATTTCTTTAGATGCTAATTTAAGAGCTTCTACGACAATAGTTTCTTGCGCTTCTTCTCCATTTAATTCAATCATATTTATATTTCCATCTTTTCCACAAGCAAGGAGGTCTATTTCATAAGTTTCATTATCTCTTTCTATATAAGTTGGATTTATTTGAAAGCCATCATTTTTATGTTTCGCAATTCTCACCGCACTCACTGGTCCTTTAAAAGGAATATTTGATATTCCAAGAGCAAGCGATGATGCAATGACACCCAAAACATCTGGGTCATCTTGGTCCAAAGAAAGCACTGTAATAACAACTTGTATTTCATTTTTTATCCATTGGTCAAAAAGGGGGCGAATTGTCCTATCTGTAATCCTTCCTGAAAGTATTGCTTCATCTGATGGTTTTCCTTCTCTTCTTGTATATCTGCTACCCAAAATTTGTCCTGTTGCATAAAATTTTTCTTCATAATCAATAGTCAAAGGAAAATATCCCGCATCCTTTTTTTCTTTTTTTGACATAACCGCAGTTGCGAGAACTGTTGTTGCTCCATATCTTAATATTACTGAACCATTAGCATTTTCTGCTAAATCATTAAACTCAGCACTAAGTTTTTTTCCACCGAGTTCCAAACAAAATTCTTGTTTTTTCATTTTATTTTTTTGCGTCTTTATTTTCTAGATTTAACTCTTGATTATAAATTTATAAATAAAATAAATTCATAATCAAAAATTAAAATTCTAGTTAAAAAAAGGTCGCTTAAATTTGTTTAATAAATGGTTTTTGTTTCGCAAACACCCTTACCTTAACATATTTTTTTCTTTTTTACAAAAAAATGAATAAAAAAATATTTAACATTTGATAAAAATCATTAAAACATGAAAACATTAAAACAAAAATTAAAAGGGTTTTCGGCTCCGCCGAAAACCCTTTTATTTTTTTATTTTTTTTTAACTAATTTTTTTAGTTTTTTCCTAAAACAAAAATGTCTACTATCTCGCACATATATTCGCTTCCGTAGACAAGTTTAAAAACATGAAAAATAAAAATATTTTTTTAAATTTTTTATTTTTATTACTCTCATTTAAGAGAGTGACGAATTTTTTAAAAGTAAAAATTATAGTTTGTTGCTTTTTAATTTTTAGGACACAAATATTCTTGTATTCATGTACTAGTATAGTAGTAATTCATAAAAAAAATAATATTATTTATTATTTTTTTTAAACTAATTTTTATTTCTGATTATTTTTCTTAATGAAACAATCTCAAAATATCTCCATATGTTACAAATAACATTAAAATAATTAAAAATCCGAAGCCAAGTAAATTTAAATAATTTACTATTATCGGTTTTATTTTTCTTCTAATAATTATTTCTATAAATACAAATAAAATTCTTCCGCCATCAAGCGCGGGAAAAGGAAAAATATTAAGTATCGCTAGATTTATAGAAATCATTGCGATAAAACCAAAAAGATATGACATACCTAAATTACTTGCTTGTCCAACCATATTCGCAATACCAATAGGTCCTGTAATTTGAGAAAGTAAATTATTTTTTCCACTAAATGCTGAACCAATAAAACCATAAATACCTTTTGTCATATTTATTGTTTCTATATAAGTAAGTTTTGCTCCTTCATAAAAAGATTGAAAAAAACCAAATTTTACAGTTCCAATTAAACTCATAGAAATACCAATCACTTTTTTCCCCGCTGTTATATTATTTACAGCAATTACATTTGCAATTCCTGTGATATTTTTTCTTTTATATTCTATGTTTATACTATTTTCACTTTCAGTAATAATTTTTTGAATTTCAGAAATATTAGGAGAAATTATTTTTATATTTCCTGATTCTATACTTAAAATATTATCTCCTTCTTTTAATCCAGCTGTATAACTTGGAGAATCTTTTAAAACTGATAAAATCATAACAGAAATATTTTGCGCCTTATCTTTAAATTGCTCTTCTATAGATGTAATTAATCCTAAATTAAAAGAAATAGAAATTAATATCCAAGCAAAAATTATATTCATAAAAACACCAGAAAAAAGAACTATGATTTGTTTCCATTTTGAAGCATTAATAAAACTTCTTTTACTATCTGGGCCAGACAAAGATTCATCATTAGGGTCTTCACCAAATATTTTTACAAAACCACCAAGAGGCACTATATTTAAACTATATTGTGTCTCTCCTTTTTTCCAACTAAAAATTCTTGGCGGAAAACCAATAGCAAATTCATCAACTCTTATATTAAAAATTTTTGCTGAAATAAAATGTCCAAGTTCATGGACGAAAATTAAAATTGCAAGAATTATTAAAAATAAAATTATAGTCATACAATCAGTTTAAGTTTTAATTTAATAAAGTCAAATACTTTACTTTAGTTGTCGCAAATGTCAGTAATTGTCAGTAATAAAAAACCCAGTACAAATTTGTATATTTTTTATTTTCATATAGAATAATTCTATTATGGCTTTTTTATTTCACGAATTTTTTTATATTCCACTTTATAATGGTCTAATTTTTTTTATAGATATAATTCCATTTCATAATGCAGGATTTGTTGTTATTCTTTTTACTTGTATTATAAAAATAATAATATTTCCTCTTTCGCAGAAAGCTATTAAAACTCAATTTGAGATGAAAAAAATTGAGCCTGAATTAAATATTTTAAAATTAAAATATAAAGATGATAAAAAACTTCAAGCTGAAAAAATAATGGCTTTATATAAAGATAAAGGAGTAAATCCTTTTTCGGGTATTTTTTCAATGTTAATACAATTTCCTATTCTTATCGCTTTGTATTTTGTATTTCTTAATGGGGGATTGTTAAAAATAGATACATCAATATTATATCCATTTATAAAAATACCAGATATTATAAATATGAATTTTTTTGGTATAAATATTACTGATAAAAGTACAATATTTGCTTTTTTAGTTGCTATTGCACAATTTTTTCAAATGCAAATTACTCTTCCTAAACCAAAAAAAGATGAGAAAAAAGATGGGAAAAATATTGTTTTTAGTGATGAATTAGCAAAAAGTATGAATATGCAAATGAAATATGTTATGCCTGTAATTATGTTTTTTATTGCAAAAAGTTTTCCTCTCGTCATATCTTTATATTTAATTACAAGTAGTTTATTTGCCATAGGACAAGAATTTTATGTTAAATTTTTGTTTACAAAAAAGGAAAAAA
>JBDRFT010000021.1:0-10609 GCA_043818495.1 bacterium | reverse complement strand
GAGCTACGCATTATTCTTCATTTTTGTTCCAGTGATCTTAGTTGCTGTTTATACGATTATTTATTCCTACTTTGAATATCAAAAGGAGACAAAATGATGGCGTGCTCGGGAACTTTCTCGCTTCGCTCGAACCCTTCGGGTTATATAACAGCGGATAAAAGGCTTTGCTACGCTTCGCCCAAATTGCCTTCGACAACTTCTTTTATCCGCAACTGTTATCGGAAATAAATTTATTTTTTCTATCTAGTCACTCTAATGAAAGTGGCATATTTTTAATATTTTTTTATTTTAATTTTTTCGTCAAAATAAAAATGTCTACGGAAGCGAACATATGTTCGCTTCCGTAGACATTTTTATTTTAGTAAAAATTTAAATTAAATTAAAATTTATTTTTGATATTAAGGAGAGTGATCAGATTTTTTTTCTTATCCCTGCTATTTTTTTTTAGTTGGTTACTCTCTTTAAAGAAAGTAACTAAAAAATTTGTAAAAATAAACAAAAAAATAATGTGAAAAAAATGTGAAATAAAATAATTGTAAAAATTTTTTTTTAGGTTATTATATTTATTATGAATCCAGAAGAAAAAGAATTATTGGAAAAGACATATGAAATGACGAAAGAGAATAGTCATATTCTCAAAGGTATTAAAAAGGCAAATCAATGGTCTGCTCTTTTTAGAATTTTTTATTGGATAATAATAATTGGAATTTCTATCGGAATTTATTATTATATAGAACCTTATATCAATTCTATTTTAAAATCTTTTAATAATTTACAGGCTACATTTTTATAAAACTTAGCATATTTTTAATTTTTTGTTCAAATTTTATTTAAACTTTTATTTAGTTAAACTTTTTAGTGAACTATCCTGTACCAGAGAGCACAGGGCGTTAGAAATAAAAGTATAAAAAAGTAGTTAAAAAAGGTGACTATATAAGCGCAAGCAAATTTTTTCGTGATTTATTGCGTAATTGGCAAATAAATAAATTATTAAACGAATTAAAAGAAAGTCGCGAGGAAATTAAAACTAGAAAAGGCAAAATTTTAAAAAATTTGAGATAATTATTTTTTTATAATTCGTAATTCATAATTCTTGTTTTTTTATTTTTTTCCACACTAGTTATTTTTTATTTAAAAAATAATTGGTGCAAGGGTTTTTTTAAACCCATCTTTCACCAAAAATCTTCAAAAAACCCTTAATTTTTAAGGAATTTGGGTTTAAGATTAAAAAAATTAAAAAACTTTTTTTATAATTTCATTATGAACTTGTTCAATAGTTTGTTCCCCATTCACATCAATAAATTCGCAATCTTTATTATTTTTAAAAAAATTTATTGATTGACTTACGTCTGTATCATACCATTTCATTCTTTTTTCTATTCCTTTTTTTGTATCATCTTTTCTATTTCTAGCTAAAAGTTTTTCTGTACACCAAGAACTACTAGTATTTATATGAATAACTTTATATTTTTGAATATTATAAAATTTTAATGTTTTATCTAAAATTTGAGCTTCTAAAAATTTTCTTGATATTCCATCAAAAATAATATTTTCTTTACCAGTAAAATTTTTTATTAAATATTGTTGCCATCGACATATAGCAATAGATTCTGGAAGAAGACCTCCGACCTCAACAATTTTTTTTGTAAGTTTTTGTGTATAAGAATTTCCTTTTGCAAAATTTTTTAATATAGGACCAGATTCTATACAAAGAATTTTATTATTATTTATTTTAAGTTTTTTTTTAAAAAGTTCTATTTGTGTTCCTTTACCACAACCTGACCTCCCCATAAAAAGATAAACTGACAATTTTGTTTTATTTTTTTCTTTTTTTATTTTTATCATAAAAATATGATAACATAATTTAAGAAGTTATAAAGTAGAAAGTTAGATATCAAACAAATAGCAAATAAAAAATTATTTATTCCAAAGTTCAGTTGGTGAACTTTGGAATAAATAAAAAATATTAAATAAAAAAATAATAGTGAGATAAAAAATTTAGTAAGAAGTTTGGTCACTCTCATTGATGAGAGTGGCCAGATAGAAAAAATAAATTGATAAAAAAGAATTTTATAAAAGTAAAAAAAATGTTAAAAAAAATAAAAAAATTATTTATTCCAAAGTTCACCAACTGAACTTTGAAAAAATAAAAAATATTAAATAAAAAAACAAAAATTTTTTAATTGCTTTCCCCTAGGGAGAGTGACTAATTAAAAAAAATAATAATGAGATAAAAAATTTAGTAAAAAGTTTGGTCACTCTCATTGATGAGAGTGACAAAAAATTTTAAAGATTTTTTGCTTAGTTTTTTTATTATTACTTATTTTATAAAGATAGTTTTAAACAAATAGCAAATAAGTGTTCGACTTGAGGGCTATGGACAGGTCTAATAACGCACACGCTTATGTTATCACATAAAAACGGTGCGTTATGTTTTTTTTCTAAAAATATAAAATCAAAAATGTCTACAGAAAAAGACATATCTTTTTTCCGTAGATATTTTAAAAAACATAAAAAAAATAAAAAAATATCAGGCAAAAACAAAAATGAAAAAAAAAGAAGAAAAAAGCAGAGCGAGAAAGGTGTCTAGTTATTAAACCTAAATTCTTGTTTGAAGCCGAACACTTGATATTATGGTAAATAATATAACAGAATAGATGATTGGGTTCAGACTAGTCTGATTTCATTTAGGTGCGCTAATAATAAGTAAAAATAGTTTGATTAAATTTAAAAAAAATAATCATATACTTTATGTTGGCGGCTACCTACTTCTTCTTACAGAAGCTGTCCACTCATTGGGTCTTTCATTTCGCTTTGCTTATGAAAGCTCTCAATGAGTCTTGCACTTTGGGTCCCAACCCAAAGCTCACCCTTCAGAGAGAGTTGAATTGCGAATACATAGAGCAATTCAAAGACGGAGGCTGACGAGCCGAGTCGGGTTGAGGATTGGGTTGGGACCCAACCGAAAGACCTTTTGAGATATTATATGAGCATAGCGAAATAAAATATCCAAAATGGTATACTGACCATGTAATGGTCGCACAAATTTTCAGCAGAAAATTATGCGTGACTCATCGCCTCAACTGGGCTTAACTTCCGAAATGGAAGTTTTTTAGTTAAATTCTTAGTTCCGGCACCTAGCTACTTTCCCCTTCAGAGAGAGTATCATCGCCTCAACTGGGCTTAACTTCTGAGTTCGGAATGGGATCAGGTGTAACACCAGCGACAAAGTACCAGAACAAAAAATTCAACAAAAAAATGTGAAAAAAATTCAAAATATTTTTTGAAAATTAATTATTTATCTATGTCAATCCGCGTGAATTTAAAATTCGCGAATATCTACATTTATAAATTAATTTCACATAACAGATTAAAACAAAACGATTGTATTTTTAAATTTCCTAATAAGAATCGGATAATTAGTATTGCTCGCCTTGGGCACTGTAATAAAATAACTTATTCATCTCAGTTTCATATACACCTAATCTTTAATTTTTACTTATTCACAGAATGCTCATCGTAGCATAGCTACGTCTCACATTCTGTTCAATCGTAAAAAATAAATCTCAAGTATATCTGAAGCTGAATCTAAATAATTTATTTTATTACAGTGCCCGAACTCATTACTGAGCTTACAGCTACAACCTATCACCTGGTAATCTCCCAGGGTCCTCAAACGAATTCTAATCTTGGGGACGGCTTCACTCTTAGATGCTTTCAGAGTTTATCCGTTCCGTACATAGCTACTCTGCGGTGCCCTTGGCAGGAACAACAGATAGACCAGAGGTACGTTCAATTTGGTCCTCTCGTCGCAAGACGCAGATTTACGCGGATATAAAATACACGCAGATAAACGCGGATAAATTTATCCATGAATATCTACAATTATAATCAACGTAATCTACATCAATACCCCCTATCACTAGGAGTGCAGACTATATCTTCATCCTTTCGTTTTTACACGAATTCGGATGTTGGCGTATTACCCGTATAAGCTGTCATTTTCAAAGAAATGATTCCTCATTATACAAGTCTGCCCGTTTTAAAACGGACAAGTCGTTACGGGGTCAAACCTAAAATTTCAAACAGCTCTTCCTTTGTTTTTTTCTTTTTGGTCACATAGTTTTCACCCTGTATTACCAAAATAAAATTAACAATGGTTTTAAGATGTCTTTGATTCAATTCCTTATATTTAACATTGGATAATATTTCACAAGCTTTACATAATGCTTTACATTGAAGCTTTTTAAACTTCACGTAGGGCATCAGTGCTGTAAGGATATTCCTTATTTGGGAATATCCGTTGATCCTGAGTTCGGTCAACATCATTTCTTCTGATGATATATCCGATACCAAGGATCTTTTTTATCCAATAGAGGTCTTTCTCATGGCGAATATCTTGATAGAAACAGATCGTAGCCATAAATCGAAATTTATTTCTGCCATCTTTCCTTTTCTTGATCTGAAGCATAACGCTTCCATCACCAACAAAAAACCTGCTATATAAGCCAAATCAATTTTAGATCGACTTCCCACGGTATTGTCTTGTTTTTTCTGGTCCTCAAGTATCATTGATACTATTGTACTATTATTAAATGGACTATTTAATAATAGTTATCAACAGATACAAAAAATTCAAGATTCCACCGTTATTAGCCACTTTATCATCAGAGATTACTCTCTGAAGTAGCAAAATTTTACTAAAATCAAATCCCCTCAAAATTCTACGCCTGCAGTAGATAGGAGACTAACCTGTCTCACGCATGTTACCACTTATTACTAAGTGCATTGGACTATAGCTTCGCTCGCTTCGCTTAAGTTGAAAGTAAAAAGTTGAAAGTTGAAAGTAATACTAAATGCAAATGCATTTGAATTAACTTTATAACTTTATAACTTGAAACTTTATAACTCACGTTACGTGCTGTTGATGTTTAGTCTCTACGGGCGTGATGAGTTCAAAGTTTTTAAAGTTCGTAAAGTTGAAAGTAAATGCATTTGCATTTTACTTTATAAACTTTATAACTTTTTACTTTTAACTAATTCACTTCCCTCGGTATAATCCATTTTCATGGAGTCCACCGATATTAATCAACTTGATTATAATATTTTTTAGATATTAAACCGCCGTGATTTGATTATGTCTTTCCTATCTTCATAATCTTTTTAAATTATGAATTTCTTTTATACTCATAATAAAAATTATTTATTTTATTATTTGAGTTTCTAAACGAAAATAATTAATCTCTCGTGGGATTCAAACTGTGGAATTGCGAAGTAATTTAAAAGTTTCGCTTCTCCACGGTTTGAACCCAGCTCGCGTATCTTTTTAATTGGCGAACAGCCAAACCCTTGGGAGCTTCTTCACCCCCAGGATAAGATGAGCCGACCACATTTTACGTACTCCACTTCTTTTAAAAAGTGAGCACACCCACTATTACTAGTGGCGTAGACTATACCTTTATTTTAGATTTGTTCTAAAATACCAGCGTGTTATAACAATGTTTATATTGTTATCTTCGTTACTTTTTTTGTTTTTTAAAAAATAAAAAAAGTAATTCCAGTCGTTACGGGGTTATAAAAGTCCTATCTTATATCTCATTGACTTTATGATATAAAGACAAATTAGGTCTACAAGTTTTTTAGTCTCTGTAATATTACAATACATTCGATATCCTTTATTTCTATCATTATGATAACGGAATTTAATACCAAATTTATTTTTTATAATTTTACAAAGTCCTTTAATTTCTTGTAAAGTAAAGGAATAAGTGCTTATATCTATTTTCTTTTTATTATATGACCCATCATCCATGATCCAAACAGCCATGATAAATGAATTCATAGAATCTAAAAGAAAATCGGGAACAATTTTTGTTCCACAACGATATGATTCAGTTGTATAAAACTTATTATATATGTCAGTTAAAATTGGATGGCGTATTGTTCTAAACCACCATGATTTTTTATATCGCACACCTTCTTTGGTTTTGCGATAACTAACTTTTGGAGGTGTTGTTACAAAATTTTTTAAGATTTTATATTTCCAAAATACATATTCTTTCTGTTCTAAACAATGATCAATTTTGAAATTGGCATTTTTTGCGTTTTTACCAATTCTCATAGTTGCATCTCCTAACATCGATCCTATTATAAATGATCTTTGCAAAGGAGTAAGTCGCATTCTTTTTTTAAAAGAACGCATTTTCTTATTCCAATATTTACTTTCTAAACTTCCCACGGTGTTGACCATATATAACGCGAATTATAACATGGTTTTCTCCGTTATGAGCTGATTTAGTGTGTATGATTTTCATCACACACATGAGAGGACTATTCGTATCCTCTCTCCTCGACATTCGGTGTTTATCGAGGTGCCGAACTCCGCCGTCGATATGAACTCTTAGGCGGAACTAGCCTGTTCAATCTTTTTAAGATTAGACTATATCTTCATCCAGCACCTATTAAAAAATAAAATGTAAATATTTTATTTTTTAATAGGTGCTGGAGATGGCGTCTTAGCATTCGTAAAAACGAATACTCTGCCCACAAAAAGTGGACAAGTCGTTACGGGGTCAAAGAGATTTTATAATTAAATAAAGGTAATAACATATAATTTTTTACAATTTTATGTAATTTTTTTGTTTCAGAAACAGAAAAGAAAATTGCATAGCCTTTCTGTTTTTTATCATAAACTTTTCCATTCACAGCAAAATTTTTATAAATTGTTTTTTGAGAAATTTCAGCTTCTTCTTTCATTACTTTACCCAAATACAAAAAACTATGCCTTTGAACTTCTGAATAATAACCATCATCCATATACCAAACTGCTAATGCTAATGGCTCTTTTAACAAATCTGACAAATTTTTTGGAATTATTTTTTTGCCATTTTGATAAAAAATTTTTTGCCATTTACCTAACTCTGGTGATGAATTTGATTGCCATCGCCAATAAGAATAAGTTTTTTTTGTTTGTGGATGAATTCTTTCAAGATATGTTGGTTTCCCTAAAAATAATTTAGGAAAGCATTTACCCTTCCATACAACATAATCTTTTTGAGCATTTCCATGCTCCAATCTTAATCTGGCATTTTTAAGACCAGTTTTTTGCAAATATCCATCACCTAATACAGTACCAATAAGAATAGATATTTGTTTTTTAGTTAAATTCATAAAAATTTATAAATTAAAATTAATTATCTCTCGACTTCCCACGGTGTTCCAAAAGCTCTAAAACCCTTTCGGGAAAGACCAGCTTTAGGTTCTCCGTTATAAGCCATACTTCTTGTTTGTTTTTTTATTTTTATTATTAATAAAATATTAATTATTAAAAAAAATTAACAAACAAAATCCCATCCCTCACTCCTAATTATCAAACGATAATAGGTGGACAGGTCTCCATATTACTATGGAGTAGGACAACAAAAC
Organism: bacterium; assembly: GCA_043818495.1. Classification (GTDB taxonomy): domain Bacteria; phylum Patescibacteriota; class Minisyncoccia; order Phycocordibacterales; family GWA1-40-21; genus Bog-1340. The sequence goes on along the minus strand of JBDRFT010000021.1, from coordinate 3,184 downwards.
ACTTTTTTCAGTGTCCATCCCTAGAGTAGCTTTTATCCGATAATCTCCGGCCGCATCTAAAACGGACCGTCGGTTCACTTTGCTCTGCTTTCGCATCTGCTTGACAAGTACGTCTCGCAGTTAAGCTGGCTTTTGCCAATACACTATCGGCACGGTTTCCATTCGCGCCTAGCCAACCTTTAGACTCCTCCGTTACTTTTTAGGCATTATTGTTACAAAATCGCAAATATTCGCGGATAAAAAATTCACGCGGATTTTCGCAGATTGGGACAAGACATTTCTGCTTGTCTCTCATAGTTACATATGAGTTCGGACTATATCATCTACTCGCTTTGCTCGTCGCAGATTAACACGGATGTAAAAATACACGCTGATAATCGTTGATAAAAGCAAGAAGGTTAGTGTTTAGTCTCTACGGGCACGATGAGTTTAAAGTTATAAAGTTTGTAAAGTTGAAAGTAAATACATTTGTATTTTACTTTATAAACTTTATGAACTTTTTACTTTTAACTAATTCATTTCCCTCGGAATTATCTTTCAAGTTACAAAAGATTTTTTCCGATACTACTAACTTTTCTCATAATAATTACTTACTATGGTCCCCCTTTTTTATTTGTTTTGAGTTTATCAATCTCATGAGGCGCCACGGCTCCAGACGCTGATTTTCGCAGATAAACATGCTGATTTTCACGGATGAATTCATCCGCGCTAATCTGCGTGCATTTTTTATCTGCGCAAATCCGCGTCTTGAGGATAGCGCCCCACTAAAACTACCCACCAGATACTGTTTCTATGAGTTTTTTCCTCAAAGATTAGAATGTATATTTAAAAAGAATGGTATTTCACTGTTGGATCCACTTTTCCCGAAAGAAAAACTTCAAATCCTCCCATCTATTCTACGCATTAAAAACATATACTCAATATCAAGTTGCAGTAAAGCTTCGAGGGTCTTTTCGTCTAACTGCAGGTAACCGGCATCTTCACCGGTATTGCATTTTCACCGAGCTGATCTTCGAGACAGTTCCCCGCTCATTACACTATTCGTGCGCGTCTGAACTTCATGTTCATCCATCCGCATTTGCGGAGGATTTTCCCCTACTTTCGAAAGGGCATAGACTATATCTTCATCTGAATATTTGCAAAGTCAATAATTTCTTTTTGAGAAAAAGATACGCTAAAGCATCCTTCTCCATCTGTAAAACCAGAAATGTATTCTTTTATATTTCGTTTTTTATTATTCAGAGTCTGCATTTTATAATATGATAATATCATACTATCTTTGTCGACACTATCTAGCGTCGACGCCAGTCGTTACGGGGTCAATAAAAAATCAAAAACAAAAATTAAAATTTAAAATTATATTTTTACTTTTTTCATTTTGTTTTTTTTTATTTTTTACGACTTCCCACGGTATTATCTTGCCTTCATTACAATAGCCTTGAAACTATTGCTCCAGCGAGGACTTCACCGTTATAAGCAGAATTTTATCCCAATGTCACCATATGGGACTGGCAATTCAATTACCAGACAAGGAATTTCGCTAGAATTTATTAATCTGCATGTCGCCATGCAGTCTGAACTCTATCTTAATCTAATTTTTTATATTAGATTTTGGCGTTTGGTTTCTGAGGATTTTGATAAGATTTTGTTTAGATTTTTTATAATTCATTCTTTCAATTTTTTGAAGAAGAAAAATTAATCCTTTTTTCTTCTTATCCAACCTATCTTAATCAATCTTTCCTGCTGATTTTCTGCACTAGTAGCATTATTACTTGTTGACATAATTATTATTATATCACAAGTAGCTCTAGATACACCAGTTTTTCCAGCATATAGCCAATTTAGGATATCCATTTCTGGATAGGCAACTATTATTCCTTAATAATTACACTTTCTGTTTATCTTTTCTCTATAATAGTCCCAATCCTTCTCTGTTCATTCAATGAATAAACCGAGAACCTTAGGACAATTATAGTTATTGCCGACATTCACCAGGGCTTACAACAATCACCATGTACATCACGCGAAGCACGATGCATGCAAGTATAAAGTTCATAAAGTTTCAAGTTCATAAAGTAAGATTTCTCCGACTTTATAAACCTTTAAACTTTCAACTTTATAACTCACACCATCACATTCCATGTGATGCACACAACGTCGTTGTTTGACCTTCTGGCATTGGTCAAGTGTCACCCCCTATACATCCTCTTACGAGTTCGCAGGGAGCTGTGTCTTTGATAAACAGTTGGCAGGGAAGCTTTTGATGCTGGCGAGACCAACGACCAACATCTAGCTTCCAACTTTCAACAAAATTTTTTTGTAAAGCAAAAAATTTTTGTTGATTGTTAGATATTAGATGTTGATAGCTGATTTCGTCAAGCCTTATTGCTAACTTACGGCTGCTTTTTTGCCGAGTTCCTTGAAGATCTATCACTCGTTCACCTTACTCTTCTCGAGCTAACTACCTGTGTCGGATTACGGTACGGTTTTTATATATTTATGCTTAGAAATTTTTCTCGGAAGTTTGCTTTGATAAATCCATCACAGCGAACCGTAATGTTTATGCTACAATTTTGATTTTCATTTAAGAAAGAATTTCGGATTTTCCTAAAACTCTCAATTATGCCACAAACGCAAATCCAATAATGCGCTTATCATACTAATCTTCGTCCTTCCATCGCAATATATAAAAGTCATGGAATATTAACCATGTGTCCATCGTGTTCGGCTATCGCCATTCACTTAGGCCCGACTAACCCTTCGCTGATTGTCATAGCGAAGGAAACCTTAGTTTTTCGGTGTGCGGGGTTCTCACCCGCATTGTGGTTACTTGTGCCAACATTCTTACTTCAACACGCTCCACTATGGGTCACCCCTTTAGCTTCATTGCAGAGTTGAATACTCTCCTACCGCGCTACCGCAACAGCCAACTGCCACCAAATAACTATCAATAAAAAATTTTTTTAAAGGAAAAATTTCTTGAATTGGAAGTTAGAAATCCACTTTAAGCGAATATGTTGGAAATTGGTTGTTGCGTTAGCACCCTAAGTTTCGGTACTATGTTTAACCCCGATTATCTGCGGCGCAAAATCTCTTAGTAAGTGAGCTGTTACGCTATCTTTAAAGGATGGCTGCCTCTAAGCCAACCTCCTTACTGTCTGAGAAAAATTACCACCTTAAGTGT
>JBDRFT010000020.1:0-3312 GCA_043818495.1 bacterium | reverse complement strand
AGCTTTCAAATCAATTTTTAAATTCAATAACCTACTACCGACATCATTAAATATCAAATCTTCTTCAATAATTTTTATACTGATTGGCAGATTGAAAATTTTATTATCACTCACAAAAGAACCAGCTGATAAATTTGGATTAATTTCACTGCTGGGTTTCAGCTTCTTTTTAAAATTAGACAAATTGCCGAGACAATCAACTTCTATTTTTACATCATCTCCGATTAAATCGCCACTGTATTTTATTTTAACAATTTTTACTTGAATTAATTTTGGCATATTTTTTTGATTAATAATAATTTTATAACATTATTATGCCCCATATCATAATAAAAAACAAGGACAGATCAGCTTTGCTTTTTAAATAATTTTTATTTAAATCTAATATTTAGAGCACCGCTAATAACCCGAATCTCGTTAGGTTGAAAGTGGCTTAAAATCTAGGCTTTTAAGGAATTTCTTGAATTGGTAACCGACCAAAACCCAAATATAATGCGCGAAGTATCCTCCAATAGATCTTGGTAAAGTTGTTTCTAAATTCATTCTCAATTTTAAAACAGAAAAAATAGTTTCAATAAGCGTTCTTTTATTTAAAACCTTCTTGTTCTTTTGTCATAATTTTTTTCACTTGCTTTTACACAAGTAAAAAGATGAATCCCTTTTTCTCTCGCTTGATTAAACAAACCTTTTCCTAAATAACCAGCATCAGCAATTATCATCCCTAAAATAATAGACATGTTGCTTAATAATTTTCGTAGCGAAGTTTTTAATTTTTGAGCGAGACGAGGTTAAAAATTATGAAGAATACCGGTGGTATTTTGAATAATTTTTAACAAGTCGTAGCCAAAAATTAAAAAATGTGGCAGAAAAGTTATCAAGCAACAGGTCTAATATTCCAATTTTTTATTAATCCTTCTCTGTCACCTTTATTTCCAGAAGTAAAATTTGCTTTTAAAATTTCCTTTTTTCCATTACAAATTATATGAAGTTTAAAACCGAAGAACCAACCCATGGAAGACTTTCCTCTTTTTGCAAAACCAACAGCAACTTTGTGATTAAAAATTCTTTTATTTTCACAAACTTTTAATTTGGTAGAATCTGCTATTTTATAAGTTTTTTCTGGAGTTTTGTTAAGAAAAAATTTGAAAAAAAAGTCCAACATTTCTTTTCCTAAAACAGATATTTTATTTATAGATTTTATAAAATTTTGATAATTTGGTAAATTAGGAAAGTCATCTTTGTGATAATTAACTCAGTGATAATAAAAATCTTTCTAATTTTTTTGTCCTGTCAAATTCCTAAAAATAGAAAGGGTTGCAATTTCTGCTACTGACAATTTTCCTTTTTTAGTTGGTGGATGAGTCCTATCAACTTTTTGTAAAGGGAGGTTTTTGATTAGTTTTTCTTTTATTTCTTTGATATAATTATCACAGAAGTTATAAATAATAAGAAGTATTTCTTTTAAATTTCTAAATATTTTATCAGGGAAATTTTCTTTTTTTGTTATTTTTTATTTTGTTGAAGTAAAGTCATGGTTTTTTTGTTTAATTTTTAATAAATTGTTATCCTTGAAAATCATGGCTTTATTTTAGCAAATTATTTTTCAAAATACAAAAAGCTCCTTATTTTTTAACAAATTTAGCCTAACGAGATTCGGGTTAATGGAAGATTTGGAGCGCACTGGTCAATCAATTTCCGAAGTCTTTGCAAAATTGTTTAAATTGTAGTAGAAATAGGAAGTAAAAGTGAGGTAAGTAAATTGTAAGGAATTTTGGGTGAAAAAATCAATTTTTTATAACTTGATAATATAATTTTTGATTAAAAAATTAATTTTTGTTCTTTGACAATTTAATATATTGCTTCAGAAATTTGGATTTAAAAAGATTAAATTTAAACTTAAATTTCTGGAGCAATACTCCAGAAATTAAAATGAGGGGGGGGGAATAAAATGAAAATATTCGAAAAAGAATTTATTGAGAAAGATTTTCCAGATTTAGGTCATATTACTGAAAAAGTCCGAGCAGAGACTATGGTGAAAAATCCCGTTAGAATTTTTTGGGGGGGGGAAGAGTATGAGAAAAACAGAAGAAGAGTTCTTTCAACGAAGTTACCTTAAAAGAAAGAGTTTTTTTAAGGTACCTTTGTGCTATTGGACAATAACCCTTTAATAGATTTTGCGCAAGCAATCTTTATGTTAAAGGGTTTTTTTGTATCGGGACTGTCGCCAATTAATTAAAAATTAAAAATAAATAAATAATAATAAAAAAAACAACCGTTAGGCTGTGAGTTATGCACTTTTTTACAAATTTTTTTAATCAATTTTTTTAAACTACTTTTTTATTTTTATTTTTTAATTACTCAATCTAAAAGTTAAAGTTATTGTTGATGCTAAAAAAGAAAAATTTATTAAAAAATCTAAAAATTATTTTATTATTTCTGTTAAAGAATCAACGAAAAGAAATTTGGCAAATAAACAAATTATTAAACTAAACAAAAATTATTTTAAAGTGTATAATAAAAAAATAAGGATTGTGAGCGGTCATCACTCTCCGAATAAAATTATAAGTATTAATAATTAATTATTAAATAATTAATCATTTAATTTAATAAATTAAATCAACAATGCGACATAATATAAAAGCGGTAGATTTTATAATAACTCCCGCAATAAAAAATTATATAGAAAAAAGAATTAGTCATTTAGATAAATTCATCAATTTAAATCAAAAGGAATTATATATGTGTTATATAGAAATAGGAAAAACAACGAATCATCATAAAAAAGGAGATTTTTTTAAAGCAGAATTTACAATACATATTGGAAAAATATCTTTGAGGGCCGAGTCGCAAAAAGAAGATTTATATTCAGCCTTAGATAAAGTTACGGAAGAAATGAGCGAGGAATTAAAAATGTTTAAAAATAAAAAAGTTAGTCTTATAAAAAAAGGTGGTGTAAGATTAAAATCTTTAATAAAAGAAAATAAAAAATAAAAGCAGATTTTTTTATCAAGTTGGATGTTCGACATCCAACTCACGACATCCAACTTGACATAAGTTAATCAAAAAATGAGAAAAGAAAAAATAAAAAACTGGGGGAATTTTTGCGGAGCAAAAATTCCCCCAGTTTTTTATTTTTTCTTTTCCCATACTCTTTTCTCACTCTTTCATCATTCTTTTATCAAGTTTTATTTGTACTTCAAAAATGTTAATATGATTTAAATTTTAAAAATTATGTATATATTTTCTTTAAATTATATAAAAGAAAAATGGGTTGATACTGGCTTTCAAAAATATTTTAAAAATACTGGATGG
>JBDRFT010000019.1:0-5233 GCA_043818495.1 bacterium | reverse complement strand
CTCTCTCGCGCACAAATAAAAAAAGCTTCAATTTTTTTTATTTGTGTGCGAAGCAAGCAAACTGCTTTGCTTGCGAGAGAGGACTTGCAAAGTTTGAGTATATTTTTTCGAATTTAATAATTCGAAAAAATACGAAAACTCTACTGAAATTGTAAATTTCAAGTCCTTTTTATCAATCAGTAATCAAAATACAAAAACTAAAAAAATTTGCTAAAAAATTTTTTTTCTGATAAACTAAACTTATGATAAAAGAGAAAAAAGAAAATTTAATAAATTCAAAACAAACACATTCAACAATTTCATTACAAACAGAAAATAATGATGTAATTGATGCGATGTTTAAAGTGGGTGCTCATTTTGGTTATCAAAAATCAAGAAGAGATTCTTCAACAAAACCTTTTATTTTTGGAATAAAAAATAAAATAGAAATAATTGACCTTGAAAAAACAAAAGAACAACTTGAAAAAGCAAAAGAATTTATTTCTAATCTTGCAAAAGAAGGGAAGCAAATACTTTTTGTTGGAGGAAAAAATGAAGCAAGAAATTCTGTAAAAACTGGCGCGATGTCTATAAATATGCCTTTTGTAAATGGTAGATGGATAGGAGGCGCGATTACAAATTTTACAGAAATTAAAAAAAGAATTGCAAAATTTGAAGATTTGCAAAAACAAAAAGAAAAAGGCGAATTATCAAAATACACTAAAAAAGAGAGGCTTCTTATTGATAGAGAAATAGATAAATTAGATAAAATGTTTTCAGGAATAGTAATTATGAGAGATATTCCAAAAGCTTTATTTGTAATTGATTCAAAAAAAGAATTTACTGTGGTAGCTGAAGCAAAAAAACTTGGAATTCCAATTATTGCTCTCGCAAATACAGATTGTAATATAAAAAATATAGATTTTCCTATTATTGCTAATGATGCATCTATTTCAAGTATTACATTTTTTGTGGAAGAAATAGTAAAAGCATACAAAGATAATATTTTAAAATAAAAAGGTTAAACATTTATTAATTTAAAAATATAATTATTTTTTATTATGGATATATCAATGGAACAAGTAAAAGAACTTCGTGAAAAAACAGGAATTTCTATAATGCAATGTAAAAAAGCTCTTGAATCAGCAAAAGGGGATATGGATAAAGCTATAATTTATCTTCAAAAAAAAGGAGCTGAAATGGCAGAAAAAAAATCTGATAGAGTTTTGAAATCGGGCAGAATTGTTTCTTATATTCATGGAAATGGCTCTGTTGGAGTTTTAGTAGAGCTTTGTTCTGAATCAGATTTTGTATCTAAACATGAAGATTTTCAAAAATTAGCATATGAACTTGCTATGCAAATTGCTGCTACAAATCCTATTTATATTAAAAAAGAAGAAATTTCTTTGGAAGAAAAAACAAAAATTTTATCTGTTCTTGCAGATGAAGTAAAAGATAAACCAGAAGCTATGAGAGAAAATATTCTCAATGGCAAACTTGATGCATTTTTAAAAGAAAAAATATTAATGGAGCAAGATTTTATAAAAGATTCAAATATTACTATAAAAATACTTATTCAAAATGCTATACAAAAATTTGGTGAGAATATAGAAATAGCTAAATTCATTCGTTTTGATATAAATAAATAATAGTTATGTGAAATAATTAAAAATTTTTTTATTAAATTTTTGCTTATGATTATTGAATAATTTATCCGTTATTAGATAATAAATAATTCTAATTAAAATAATTATATGCCGAAGAATACAAAAATAATTGTAAAAGGAATAGAGATTACTATTATCAAACAAAATAATAATGATTATATTTCATTAACAGATATTCTTAAAGCAAAGGATGGTGATTTTTTTATTTCTGATTGGCTTAGAAATAGAAATACTGTTGAATTTTTAGGTATTTGGGAGAGTATTTATAATCCCTTTTTTAATTATGGCGAATTTGCCATAATTAAAAGCCAAACAGGGTTAAATAATTATAAGATAAGTGTAAAAGAATGGGTTAAAAAAACTAATGCAATAGGGCTAAAAGCTACAACCGGAAGGTATGGTGGTACATATGCTCATAAGGACATTGCCTTTGAATTTGGAATGTGGATAAGTGCCGAGTTCAAAATCTATCTTATTAAAGAATTTCAACGACTTAAACAAGATGAAAATAATTGTTTAAAACTTGAATGGAATTTGCAAAGAATTTTAGCAAAAATTAATTATAAAATTCACACTGATGCGATTAAAGAAAAATTAATTCCACAAGAATTAAACAAGTATCAAATTGAAGAAAAATATGCCAATGAAGCAGATCTACTTAATGTTGCTTTGTTTGGTATAACTGCTAAAATATGGCGAGATCAGAATCCAAAACTTAAAGGAAATATTCGTGACTATGCTAATATTGAACAATTAGTAATTTTATCAAATATGGAAAGTATTAATGCTACACTAATTCATCAAGGATTAATCCAAAGTAAAAGAATTCAGCAACTTAACATTCTCGCTATAACTCAAATGAAGTCGCTTTTGGGGAATAAAGAAATAAAAAAGTTAAAATAAATTTTATGATAATAATAATTTTATTTTATATATCCTTATTTTCTTTAATTGTAATATTTACAATTAAATATTTTGATATATCTTTTCATCATAATAAATTTATTTCAAATATAATTTGTGAATATGATAAATTTTGTCATAAAATAATTTATCATAGCAAAAATATATTTTCTAAAATTAAATTTAAAAATTTTCATAAATTAACAATAATGATTGCTAATTATATAAAAAAAGAAATGATTTATTTAAAACGAAGATTTGATAGTAAACAGCCATCCTTTTTTTTAAGCCCACAAAAGCCAAATCAGGTAAAAAATTCAGTATCTTTTTTTCTTAAAAAAGTTTCAGAACATAAAGATTTTTTGAAAAATAAAAGTGTGCATTAATTAATAATTTATTATGAATTACGAAATATAAAGTTTTTGTGTGAACACTTTGAATTTGTCTGAGTTCATTAGATATTTTGCGGAAAAACGTAGAAATTAATGCAGAAAAACAGAGAAAAATGGAGAAAAATAAAAAGAGTTTTTGGCGAAGCCAAAAACTCTTTTTTTATATAATTAAAAGTTTTTTAATTTAAAACAAATTTTATTTTATTTTTTCATTAAAATAAAAATGTCTACTGAAACACACATATGTTCGCTTCCGTAGACAAGTCGAAAAATATGAAAAATAAAAAATTATTAATTTTTTTTATCACTCTCTTTAATGAGAGTGACAAATTTTTAATTAAATTTTAAATTTTTGTTTTAATTTTTCTCAATTTTTTTTAAAATAAAAATGTCTACGGAAAACACTACCTAGTGTTTTCCGTAGACAATTAATTAAATTAAAAAATATAAAAATAGAAAAAAATAAAATTAATTATTATATTTTTGTTACTCTCCTCAATGAGAGTGACGAAGTTTTTTAAAAATAAAAATTATAGTTTCTTGTGAAAAAAAAACAAAAAGGTTTTCGGCGGAGCCGAAAACCTTTTTGCTTTTTATTTCGTTTTATTTTTAATTTGTATTTTACATTATCCGTATTTATTTACATTTTTTGTACAAAACTTATTCTCAAATTCCTAAAAATTTGAGAATAAGTGAATCTTTTTTTTCGTCAAATATTATTGTTAAATGTTAATTATTTTTCTGCGTCTTAGTTGCAAAACAAAAAAAAATATTATAATATTTTTACTATGATTAAAAAAAGATTTTGGGCGGTGATTCTTATTTCCGTATCATTTTTGATAGGGTATTTTGTTTGGACAAGTGAAAATTCAGCATCAAAATTTAAATTTAAACTTGGTCTTGACCTTAATGGAGGAACAGAACTCGTTTATAAAGCAGATTTAACTAAAGCGTCTTCAACGCCAGTTATGATAACAAGTTCTATGAATGTTCTCCGTGATGTTATAGAAAGAAGAGTGAATACTTTTGGAGTTTCTGAACCAATTGTTCGTATTGAAAGAATTGGTTTTACTGGCGCAGAAAATGAACAACAACTTATAGTAGAACTTCCCGGAGTCACAGATATAGAAAAAGCAATTGCAATGATTGGGGCTACTCCAACTTTGGAATTTAGATTAGTCGCTACTGATACGGAAGCTCTTTCTAAAGAAAAGGAAACGGCTTCCACAACAGAAGAAAAACAAATAATTGCAGATAAAATGTTTATTTACACAGGTCTTACAGGAAAATTTTTAAAAAAATCAGCTCTTGAATTTAGTTCAAACACTGGTGAGGCAATGGTTCTTTTACAATTTAATTCAGAAGGAGGTGATTTATTTGCAAAAATAACAAAAGAAAATATTGGAAAAAAGTTAGCAATATTTTTAGATGGAGATTTAAAATCTACGCCAAATATTAAAGAAGAAATTAGAGGAGGAAGTGCGGTTATTTCTGGAGGATTTACTGGTCGTAATGGAATAAAAGAAGCTAAAAAACTTGTAGACAATTTAAATCTTGGAGCTTTACCAGTACCGATTCAACTTATTTCAACTCAAACAATAGGCGCGTCTTTAGGACATGATGCGGTTGATGCTTCCACAAAAGCTGGAATAATTGCTTTTATAGTAATAGCAATATTTTTAATTCTTTGGTATAGATTGCCGGGTTTTTTAGCTGTTATTGCACTTATTATATATATAATAATAAATTTGGCTTTGTTTAAACTTATTCCTGTGACACTTACGGCAACAGGTATTGCAGCTTTTATACTTTCTATTGGTATGGCAGTGGACGCGAATATTCTTATTTTTGAAAGAATGAAAGAAGAAATTAAAAGGGGAAGGGAATTAGGTGATGCAATTAAAGAAGGTTTTTATAGAGCATGGACTTCTATTCGTGATAGTAATACTTCAAGTATGATTACTGCAATTATTCTTTATATGTTTTCAAGCAATTCAGTTGTAAAAGGTTTTGCATTAGTATTTTTTATTGGTGTTGCAATTTCAATGTTCACAGCTATTACGGCTTCCAGAACTTTACTTTTAGCTATTAAAAATGATAAAGTGGGACGTCTTTTAACATTTTTATTTGGAGGAACTTTTAAACATGAATTAACAATTTACGAATTAACGAATGACATAATTACGAATTAACGAATGACACAAATGATACCTGTCTGCGTGCCTGCCTGAGCGATTACACTCGCAGTCAGGCGTACCCGCACAGGCAGGCGAATGGCTACAAATAATTAAA
>JBDRFT010000018.1:0-4592 GCA_043818495.1 bacterium | reverse complement strand
CTAAATTAAATGATATTCAAAAAGAAATTTTTTCATTATTTTATATAAATTATTCTTGTTGTGCACAATCCGCAGACGTTTAAGCCCAGATTCCTTGAAAAATAAGGAGTTTATGAGGATTTTTGGTGAAAGTTGGGTTTATTTGGATAAGACTGTAACCCCCCACACTTCCTGTTCTTTTATTTTTTATTTTTATGTTAATATAATATTATGTTTAATATTTTTTAACCTTGAAAAGTTTAAAAGAATGTCGCAGTCGCGAGATTTTTTGAGAAATTCTGTTGCAGAAGTTATAAAGGAAGTTTGTAATATAGAAATAGATTTAAAAAAAATTGAAGTAAAGAATTATATTGCTAGAATAAATGAAAAACCGATAATAAAAACTGAGATTTTTTTAAAAAAAATAAAAATATTAGAAAATTTAGATAAAAAAACTGGCGGAAAAGTGAAGGAAATATTTTGAACAAATTTTAAGTTTCAAGAGTTAAATTTTAGAAAATTATTTTATTAATATTAATCACTTAAAAATTTTTTAGTAAAAAAAAATTTTTAAGCAAAACTAAATTTATGCAATCAAAAACAACAGCAAAAGATTTTTTTCTTTATTTAGGAATAGTTATTGGTCTTTATTTAAGTTCAGTGAGTTTTTTAGTATTAGTTTTTCAAATAATAAATAAATTATTTCCATTGGCAGGAGATTATATAGGATATGGAAATTATTTAGAAGGAAATATTGATTCTGCTATTCAAAGTAGCATCGCGACTCTTATTGTCTTTTTCCCAGCTTTTATTTATGTTGAATATTTAATCAATAAAGATTTAAAAGCAAATCCTGAAAAAAAAGATATATGGGTAAGAAAATGGATAAAATTTTTAACTCTTTTTATAACCGGGCTTACAATGATAGCAACTTTGGCTGTTACTATTTATATGTTTCTTGGTGCGGAAGATTTAACTTTTAGATTTTTCTTAAAAGTATTTTTTGTTTTTGCTACGGCTATTATTATCTTTATATCTGTTTTGAAAGATTTAAAAAGAAATTCTTTTGAAATTACAAAAAATATAAAAATATTTATAGGAATAATATCAATAATAATTCTTTCAACAATAATATATGGAATAATAATACTTGGTTCGCCAAATTTTCAAAGAGCGAGAATGATGGATGAAACAAGAATAAGTGATTTAAGTAATATTCAAAATCAAATAGTTTATGTGCAATGGCAAAATAAAGGAACAGTTCCCGCAAGTTTAATGGATTTAAAAGATCCAATAAGTGAATATATGTTACCAACAGATCCAGAAACAAAACAAAATTATGAATATACAATGCTTTCAAAAAATAGTTTTGAACTTTGTGCAACTTTTAAAACTGTGAGTATATTAACTACACCAAAATCAGTTTCTGATTCATATTCATATTCATATTCATATTCAAGTGGAGAGACAAATGAAAACTGGCAACATAAAGCAGAAAGAACTTGTTTTACAAGAACAATAGATGAAAAACTTTATCCGGTAAATCCATCAAGAGAAAATAGGGACCAAAAAGTAAATCTATTTTATAAGAGATATTAAAAAATAAAAAAAATATTTAATAATTAATATTTGATAAAAATCATTAAATCATTAAAACATTAAAACAAAAACTAAAAGGGTTTTCGGCTTCGCCGAAAACCCTTTTAATTTTTTTAATATTTTTTTATTTTTTGTTTTCTTAAATCTTAAATCCTAAACCTTAAATCTTTATTTCTACTTTATAAACTTTATAACTTTCCAAAAGCTACCAACTACAAACTAGTTCATAATTGGAAATGAAATAATAAAATGCGAGCCAACCCCTTCAATTGATTCTACAGAAATATCTCCTTTCATTTCTTTGACTATTTGTGCGGTAATCCATAATCCTAAACCGGTCCCTCTAATATTTTTTGTTTCTTTTGTTCTAATACGATAAAATTTTTCAAATAATTTTTTCTGTTCTTCCGCATTCATACCAATACCAGTATCACTTATGCGAATATATAAATAATTATTTTCAATATATTGTTGAATTTTAATTTCTCCTTTTTGAGTATATTTTATAGCATTGCCTATAAAATTTACAAGAACTTGTTTTAAACGATTTTTGTCTACCAAAATAATTGTTTCATTATTTATTTCATTTTTATCATAAAAAATAGACAATCCTTTTTCTTGAGCGGGTAAAATAAAAGATTTCACAACATTATCAATTATTTCACTAGGATTTATTTTTTCCATTAAAAAAGACATTTGACCTTGTTGAATTTGAGAAACATTTAAAACATCTTCTACTAAATCATCAAGATTTTTAGCTGAAATATCAATTTTTTGAGCAAAATCTTTTGTTTCTGGCAAAAGTTCTTTTGCTTTATAAATATATTCTGCATAACCACGAATAATTGAAAGTGGTGTCCTTAATTCATGAGAAGCCATAGAAATAAAATCATCTTTTAATTGGTCCACTGCTTTTAATTTTTTATATAATTCCATATAATCAATAATTTTTGAAAAACGAAAAAATAAAAATAAAATTAAAATAATTATAAAAATAAGCAAAATGATACTATCTTTAATATTATTATTAATAATTTTATCAGCTTGAGAAAGAGTTTGTGTTGTCATTACTACAGCAATAATATTATTTGCTTCATCTTTTATAGCTCGGGCTGTTTGAAAAAGACGTTCATTTCCACTTTCTAAAGCAATAGTTAAAGAATTATTTATATCAGTAGAAGCTAATGAATATAAAAAACTTGCTTGCATATCAGTTTTTCCAATTTTCTCCTTTTCGTTTGAAGCTAATACTATATATTGATATCGCTCAATAGAAGTTGTGGAACTTTGCTCTGCAATATTTTTTTTAACAATAATATTAAAAGTTTTAATAGTTTCATTCGCATTAATAATTTCAAGAATTTTTTTATTTAAATATTCAGGGTCATCTATTTTATCTTTTGCAAAAGACACAAAAGAATCTTGAATTGAACCAATGCGAACATTTATAAGTCTTTCTCCTGCATCATTAGCAATACTTACAAAACGTTCAGTTATAAAAATAAAAGCCCCAATTATCAATAATGCAACCAAAGCTGTATAAAATAATTGTGGATTATTTTTAATTTTTTCAATCCCTTTTTTTAAATTTGTTAAAATAAAATCAAACATTGATTAATTATAGTGAACTTATAAAGTTTATAAAGTTAAAGATAAAAATTCAAAATTTATTTTTAACTTTTAATTTTTATCTTTAACTTTCTACTTTACAAACTTTATTAACTTTATAAATAATAAGCTAATTTCCAATTTCTTTTTCTTTTTTATTAAACAAGGCTTCAAATTCCGCAAGACTTTCATCAATTATTTTTTGCATTTCATTTTTAAATCTAAATTTATCATCTTCTCCAATTTCTCCCATTTTTTCTTGTTCCTGAATATTTCTTAAAGTTTCATCTCTATAATTTCTTATTTTAATTTTACTTTCTTCAAGTTTTGCTTTTGCTGTTTTTATAAGAAAAATTCTGCGATCTGTTGTAAGTTCAGAAAAAAATACTCGGACTCCTTTTTCATCTATTCCAACGGAAACACCAAGGTTTGCTAAAACAATAGCTTTTTCAATTGCCTTTGCTTGTGTTTTATCCCAAGGAGTAATTCTTATAACTCTCGCTTCCTCAATTCCAATATTCGCAATTTGATTGATAGGCATTCTGGAACCATAAACTTCAACAAAAACTCCATCTAAAATAGCAGGACTTGCGATTCCTGTTCTTAATCCAGAATATTCTTTCTTCAACCATTCTTCTGCTGTTTTTATATTTTCTTTTAATTTTTTAAAATCGTATGACATATTTTTATTTACTTAATTATATTTAATTATAAACAAAAAAAATAAAAAAGTAAAATTCTGACAAAAAAAATAGAAGGGGAGTCTACTTCCCCCCTTCTTTAAATTTCTCGCTTAACACTTAGACTTTGTTTCAGGACTTCTTCCACAATTCAAACAAAATATTTATTGTTTTTTCTGGATTTATTTTACTCAATGCTTCAGTCGCTCTTCTATGAACAATAATCCCCTTATCACCCAATAATAAATCAGTCAGAAAATCAACTGCGTTTTCTGATTTTATTTCACTCAATGCCTCGGCCGCATTTAAGCGAACATTAAAATTTTCACTCCTCAAAAACGTAGTCAAAAGCTTTTCCATATTTTCCCAGTTTGATTTCATTGTTTCCATTTTCCTTACCTCCAATATTTATTGTATTAGTAGAAAGCATTGCTTTTTCTAATACAATATTTTTTAAAATGTGCGACATCCGATAGTATTTTGTTCTATCAAAGGTTCCTTTGATTTACCTCCTATTGTTAAGGATATCATATTTAATTATATTTGTCAATGCTAAATTAAAAACATGCTAAATTAAAAACTTTGTTTTTTCTTTTTCACCCTTTTATTTTTTTATTTTTACTTTTTTTAAAAAAAGAAAATAAAAAAGTAAAAAGGCGAGAAATTATGACAAAAAAATAAAGGGGAGCAACTTGCCCCCCTGCGTTTTCTTAATTTAATTTTACA
>JBDRFT010000017.1:0-18038 GCA_043818495.1 bacterium | reverse complement strand
TTAATTATTATTAATAATATATTAAAAGCAAATTAAATGCAAGCAAAGTTATCAACAGTTCGCCACAACATTTGAGCCCAAAAAAGAGATTTCGGCTTATTTTAAAAGAAAAAAGTGCTTTTTTAGGGTGAAAGATGGGTTAAAATGTAACTAATTTTATAAGGATAGAAATTAAGAACTTGTAAAGTTGGGTCGGACCCAACTTTATTTCAAACTACAAAATAAACATTTCTTATATCATTTATTGTTCTTTAGGATTGTTCATTTCTCCATCTTTACGGCGAAACGAGACATTTCTTTTATTTTGAATTATCAACCATAGGTAATATAGTTTCTATTTCTTTTCCATTTAATGTATATGCTCTGACGAAAGAATCGTTCACATGAGCATATAATATATCTTCCCCAGCTTTAGTTTCTACGAACTGGCTAGCAAAAGTAATTGCTCTTTTTTCGCTTACTTCTGAGTCTTGTATTAAGGGTTCTGGCGAAACCCAATCTATTTTCCCATTTTCATAATCATAAATAAAAAGTCCTATGGAAAATGTGCCAGATTTTATTTTATTATTAACTCTCTTATCTGCCTCACAACCATTCATTATTCCTAGCATTTTATTTTTTCCTAAATCCACGAAACTTTTCGGCAAAAGTGGTCCATGTGAAGCATGACCACCAATCCAAGAAAGATTGTGCTCGGCGGGATGAAATACAATTTCTCCAAATTTCCACGGTTTACCCATCGTGAGCTATAGCTATTTGTACAGTTGAGTAAGTCCACTCGCCTCTTTTATTACTGAATTCAATTAAATTATAACGAAAGCCTTTTGAATTAAGAGGGGCAATAGAAACTTCTTTAGCACTTCTATCACGGCTTCCTAGTAAAGTTAGTTCTGTCATTTCTAGAGAATCTAGATTTTTACCTACAGCATGACCTAAATTTACATTCCATATAATTTTTTCTTTTTTTTTATTTTTTTCTACTGTTTTTACAGGCATCGTGAAATACACATGCATTAAATTATTTTGTTCATCTATCCAAATATCAGGGTCTTCAAGGCCGATAAAATCTCCGCCTTCTCCTTTTAACTTTTCAATAATCACTTCAGAGTTTCTGATTTTCAATTCTTCCGTAATCTCAAACTTTTCTAATGTTTCTCCTTTAATCTTAAATAAAGCGCTTCTATCAAGTTGCCCAGGACCTCCATATTCTCCTGTTCTGCTTATTATACAACGAATTATCCCTTCTTTATTTGCAGTTCTCGGGTCAAGGATAATTGCCATAACATGCTCAAATCTATTACTAGCTTCCGCTACCTTCTCCGTATGTTCAATATAAAATTTTGAATTTTTCATATTTTTATATTTTTATATTTAATCGCCATATCCAATTTTATTAAAAATAAAAAAACCTTTATCTTATCTACAAACTATTTTTTTTATCTCTTTGTAATAATAGATTTTTTATAAGTATCTAAATGTTCAATTGCTATTCCCGTTCCTTTTGCAACACAATAAAGTGGGTCTTCTGCAATAATAGCTTTTACACCAATTCTTCTAAATATAAGTTCTGTAAGATTTCTAAGTTGAGAAGAACCTCCTGTCATAATAATTCCATTATCAATAATATCTGCTGCAAGTTCTGGCGGAGTATCTTGTAAAACATCTTTTATCGCTTTTACCATATCTTTTAATTCTTTTGAAATAGCTTTTACTATTTCATTTGTTTTAATTTCTGTCGCACGTGGAAGTCCTGTTAAAAAATCTCTTCCTTTTATAATTACAGATAATTCTTCTTTTATAGGAATAGCGCTTCCTATTGTTATTTTAATTTGTTCAGCTGTTTTATCTCCTATCGCAAGATTAAAAAATTTTTTAATATAATCTGCAATCGCAGCGTCTATTTTATTACCAGCACATTTTACAGAAGTTGAAACTACAATTCCTCCAAGTGAAATCACAGCAACATCAGTCGTTCCACCTCCAATATCAACAATCATATGACCCGTCGGTTCATAAATAGGAATACCAGCTCCAATAGCAGCGAGAATTGGCTCTTTAACAATATAAGCATTTTTTGCGCCCGCTTTAATTGCTGCTTCAATAACTGCCCTTCTTTCTGTAGAAGAAACTCCAGCAGGAACTGATACCATTACTTCTGGTTTAAAAATATTCCATTTGCCTAAAGATTTATCTATAAAATATCTAAGCATTGCTTCTGTAACACGATAATCGGCAATAACACCATCTTTCATTGGTCTATAAGCAATAATACTATCAGGAGTTTTTCCAATCATATTTTTTGCCTCTATTCCAACAGCTAAAATTTTATTATCCTGTTCTGAAATAGCAACAACAGAAGGTTCAAAAAGAACAACTCCTTTGCCGGGAACAAAAACAAGAGTATTCGCAGTTCCTAAATCTATTCCCAATTTTTTAATAAAAAAAGACATATTTATATATTATATCTTTTCAGGAGAATTGTAAAACGAAAAAAGTTGAAAGTTATAAAGTTTTCGTAAAATTAAATATTTAAAAAAATACAGAAGGGGGGGGGGTGGGGGGAAAAACCCCCCAGGTATTTTTTGTTTTTTTTTTAAAAAAAAAAAAAATTACCTTGGGGGTTTTTGCTACCAAAACCCCCCTTCTGTATTTTTTAGTTTCTGTAAAAATTAAAAAATTTTGTCTAGTTTGGGTACGATATCCGTGTAAACAAAATAAAAAATCCGTTTAAACAGATTTTTTATTTACTAAATAATTAGAAAAATTTTTAGTATCTGTTTGGTCTTTCTTCTCTTGGTCTTGCTTCATTGACGGTTAATTTTCTTCCATCAAGTTCTTTACCATTCCACATTTCTATAGCTGCAGTTGCACCTTCGTCTGTTGCCATTTCAACAAATCCGAATCCTTTTGACCTGCCAGTCATTTTATCCATAATAATAACTGCAGATACAACTTCTCCCGCTTTAGAAAAAGCTTCTAATAATAAACCATCTGTTGTGTTATAAGAAACACCGCCTACATATAATTTCTTCATTCTATAATAAACTTAAGATTATAATAAATTAATTTTTTAGCTTTTGTTTTAAAGTTTAAAGCTAACTTTTTATTTTATTAAATCCAACCTAATAAACATTAAGACCTCATTTGAAAAAAAAGATGACTAGTCCTCAAAAATCAACTTAACTTCTTAATTAATGTAATTATAGTCTATTATATTATATTGTCAAACTTTTTATTATGATTTCCTTCTATTTGAACTGTTGCAATTTTTGCAACAGTTGAATTTTGCTCTAATTCTTTATTTTGATAAATATTGCTTATATATGACGTGAAATACCAGATTTATTAGTTTCAAAAAGAAAAACAATTTGATTAAGGTTTAACCAAACATTTTCTTTTTCTAATCTAACTTTAATACTCACTTCTTTTTTTGAAGTTTGATAAATTATTATTTTGCCAGTATTATTTTAAATTTGATTATTTTTTTGCATATTTATTTTATAAGTAATTTTAGTTTTTTTATATTTTTAAA
The DNA here is from genome assembly GCA_043818495.1 of bacterium. Taxonomy (GTDB): domain Bacteria; phylum Patescibacteriota; class Minisyncoccia; order Phycocordibacterales; family GWA1-40-21; genus Bog-1340. The sequence continues at coordinate 14,506 of JBDRFT010000017.1, read as the reverse complement.
ATAACATAAATTTTAAATAATCACAATTTTTGAGATTTTAATTTTTGAGATTTTAAAAAATTTTATTTTAAAAACCTTAATTTTTTTGTTTTTTTATTTTTTTAGTATATAATAATTTTATTATTAAAATAATAATTTAAACAATGTTTAAAGGAATTATAAAATTTTTTGATAAAATTGAAGATAAAGTTCGAATTAAATTAAGTCATAGGTCAATATTATATGCTTTTATTGGTGGAACGGGGACTGTTATTTTTTGGAGAGGAGTTTGGCATTCAGCGGATATTTTAATGGAAAAAGGTGGTTTTTTGTCTTGGTTTTTTTATGAGCCAATTACTGTTCTTTGGTCTTCAATCATTTTACTTATCACAGGTCTTTTTGTATCAATTTTTATTGGAGAAAGAATTATAATTTCTGGTCTTAAAAAAGAAAAAAAAGTTACAGATAAGACTGAAATTGAAGTTGATAAAGAGGAAAATGAAATTAGAAATATGAGGATAAAAATAAATCAAATCGCAAAAGATATTGAAGAAATAAGAAAAATAATAAAGTAATAAAGTAATAAAGGTTAAAAAAATATTTGACAAAATAAAAAAACAAAATAAAAAGGTTTTCGGCTTCGCCGAAAACCTTTTTATTTGATTTATTATTTTACAAACTTGATAAATTTGAATATACAATTTAAATATTACAACTTGGGTCCGATTCAAGTTTAAAAATTTGAATTATTTGTGAATTATACTTGAAGGCTCAACCTCTAAATAAACAAAAAAATTATTTTTAATTTTTTATTTTTTAAAAAAATTAAAAACTATGTTATTATAATCTTATGTTAGATTTTTATATTACAAAAGCAAATGGAGAAAAAGAAATTTTTTATTATAAAAAACTTGAAAATTCTTTGAGAAAAGTTGGTGCGAATGAAGAATTGATTAAAGAAATTGTTGATGAAATAAGTAAAGATAGAAAAAATGAAATAAGCACAGATTTAATTTATAGAAAAGCTTTTTCTATTTTAAGAAAAAAACAAAGACCAATAGCCATAAGATATTCTTTAAGAAAATCAATCGGTTTGCTTGGTCCCACGGGTTTTCCTTTTGAAAAATTTATTGCAGAAATTTTTAAAGCAGAAAATTATAAAACAATAACAAATCAAATAGTTCAAGGAAAATGTGTAAAACATGAAATAGATATTGTTGCTTGGAAAGAAAAAAAACTTATAATGGTTGAAGCAAAATTTCACACAGATTTTAATTTAAAATCAGACCTTAAAATAGTTCTTTATGTAAAGGCAAGATACGATGACATTTTTGGAGAAGAATATATTTTTGGAGGAGAAAAAAGAAAATTAAATGAAGGATGGATAATTACAAATACGAAATTTAGTTCTACGGCAATTCAATATGGTCAATGTCAGCCATCTTTAAAATTTGTAGGTTGGAATTATCCTTTTGATAATAATCTTCATCATATGATAGAAAAACATAATCTTATTCCCTTAACAGCTTTAACTTCTCTTACAATAATAGAAAAAAAATTATTTCTTTCAAAAGGAATAATTCTTTCTAAAAATTTATTAGATATTAATTTATTAAAAAGTTTTCATTTTGATGAGAAAAAAATAAAATCTATTTTAGATGAGGTGATGAGTTTATACGAATTTGTGATTTAAATAAACAAAGTTTCGCAGAAAATGCGGAAATTAACACAGAAAGACGCGGAAACAACGCAAAAAAAACGTAGGAAAAAATTTTGTAAAATATATTTTAAATTTTTTTAAATTAAAAAATATCTACGGAAAACACTAGGTAGTGTTTTCCGTAGATATTTTTATTTTAATAAAAATCTATAAAAATAAATTTTAAAGAAAATAATTGGGTGGTTTGCAAAGCAAACCACCCAATTAATTTTTTCAAAAAAATAAAAATCTTTTTAAATTTTGTTCTCAAATAAAATTTAATTTTTTTTATTTTTAAATTTTAAAACAAAATAAAAAAAATTAAAAAAATACTGGGAGCAAATTTATTTTTTTTCTAAATAATCAATAATTGATGATATAAGAAATTTAGGGTCATTCATATCCTTATCTATAAAATTATTAGCTCCTTCTTCTAAAAATTTTTTTTTAGAATCAGAATTACTTGAAAATCCAAAAATTTTTCCTGTAAATTTATTTACTTTTAAAACTTTAACTAAATCAGGTCCTTCAAAATCAGAGCTTAAATCATTATCTATTAGTACAACAGATGGTTTTTCAGAAATAATTTTTTCAGATAAGTCATTTAATTCAAAATTATTATACATACATAATAAACCCGATGAATTACCATTTGTTGCCGTCATTAATATAGGTAAGTATTTTATTATAACATTTTTCTTATCATCAATAATTAAAATTTTTTCATTTTTCATTTTTTCTTTTTCTTCTTCTGAAAGATGAGGTAATTCATAAATATTATAAAAATTATTTGATAATATTTCTTTTAAGCAAGAATTAATCTTTTCTATCAAATCCTTATTAATTTGTTCTGTATTTTTTATTTCTTCCATATTTGTTTATGCTATAATAATTAAAAAATAAAGCAAATCAATGTAAATAAAGAAAAAAACAAAATGATAAAATTAATTCAAGAAAATAAATGGTATTTTTTTATAATTTTTTTAATTATTTTAATTAGTACTTTTTTTGTTTTATATTTTTTTGATTTAGTTCCTAAAGAATTAAAATCTATTATTGGTAGAGAATTAGTTCAAGAATTTAAAAATAATCAGATTGGAGAAATTCCTTTAAATATAAAAATTCCAATTATTAATATTGATTCTCAAATATATAATCCAGAAACTACGAATATAAAAGTTCTTGACGATTATCTTTCAAAAGGAGCTGTCCGATATCCGAGCTCTGGACTTTTAGGAGGAAATAGAAATATTTTTATTTTTGGTCATAGTACGGGAATTAAATTTGTGAATAATCAAGCTTATAAAACTTTTAATGGATTAGAAAATTTAAAAAAGGACGACGAAATTTTTGTCTTTTCAGAAAAATATAAATATATATATAAAGTTTCATCTGTAAAAACAGTAAATGCAGATAAAGAATTGATTAAATTTAATAAAAATAAAACATTAACAATTTCCACTTGTGATAATTTTAGCGAAAAATCTAATAGATATGTTGTGGAGGCGGAGTTTGTTTTTAGGGCAAAAATTTAATTTTTTAAAAAAATAGAGTTATTTTTTAACTAATCAATTTAAAATTTATGGAAAGAATAATAAAAAAAATAGAACAATCAGAAAATCTAAAATTTTCTAATTATGATTTTTTAAAAATAAATTTCGGAGGAGAAATAGAAGATATAAATGATAAAACTGTAATTAAACTTTTTGGCGAATTAGATGCTGAAAAAAAATCAGGAATAGTTGTTTTTGATGATGGAATTGGAAATCCAAGAGGAAATGAATTTTTTGCAACAGAGAATCATAATTTGATTTCAAATTGGAGTGAAATTATTCATAATTGGAAAAATTTTTTAAGTGTAATTAAAGGTGCTTTTGATATATTTAAATTAAAAGAAATTTTTTTGTTTAAAAATTTTGAAGAAAAAAAAATTTATGAAACAATATTTAAAAATTCATTTGTTAAATTTTTAGCAATGATGGGGGAGCTAGTTTATCTTTATGAAGAAAAATTAAAAAAACTTGATTATTTTTCAGAATTAAAAGAAATAGAGGAAGGAAAAGAGTTTATAAAATTAGAATTAGAAGAAGAAAAATTTATAATAATAAAAGAACTTTATGAAGAGGGGATAAAAATAGCAGAAAAAATAAATTTATCTGATTTGTCTAATAATGAAGAGCTTGAAAAATTTATAGAGAAAAGTATAGAAAAATTAAAAAAAATAGAATGAAGAAAAAATTATAATTAAAAAAGATAATAAAAAAATTAAAAAGAAAAAAGTTAAAAAATAATTAAAATTGTTTTTAAATTAATTTAGCAAAAAATAAAATAAATTTAATAAGAATTAAAATCAAGTGAAAAATTTTTTTAAAAAAGCAAAGAGCATTCATTTTATAGGAATAGGAGGAATTGGCATTTCTGCTGTTGCAAGAATGTTTCTTTTAGAAAATAAAAAAGTAAGTGGTTCAGATATATCAGAATCTAAAGTTGTAAAAGAATTAAAAAAATTTGATGCCAAAATATTTATTGGACATTTAGCTTCAAATATTCCTAAAAATATAGATTTGATTATATATACAACAGCCATTACTCAAGATAATCCCGAACTTATAGAAGCAAAAAAAAGAAAAATAAAAATTTTTACATATCCAGAATCATTAAAAGAAATTTCAAAAAATAAATTTACCATTGCTATTTCAGGGACACATGGAAAAACAACAACAACTGCGATGATAGCAAAAATAATGATAGATGCGGGGCTTGACCCCACAGTTATTGTTGGTTCTTTTTTAAAAGATTATGAAAGTAATTTTATTGCAGGTAAAAGCAAATATTTTGTGGTTGAAGCTTGTGAATATAGAAAATCTTTTTTGAATATAAAACCAACTATCGCCTTGATTACAAATATTGATAATGACCATTTAGATTTTTATAAAGACATTGAAGATATTCAGTGTGCTTTCAAAGAATTTGCTTTACAAATAAAAAAAGGGGGTCATTTAATTATAAATATTAAAAAAAATATTTTCAATTTAGAAAATTTAAAAACTAATATTATCCATTCAAAAAATTATTTTGAAAATAAATTAAAATTAAAAGCTCCCGGAAAACATAATAAAGAAAATGCTTCTTTTGCATTTGCTGTTGCTGATATTCTTGGTATAGATAAAATGAAAGCAAGGAAATCATTAGAGGATTTTTCTGGAACATGGAGAAGATTTGAATATAAAGGAAAAACAAAAAGTGGAGCATTGGTTTATGATGATTATGCGCATCATCCGACAGAAATAAAAGCTACACTTTCTGGGACGCGTGAATTTTTTGGCAAGAAAAAAATATTTGTTGTATTTCAACCTCATTTATATTCAAGAACAAAAATTTTATTAAATGATTTTGCAAAAGTTTTTAAAGATGCTGACGAAATTGTTTTAGCACCTATATATGCAGCGAGGGAAAAATTTGATTCAAGTATTTCTTCTGAAATTTTAGTTAAAAAGACTAAAAATACGAAAGCCATATCACTTAATAATTTTGATGAAATAGAAAAATATCTTTTAAAAAAATTAAAAAAAGAAAATGTTTTAATAACAATAGGAGCAGGAGATGTGTATAAAATAGGGGAGAAATTAGTATGGAATTGATTGTTGAAAGATTTAAGATTTGTGAATTAAGAATTTGTAATTTTGAATTTTGAATTTTTCACCCTGTTAAATTTTGTAAATAAAAATTTTACTAAAAATATTAAAATTATTTAACAAAAAAGTTTGAAAACTAAAAAATAGTTTGTAATTTGTAGTGAATAGTTGGTAAATAAAAAAATATAAATTGTGAATTATGAATTAAAAAATAAAAGGCAAAAAGGTTTTCGGCGAAGCCGAAAACCTTTTTGCCTTTTATTTTTTAGTTTTTTAACTTTGCATTTTAACCTTGTACTTTTAACTTTTTTATTCTCCTTTTCTAGATAAAAGATTTTTTACAGTTTTTAATCCAATAATTAAATCAAGTATCATAGATTTATTTTTTAAATAATAAAAATCATATGAGAGTTTAGTTTTTGTATCATTAAAATTTACATTACCTTTTGGAGGATTATTTTGACAAATTTGCGCCCAACCAGAAAGACCTGGTTTAATAATATGTCTAATATTATAAAATGGGATTTCCTTTTCATAAAGTTCTACAAATAAAGGCAGTTCAGGTCTTGGTCCAATTAAAGACAAATCTCCTTTTATTACATTCCAAACTTGTGGAAGCTCATCTAAACGAGTTTTTCTTAAAAATTTGCCAGTTTTTGTTAAATAATTTTTCTTTTTTAACTCTTCATTTCCTTCATCATTCAAAAACATTGTTAAAAATTTATATATTTTTATAATTTTTCTTCCTTTTCCAATTCTTTTTTGAGGAAAAATTATTTTAAATTTTTTTGTATCAATTATAATTGCAATCGCTATAAAAGGAAAAATTAAAATTAAAAAAATTAAAATGATGAATGATATAAAAATATCAAAAAATCTTTTTATAAATAAATATCCAAAATTTTGCCTCAAAGAAATATTTTCTAAAAACCAATCATATTGTAAAAAAGATAATGGAACTCTATCAAAAGTATTTTCATAAACTTTATCCATATCTATAAATTTTACTCCTGAAAAAATTTGATTATAAAGAATTGGAAGTATTGGCTCTATTCTTTTATCTTTTAAATCAATAATAACTATGGATATTCCTTCCATTTTTATTTTTTGAATTACATTTTGAATATATGATGTGTCAATTTCTTTATCTAAATTTATAGACAAAATAAATTTTAATTCTGCTCTGGGATTTTCATTTATTTCTTTTAAAATATTTTTCATCTCTTCTCCACTACCAATTAAAATAGCAGACTCTTTTCTTTTTAAATTTAAAATTGAATGATTATAAATCCTCCAAATATAAATTAAAATAAACGACACCATTAAATCTAAAAATAAAATTGTTTTTGGATTAAGACCAAAATAAGGAATAAAATAAAAAAATACAATAGCAATGCCACTATTTATTAATTGAGCATTAAAAATAATATTTGATACATCTTTTAAAATAGTTGTTCTTTTGTCATATAAACCTGCGATAAAAAAAACAATTATCCAAATAATAAAAAGAAAACTGAAAGGCAATAAATGTTCTTTAAAAGAATCCCAGAAAAAAATTTCACCTTCTCTTAAAGCCAAAGAAATCCACAAAGATAAAGTGAGTATAAATAAATCACCCAAAAGAAGAAAAAAAATCTCTTTTTTATTTGAAATAATCATAATTAAAAATAATAAATTGATAAAAATTATAACATTTTTTCTCAAAAAAACATAATAATAAGTTGACTCGTTTTTGACTAAAAGTAATTTTTTGTTATCATTAAAATAATAGCTAGTTATTAACTAAAATTATTAAACAATAAAATTAATTGTTAAAAAAATAAAATGTCTTGGGCACAAAAAAGAAAAATTTCATATATTGTTTCAGTATTATTTATTTTTATAATAATATTAGTATTTTTTTTATTTATTTTTTTAATTAAAAAACCGACATGTTTTGATGGGAAACAAAATCAAAAAGAATTAGGAATAGATTGTGGAGGACCTTGTAATATTTTATGCAGTGCTGAATATAGCAATTTAATAATTGTTTGGGGTCCTAGATGGGCGAAAATTCTTAATAGCGGAATGTATAATTTTTTAACTTATATTCAAAATCCAAATATTGGAGCGGGAGCTTTTAATGTGCCATATTTTTTTAAAGTTTATGATAAAAATAATGTATTGCTTTATCAAAAAACAGGAAAAACTTATATTCCACCAAATAATAATTTTGTCGTTTTTGAAGATAATATAAATTTATTTGATAAAATTCCAGCGAGAACAGATTTTGAATTTATTGGAAATCCTATTTGGCAAAAAATGAATAGTATGCAATCCGACATTACCACTATATCTAAAACATTAATAAATGAAGATACAAAACCAAAACTTTTAATCACTTTAAAAAATTCTGCTCTTAATTCAATAAAAAATATAGAAGCTGTCGCAATCCTTTATGATGAAAATAATAATGCTATAACTTTTTCTAGAACAAAAATAGATTCTATAAATGCAGACGCGGAACAGCAAATCGTTTTTACTTGGCCAGAAAAATTTGAACAAAAAGTTGTAAGAATAGATATTGTTTCAAAAGTTTTATCTAATGTGAATTAAATTTTAAAAAATTTAAAAATTTAAAAAACCGTGACAAATGTATAGTGCGCCCTTATTTTTCTGTTTAAAAAAATGAGCAAAAAAAATTTTAAAGGGGTATCTTATCCACAATTAAGCATTTGCTTTTTAAAAAAAAATTTAAGAAAATATATTTGTTAGTTCTATTATTAATTTAATAAAATAAATAAAATGAGTAAGAATGATATAAAAAATATTGATGATAAAATTGATGATGAAAATGAACTTATAGAAAAAAAAGATGATAAAGAAATAGGAAAAGAAAATGTTTTAGATGATGATATTAGTCTTGATGAAGAAATAGTTTCTAATGATTCTCTTTTAATAAAAGAAGACTCTATATTAGGAGACGATATTGAAGAGGATGAACTTGGTGGTGATGATAATACTGATGATGATGATTGGTAAAAAGTTTTATTTACTATTAAAAATAGAATTTTATTGATAAAAGGCCTAATAATCAATAATATGACCAGGTTTAGTTATGTTATTGATAAAAATTTAATTTCATTTGAAAATGAAATGTTATTAGTTTTGTAAATACAAAAAATATAAAGATTTTTTATTTGTTTTAATTTTAAACTCGCATATAATTATATTGATGTTTATAATACGAGTTAATAATAAACAAAAAAATAAATTGCTAGGATTTTTTTGAAATATAATTTTAAAGAATATAGAATTATAAATACAGGAGTTAATCATTATGGAATAATTTTTAGGAAAATAGGATAAAAAAATTGAAAGTTTATAAAATTTATAAACCCCCACACCAATTATTTTTTAAATAAAAAATAATTGATTTTATTATTGATTATATATCATATAAAAATGAACACCTAATTTTTAAGTATTTTTTGTAATTTTTCTTTCGACTTTGGGTTGATTTTGAATGATAGTTTTTTTTAATTATTTTTGATTGTTGTTCTTTTTCAAAATATATACTGGTCTGATTCCTAATTCAAATAAATAAATTTTTGAATTTAAACAACTAAAATTATTATGATTTAAAAATTTCAAACAATCTTTTTTTAGTAAGATTAATTTTTGTAGACATATGAATAAAGTTAAAATTAAATTAAAATTAAATTAATTAAATCAATGAAATTTAAAACTTAAATGAAATTCAATTCAATTCATCTGTTGATAACTTTTTATTAGAAAATAGTTTATTTTGATTAGTTTTTTATTGATTATTTTTTTTAAATTAAAAATGTCTACGGAAAACACTATCTAGTATTTTCTGTAGACATTTCATATTTTAAGCAAATAATTCTGTTTATAAATTTAATTATGTGTTTTTAGTTTTAAAATTCTAAACTATTCAGTTTCAGTTTAAAAATTTTGTTTTCAACTAGGTATCAAATGTTAAATATTTTTTTTTCATTCTCCCAAATTAGTTTTTAAATTTCTAATTGAAGAACCTGTATTGATTATAAAAGTGCTTGTTGAATTTCTTGAACTTTGTTTTAATATTATCATATTTATTTTTACATATTTAATAGAATTTATATTCACAGGCTGTTCAAGTGGTGAAGAATTTCCATCATAATTATTATCATAATAATAAAAAAGTGGAATATTCTCATTTTCATTATTTATTCCTGTTCCGATTGTTTTTATAATTTCAGAAGATTGATTATATAAATTTCCAGAAGGAACTATAACTCCTTTTTTTAATTCTTTTCCCGAAATAAAATAGCGAATTCTATTAACTATCCCCGCGCTATCTCCATAACTTGAATTAAAAATTATTTGACTAGTGCTGGCTTGAGTTATTGGATAAGAACCATCAACTCCTACTGAAGCAGAACGTAATTCATTTATAAAATTAAAGGCAATTACTCTTGCTCTGTCAATATTATTCAATGATAATTGTTCTTGGTTTGTATTAATAAAAATATCTTTTATTAAAGTAGATGTGCCTAAGGCTAAAATTGTAAAAATAAAAATAGTTATTATTGTTTCAATAAGAGTAAAACCTTTATTGAAATTTGAAATATGAAATTTAAATTTTTGAAAAACCATTTTTTTATTTAACAATTAGTAAATTATTTTTTCTAAACTTTATAAACTTGATAACTTTTACTTTGACATTATTGATTTGCTACTAAAAACGTGATAACACTCTGGAGTATCCACAAATAACTCTAGAATTTCATTATTTTATTTTATCAAATTTTTATAAATTTTCCAGCAAAATAAATAATACGAAATTTAAGATTTAAGAAAAAGAATATTTAATTATAATTATCAAAAAAAATAAAAAAATGTAAAAATAAAATAGTTGCGGGTTTTCGACTTTGCCGAAAACCCGCAACTATTTTATTTATTCTACCCCAACTAAAAAATAAATTTAAACCACCAAGTTTTTAAAATTAAAATGTCTACGGAAGCGAACATGTTCGCTTCCGTAGACATTTTTAATTTAGTAAAAAATTAAAAAATAAATTTCATACTTTGAATTACAAAAATTTATTTTTAAAAAAAATGTTCCATAATTCAAAATATTTTATCACTAATTTTTAAACAAATTTTGTATTTATTTTTTTACCTTCTCAATTTTCAAAATTTTAAAAAGTAGTTTTACTTTTTTCTTATATAAACCAGATACCAATTTATTATTTTTGTCAAATTTTTATATAATAAAAAAGATGTTAAAATTATTTATTATAAAATTATTTTTATTTTTTATTTTTGTTTTTAAAAGTTGTTCCCCAAAATTTTAAAAAATATAATTATATGGATTTTGAAAAAAGATATAAAGAATTAAATAAACAACAAAAAAAAGCCGTGGATATGATAGAGGGTCCGCTTCTTGTTATTGCTGGACCCGGTTCTGGAAAAACAGAAATTTTGAGTTTAAGAGTAGGAAAAATTTTACAAAAATCTCAAGTGAATGCTTCAAATATTCTTTGTCTTACTTTTACAGAAGCGGCTTCAATAAATATGCGAAATCGTTTAACTAAACTTATCGGTCAGGAAGGTTATCGTGTTGCTATTCATACTTTTCATAATTTTTGTGTTGAAATAATACAAAAATATCCAGAATATTTTTATAGTGGCGCGTATTTTTCTACGGCAAACGAACTTACTCAAATTCAAATATTAGAAGAAATTTTTGAAAAACTTCCACATAAAAATCCTCTTAGTTCTACTCATCCAGAACAAGGTTTTGTATTTTTAAAAGATTCTTTAAAATTGATAGGAAATTTAAAAAAAGCCGGTATAGAACCAGAAGAATTTAAAAAAATATTAGAACATAATAAAAAATTTCTTCCAGAAATAAATGAAATTATTCAAAATATTTTTTCTGCTAAACTTTCTGAAAAAACTATTAAAAAAACTTTTCTCGGTTTAAATAAATTGCAAAAACTTTCTGAAAAAATAGAAAAAGATTTTCCAACTTTATTTTTTAAAAATTTAGCAGAAACTACTTACGAAAGTTTAAAAAAATCTGTGGAAGAAGCGGAATTGATTGATAAAACAAGTCCTCTTAAAGATTGGAAAAATAAAAATCTTAAAAAAGACAATGATAATAAAGATGTTTTGAAAGATACATTTTATATGGAAAAACTTTTTGCTTTTTCAGAAATTTATACAGATTATAAAAAAAATATGTTTGAAAAAGGATATTATGATTTTGATGATATGATTTTGGATTGTATAAATCTTCTTGGTAAAAATCCTTCACTTCGTTATGAAATTCAAGAACAATATCAATATATTTTAGTAGATGAATTTCAAGATACAAATAAAGCTCAAATGAAACTTATTAATTTTATTACAGACGCACCAGTTAATGAAGGCAAACCTAATATTATGGCTGTTGGAGATTGCGACCAAGCGATATATAAATTTCAAGGAGCTGAAATAGAAAATTTTTCTAATTTTAAAAAAATATTTAAAGATGTTCAAGAAATATCAATGATGCATAATTATCGTTCAACTCAAGATATAGTAGATATTGCTGAGGAAATAATTTTAAAGGGAGAAAAAAAATTAGAAAAAATATCTTCAAAATTAGAAAAAAAATTAATATCTTCAAATTCAAATATCAAAAATGGAATTATTAAACATAAAGAATTTTTTTCTGATTTATATGAATATCATTTTATTGCAAAAGAAATTAAAAGAAAAATTGATGAAGGAGAAAATCCAGAAGAAATTGTGATTATTGCGAGAAAACATAATCAACTTCAATTTTTAGTTCCTTTTCTTCAAAATTTAAATATAAGTATTCGTTATGAAAGAGAACAAAATGTTTTTAAAGAACCGCATCTTTCTCAAATAATAATAATTTCTAAATTTCTCGCATCTCTTATGGATAAACATAAAAATGAAGCTGACGAATTACTTCCAGAAATTTTAAGTTTTCCATTTTGGAAAATTAAAAAAGAAGATGTTTGGAAAATTTCTCTTTTTGCAAAAAGAAATGATTTTGAAAAAAATTGGCTTGAAGTTATGCTTGAATCTGATAATAAAAAAATTTCAAATATTGCGAAATTTTTAATAGAACTTGGAGTAAGAGCTCAAAACGAACCATTAGAAAAAATTTTAGATTTAATAGTTGGCTCTCATTTAATTTTTTCAAAAGAAAATGAAGATGACCGGGACGCAGATAAACACGGATATAAAACACAGATAAACGCAAATAAAAATACAACACAATTTATTAGCCCATTTAAAGAATTTTATTTTAATAAAGAAAAATTTGACCATTCAAAGGCGGAATATTTGTCTTTTCTTTCATCACTTCGAGTTTTTGTAAATGCTTTGCGAGAATATAAAAGTGGAGAAATTTTGTCTATAAAAAATCTTGTGGAATTTGTAGAATTATATGAAAAAAATAATATTTCTTTAAATGATCAAAGCCCATTTTCAAAACTTAAAGGCGCTGTAAATTTGATGACGGCTCATGGTGCGAAAGGTTTAGAATTTGAAACTGTTTTTGTGCTTTCTTGTCAAGATGATATATGGGCTAGCAAAGGAATTAATTCAAAAATTGTAGCTCCTACAAATTTGTCTATTTGCCCGGACAGTGATAATGAAAATGATAAATTACGATTATTTTATGTTGCCATAACTCGTGCTAAAACTCATTTATATTTAACCTCGCATCAAATAAAAGGAGATGGAAAAGAAACTAAAAAATTACGATTTTTAGTTTTTGAAAAAGATGAAAAAGAGATAAAAAAAGAAGTTTTGAAAAAACTTTATTTTCCAGAACAGGCGGATAAAAATGGAGATGCACCAGAACCGCATGAAGTACTCACTGCTTCGCATTTGAATTATCGCACGACAAGTTTTATAGGAACTGAAAAAAAAATTTTAGAAACTTTATTGGATGAATATAAAATGTCTATTACTCATTTAAATAATTTTTTAAATATAGAAAAAGGTGGACCGCAATATTTTTTGGAACAAAATTTGCTTAGATTTCCACAATCAAAAATAAATTCTAATTCATATGGAACGGCAATACATAAAACTTTAGAAAAATTTGTTTCGTTTTTAAAAAAAGAAAAAAAACTTGCAGACAGAAAAGATGTTTTGGAATGGTTTTTGTTTTTTTTGAAAAAAGAAAGAATGTCTTTGGAAGATTTTGAAAAATATTCTATTAGAGGGTGTGAGGCACTTGAAAAATTTTTAGATGAAAAACAAAATACTTTTAATCAAAAAGATATTATTGAATTTAATTTCAAAGAACAAAATGTTTTTGTAAATGGAGCAAAATTAAATGGAAAAATAGATAGAATAGTTTTTGCTAAAAATAATGAGCTTGAAGTTTATGATTATAAAACAGGAAAAGCTCCAAGAAACGGTTGGGATGGAAAAGATGAAAATGAAAAAAGAAAACTTTATGAATATGAAAAACAACTTATTTTTTATAAAATTCTTGTGGAAAATTCTCGCGAATTTGGCGGAAAGAAAAAAGTTAATAAAGGATTTTTAGAATTTATTGAACCCAGAAAAACTGATGGAAAAATTATAGTATTAGATTTAATTATTACAAAAGAAAAAACAGAAAAATTAAAACAATTGATAAATGCGGTTTATAAAAAAATAATGAATTTAAATTTTCCCGATATAAGTAAATATTCTAAAGATTTAAAAGGGATTAAAGAATTTGAGAAGGATTTGTTAAATCAAAAGTTGTAAAGTTATAAAGTAGAAATAAAGATTTATAATTTAAGATTTAAAAAAAATCATTAAAACATGAAATCATTAAAACATAAAAACATTAAAACAAAAAAAGAGGAAATAAAAGGGTTTTCGGCTTCGCCGAAAACCCTTTTTTATTTTTTTAAACAATTTTTTTTGATATTTTTTTATTTTTCATCCGATAACACAGCGTATGCGATTTGGACTTTTCTGAAAGACCTCGCCCAAAAATTGACAAGTTTTGAAATATGTGTATACTAGAATGATAAATCTGTTGGAAAATTCATAGGTGAAATGCAATTTTTTCTGATAATGTTTCCGACCAAATATTCAATTTGAATTCTGGTATCTTTTGTATGATACCACGTTCCAAAGCAACTTCATACGCATTTTTGTATCCTAGTGACTTTCTATA
>JBDRFT010000016.1:0-5652 GCA_043818495.1 bacterium | reverse complement strand
GCCAAAATTCATTTATGAATTTTTAGCGTCTTCTTGCTTTTTCCTAATACAAAAGCCCTTGAATATTCATGAAATCTAAACCAACACTCATATAGTAGATTATATAAAGTCCAAAGGATTAGTTGTACTATGAAAAATTATAAGGAGGTTATTGAAAAAAATGTAAAAGATTCAAGTTTTTATCTTCCAATAATTGACGTCTTAGATAAATCCCAAAACCCATTGTCTATTAAAGAAATGGCGAAGATTTTGAATATAACATATGGTGCTGCTAAACCTAGACTTCATAAATTAGAAAAATGGAATTTGATTCAAAGATTAAAGAGAGGATACTATTGGCTTCCACATTATTGTGGAGATTTAACACAAATTCCGAAATCCAAAGGAGAGATATTCTTTCTTAATGGTTGCATTAGGATTATGGGTCAAGGTAATGGTGTTTGGATTACAATCTATAACTCAAAATTTGGAGAAAAGAATAATGGTGATTATTGTATCATAGAAAATTTTGAAAATGATAAATGTATCCTAAGAAAAAATAATAAATTCAGGGGAAATAAACTTTATTTTCTAAAATCTAAATCAGTAGGAATGTCAGTCCCAAGAAGAGAAATTTCCTCCAATGTTTTATCTAACCTCTCTACAAAAGTGATTCCAATTAAGATTGGAATTTATCCCAAGGAATGGGATATTTCTGTAGGAGAATTATTTAGTACAGAATCTAAAGAGGATGGAGAACTAGCAGAAGAACTAAATAAAATTGGTGAAGTGAAAAAACCAAGCAAATTTGAGAATTTAAAGGCAGATATAATTTTTAACTATCAAAACAAAAAAATTCCTATCGAAGTGACCACTATAAGTATTTCTCAAACTTCTAATCACCCTCAACATCGGATGAGCAGTATAAAAGCTTCCCAAATTATAATGAGACTTTATTTTTCTATTAAATGGAATTATTTGCATGGGTTATCGACTATTCTAGTAATCCACAAAGATTGGAATAAACAAAAATGGATAAAAGAAGAAGAAAAATTCATGAGAAATTTTAATTGTTATATTCTATTTACAGATTTTGATAATGGTTGGGCTTATAAATCTGCTTTGGAGATAAAACGTTTAATAGAATCATCACGTTTTAATAAAAAAACTCTACTCAACTCATCTTGATCTTCTATTTTATATCCTGTAACTTTTGATATTTTTTTAGAGAATGAAATCATTTCATTCATTGTAGGCATACGGTCGTATCCAAGCCTATTTCTAGCGAACCCGACGGCCATGTAGCTTTTTATCTCAATAAAGTCACTTCTTGCTTTTTTTATTAGTTCAACATACTCTTTAATATATTCGTCATTCATATTCAAATTTCTAACTAGATTCATTCTAAAAACAGTCCGACATTTTAAATCACCCATTAACTCTAAACTTTTATTAAACCTTTTCCAAGCATCTTTTAAGCTACTTCTTGCTAGTTTATTAAATAGTTCTTCATTAGGAGCATTTACAGAAATATAAAGTTGAGTCGGAAGCCGGTTTTCTTTTGAAAGTTTTTTTAAAACTTTTGGATAAAGTCCATTTGTAACAAGAAAGCTTGTTTTTCCTCTTTTCCTTAATTCAATAATAAGTTCTCCTATTTTGAAATATAAAGTGGGTTCTCCTGACAAAGAAATAGCAAACTGCATTGGTTCTTGAGCTTCAAGATACTTTTTTTGGTTTGCTTTACTTAGTTGCTTTTTTTCACTATTTTTGTCAATTTTAAAACCTTGTAATAATCTTCTTTGTGCTTTAATACAGTTATCAATAATTTTTTCAGGAGAGTCTAATTTTCCAGGAATTTTATTTCCAGTTGTAAATTCAATAGCTCTCCAACAATGCAAACATTGATTTGGGCAATATAAACTTGGTGTCATTTGGCAACATAAGTGCGACTTTATTCCATAAAATTTTTCTTTATAGCAAACCCCTTCATCTCTTAATGATTTTTTTGTCCATCTACAGATCTGAACCGCAGAATGATCTCCAACAATTTCATAATGTTGTTTTTTCAAAATTTTTCTAACACTCTCTGGAATCATAATTTAAAAGAGAACAAGTCTAATTTAAATCTTGCTAAAAAAAGCTTTTTACCCAAAAGACCATTAGTGCTAATAGCACAAACAAGAAAAAGTAAGTTATATATTTAAAAGATTTCTCAGCAATTTTTTCACTTTTAGTAATTCCTAAAATAGTTAAATAAAAAAATCTTCCCCCATCAAATATTCCCACAGGAAGCATATTAATTAAAGCAACACTAATGCTTATTAAAACAATCCACCACAATAAATTATAGATAAATAATCCTGCATTAAACTTTGTTTCATAATAAACTCTAGAGTCTTTAAATGAAGAAAGAGTTGTAACTATTTTTCCCATTATACCTTCTCTTTCATTTGAAAAAAATCCAATCCCTAAGTAAGATTGCCCGCCCGCTTTAGAATTTTCTCCAAGTATAATTTCATACTCTTTAGCTTGCAATTCTCCAGAATCTTCTTCAATTAATGTTTTAATAGTTATTTTATCCCCTGGATTATATTTTTCTATTTCTTTACTAAGTGTTTCTACACTATCTATTTTGTTATTATTAATTTCAGTTATTATCCCATCTAATTTATTTTTTATTGCAGGTGCATCTTCATATAGTGCTAAATATCCTTGATTGTCTTTTTGTACCTCTAAAGCCTGTTTTGTTATTAAGTAATTTTGACTACTGCTGCTGATATTATTTAGCCCTTCTTCGTTTGTTAAATTTAATATCTTCTCATAGCTAACATTATTTATAGAAATGCCGTTTATTATTGTAATACTTGCTATCTCCACTGGAGAATAGGCATAGCTATCAAAATTAATTCCTGAAGGGACAAATACATTTATAAAAAAAATCCACATTATTATAAAGAAAAATACTGCAGTCAAAACATTTGCAAATGTTCCTGCAGATAAAACTACCATTTGTTCAAACTTCTTTTTTTTAGCCATGCTTTTTTCATCTTGCTCAACAAATGCTGCTAAAAATACAGGAAAAAACCAAGGAAAAAATCCAAACCCTGTTGATTTTATACCAATATTGTATCTTTTCATAAATATTCCATGGGCAAACTCATGGGTTACTGCAATTATAGCAAGAATTACTATCCAGTATGTAAAATAAAATGCAGGCAATCCAAGGCCTGGAGCAATTTTATCAATATAGGGAATTAAAGGCATTATTGGAGGCACTTTAAGTGTAGTTACAATTTGAGGGATAGCAATATATATCCAAACAATTTTTCCAACTAAATAAATAGCCCCGATTAACAATAAATAACCCAACCCAATTGTAACGTAGCTTAAGAACTTTAGGGTTTTTTGATATTTCCCCCCAATATAATCAATAATTTTTAATCCTAATTTTGTCCGATATAATAACAAAAGCCCTTCTTTTTTTAAATTCTTCCTGTTTATGTAAAGAAATATAGAGATTAATGTTGCAAACAACGCTAAAAATATAATATCATACATAATAAAACTCATTTTTTATTTTTCACCCACTATTTTTTCTTCAACTTCAATTTATTTCTGATTTTTTTAAATTGAAGGAGCTGAAAAGATGACTTCATCATTTTTTCTTCAGAGGTCTAAATGCAGTTTTTTTACATTTTCTACATCTGACTTTTCCTTTTAAGATTTTTTGAGGGTCTGACCTAATTTTTGTTTGACATTTTTTGCAAACAAAAACATTCTTAAACATTCTATCTTGTGCTTCTTGTATTTTTGCCATATTTAAACTCCTTGCTCAAACTCCTTGTCTTTTGAGTTTGAATACTTGAAAATTTTAATTTTCATTGTTTTACAATCTCCTTTTAATTATTTTCTCGCCTTCAATGTCCCAATACTCACAATTTCCGCTTTCTTCAAGTTGAGATTTTATTTCTTCACTACAATCAATTTCAAAAGTTTCAAAAGTTTCTAAATCCATAACACTAACTTTGTCACCTATTGAAAGGACTTGCGCTTTATTTTTATTTACTAATGGAACATCTAGCTTATCATGACCGGGTATTACAAATACTCTTTTATTTCCATCAATTATTCCTACAGCCTCTATTCTCGCTTTAGCATGCCCATGTTTCCCAGTCTTACTAATATCTACTTTTTTAACAGTACATGGCTTTCCATCAACAAGAATATTTGTACCTACTTTTACTTCTGTAGCATTGATTATTTTAGCAACCATAGATTAGGAAAAAGAAATACATTTATAAACGTTTTTACTCAAGCTTATAAAAATGAAACTCAAAGAAAAAGATTTTATAGAGATTGAATTTACAGGAAAGATTAAAGACACTGAAGAAATTTTTGATTCTAATATTGAAAAAGATATTAAAAAAATGAATTCCAATATAAAAGCAAAACCTTTTGTTTTCCCATTGGGTCAAGGAATGTTTTTAAAAGGAATTGATGATTTTTTCACTAATAATGAGATGGATTTTGGAAAAGAGTATCAAATTGAACTAGATCCAGAACAAGCATTTGGGCCAAGAAATTCTGTTCTTGTTCAAATGATACCTATGAAAATTTTTAATGAGCAAAAATTAAATCCTTTTCCAGGAGCTGTTTTTAATTTTGATGGAAGAATTGCAAAAGTTCTCACTGTTTCCGGGGGAAGAGTTATGGTGGACTTTAATAATCCTGTTGCAGGAAAAAAAGTTATTTATAATGTTAAGGTTTTAAGAAAATTAGAAGATATAAATGAAAAAATAAAGGCTTTAAATGAATTTTTATTTAAAAAAGATTTTAAGTTTGAAATAAAAGATAAAAAAATAATCTTAAATGTTGAAAAACAAATTATTCCTCTTATAGAATTACTTAAAGATAAATTTAAAGAAATACTTGACTTGGAATTAGAAGCCAAAGAAATTTCTAAAGAAAACCCAAAAAAAGAGAAATCTAGCGATAATTCTCTTAAATTACCACAATAATTTTTATAAACCCTTTTTATTACCCGTCATCATGAAAGCCTATATTGTTTCAAATACCGCCTTTAACAGAGGGCCTCTTGTAAATAGCTCTAAAACATATTTTTCCCTTGTATTGCCAGAAGTGAAAATAAAAATTCCTTATGAGGATTTACATTTTTTAATGGACCGAACCAGTCTAGGGTCAGATTTTTCTTTGATGGATAATGCGAGGGAATTCGGAAAACATGATGCGAGCCTAGAAAAATTAACAAAGTTAAACCCTGAAGAATGGATAGAATATATGAAAAATGGTGGGGGGCTTGAGGGTCGTGAATATGGTTGTTTTCCTATTTGTTTGAGAGACGACGTGGTTCAAAGATTAAAGCGAAAAGTTAAAGTAGGAAAAGAGAAGATTCAACTTGAGAGGGAATTAAGAAATATAGTTTTTAATAAGGTTTCTTATCTAAATAATCTCAAAACAACATAACAATCCTTATAAATAATCTCTTGCTAATTTTTTAATGGAAGATATCTATAATCCTAATAATGCTTCAGAAAAAGGAAGTGATTTTTTAGACATCCCTTCTAATCTTTCTCCAGAAATAAGAGAAATAGATAGAGAGCTAGCAGAACTTCTTCAAAAACAAAACACTAAAATAAAAGTAGTGGGCATTGG
>JBDRFT010000015.1:0-2631 GCA_043818495.1 bacterium | reverse complement strand
AAACAAAAAAGTTATTATTTATTTGTAAAGCCAATTAAAAATTCATTTTCTATTTTTCAAACAGATTTTATAACTTAAATATTACCTTATTTTATAATAAAATAAAAGTTTGTTTATTTTTATTTATGAGAAATTAATGAATAAGTTTTTTATTTATTTTAAAAATTTTAATTTAAATAAAATAAAAAAAATTAAGATTTTAAAAAAATATGTTTAAAAATTTTTCCCTAAATTTTTTCTAAATTAAAAATGTCTACGCAAATCACTACCTAGTGTTTTCCGTAGACATTTTATATTTTAAGCAAATAATTCTGTTTATAAATTTAATTATGTGTTTCAGTTTAAAAATTCTGTTTCCAACTAGGCATCAAATGTCAAATGTTTTTTTTATTCTCCCCAATTTGTTTTTAAATTTCTAATTGATGAGCCAGCATTAATTACAAAAGTACTTGTGGAGTTTTTTGAACTTTGTTTTAATATTACCATATTTATTTTTACATATTTAATTAAATTTATATTTACTGGTTGATCAAGTGGAAGGGAATTTCCGTTATAATTTCCATCATAATAATAAAAGAGAGGAACATTTTCATTTTTTATTTCTGTTCCAATTACGCTTATAGTTTCAGAATTTTGATTATATAAATTTCCAGCAGGAACTATAACTCCTTTTTTAAGCTTATTTTCAGAAATAAAATAACGAATTTTATTAACTAATCCCATACTATCTCCATAACTTGAATAGAAAATTATTTGATTACTATTAGCTTGAGTTATTGGATAAGAGCCATCAGCTCCTGTGGAAGCAGAACGCAATTCACTTGTAAAAGTAAAAGTAATTAATCTTGCTCTATCAACATTGTCCAATGATAATTGTTCTTGTTTTGAATTAACAAAAATATCTTTTATTAAAATAGATGTTCCCAAAGTTAAAATTGTAAAAATAAAAATAGTTACTATTGTTTCAACTAAAGTAAATGCAGATAATAAGTTTTTTTTTGTTTTTTAGTTTTTATTATCATTTTTTTATGCGCTTAGGCGTAAATTTAATACTTTGCGTAAAAATTATTTTTTTAAAAAATTTTTATTTCAAATCAGAAACAAGGCTTTTAAAATCGGCAGTATTTATCCAATAATTATTCAAATTATTATTGAGGAATTTTTTAATTTCTTTTCGTTATAGTTATCTTATCACCGTGTCTGTTATTGCTCAATAGAACATTAGAATATTTGCCGTTTAAAAATGAAATATAAGAAATATTTTTATTCTGTTCTTTTAAGCTAATAACTTCAATTAAGAGCAATCTGTTTATCTTGTCCGCCACCGGAAATGTTTAGATGTTTAGCTTCGCAAAGTAAAATTTTATCTTTTGCCTTGATTATCAGGAATTATGTTTTTTTAATATTAAATTCATATTTGTTTATAGTATATTTTTTAAAAAGCTATAAGCTAAAAACTATTAGAGCTTACTGATTTAACAATATTTGAAGATTTGGATTTTCTTGAACAATTTCTAAATTACTAATAATTTGGTCTATATATCCATCTTTTTTAATTTTTACTTCATAGTCATTTGCAGTTTCTAAATTGGTAAATATAACTTGACCTGGAGTAAAACAACCTGAAATATAATTTATATTAACACTTGTTATTACTGGGGTTATTGCTGTGTCAGAAGTTTCAAGGAATATTTTATAACGAATATATCGCGCAAAATTATTATTTATATTTGTCCCTGGAATAGTATAAAAAGTATTTGAAGTTCCGTCAGGACCTACAAAATTCCAAGTCATATTATCATTATTTATGGCAATTTGAAATTTAACTGAAGTTGCTGGATTTTGTGAAGTTGGTTGCCAATCTATATTAGTAAAAGTTGTAGAGGATATTCCTGTGTCAAAAGATGAAGAAATAATATATCCAGAAGGCATATAAGTAAGGCCTTCATCATAACTAAGCAATCTTAATGCCTCTGGTATTTCGTTTGCGCTAATATTAAACCCTTCAAAATATTTTGTTGGGTCAGTCCAATTAGCTTGTCCATTTCCACCAATCCATGATTTTTGGTCCCAAAGGCTGCCCCCTGTAAATTTATGAGCATTAAAATTTCTAATAACGCTTGATATTTCAACTTCTGCTCCCTCAATAAGATTATTTGTTGAAGAATCTTTTACAATAACAAGAAGATTATTATCTGTTTTTGGTCCTAATATAAAAGTAAAATTTTGTTTAGTATTTGGAAAAAGATTAACTTGTTGAATAGGGGATGTGCCATATATTGTAAAATTTGGGTCATTAAGAATAGGAGTGTAATTATCCCATTCTATATTTTGTAATGAAATTTCACCATCAAAATTTGATGTATATAAATTATTAAATTTTAATATACTAGGAATAGTGCCAATGAGTTTAGAACCTTGTACTTTTATATCAATTTCTGGTATAGGATTACAATATTGATTTAATGTCCACAAAGATAAATTACTTAATTTATCTATAGAAAAACTTATTTGAGTAATTTGTCCATTAGAAATTGTAGAATCAGGTTTGATTGGATTAGGGTTTTGAACGGTGATTGGATATGTTTGGTCATTTGAATAATTATTTTTATTTACTACTATATGATAACT
>JBDRFT010000014.1:0-6154 GCA_043818495.1 bacterium | reverse complement strand
AAGGAATAAGTTTACTTACCGGCCTGAATCTAGCGCAAATTTATGGTTTTACCTCTTTTGGGATGTTTAAGTATAACTTTAAAGACTGGACCAAATTACAAAAAACTAAGTTTTATTATGCTCTTTAAATTTTTAGTTTTGTTGAATTTTCAAATAATAATTTTCATTATAAATATCATTTTAAATTGAACAAAATTAAAAAATAAAAAATAAATTTTTTTTGTTTAATTCCTGATTTTTAATTTTTTAATTTGATAATGTTAATGAATCAATATCACAATCATGCCCCGATTTTTCTCCATAAGTTGTCATATATTTTTCATAATTTTCATCTTTTTTATTTTTGCGAATTTCTGTATTAAAAACTAAATTGTATATTGTTTCTTTTTGTTTATCTAAAACAGCAAAAGCTTTAGACATTTCTTGATCATTTTTTGCCATTTTTACATCTTGAGATGGTAATGATAAATAAAAACATAAACCACCCCTTCCTTTCTCCTGCATCACCGCCACAAAAGTTTCCGAATTAGTAATATCTTTTCTAAAATACATTTGTAGACTTTTAGCATATTGAAGAGCGCCGGAACGGATGCGGGCGGAATCTGGATAAAGTTTAAAAATAGCAAGTTCAACATCATCACGAATTCCATTTTGATTGACATCAATTCCTTCCAAAGTTAAATCATTTAATTTTTCATCGGATTCTGGCGGAAGATTTTTTCCTTCCACATCTTCTATTTTTAATTTTTGATTATGAATATCAGCAACAATTTCCTTTGTTTTTATTTGTTCAGCTACGGTAGGAATTCTATAAATCACCACGCCAATAAATAAAATTAAAACAATCGCAATAATCCAAATTATTATTTTAATTATTTTTGATTTTTTAAAATACTCCAAACAATTTTTCAAAAAATTCATACTTATAATTATAGCATCAAAATAAAAAATAATATTAAGAAATAAAAATAAAATATTTTATATACATTTCAGACGATCGTCAGAAATGTATATAAAATATTTTATTTTATTTTTTTTATTCCTATAACTTATGTCGTACCCACTAAGTGGATTTGAAAATTTTGAAAATTTACTTAAAAATTGTCACTTGGGTTGAGCCTCCAAGTCAAAAACAGGAATTGTAAGCTAGTTGGATGTCCGACATCCAACTAGAAAGAAATTATTTTATTTGTGACCTCTTTTTTAAAATTAAAAATACAAAAAATGATGCGAGAATTATTACAATAATAATTATAGGAATAATTTTTTCCATCACCATTGTCATTATTGTAGGAGTTGATGTGCTTATTATTGTTGAGACTTGAAAATTTTTTACATCAAGAATACTACCATCGGCAGAAGAAAGAATAATATTTGCTTTTGGATTTAAACATTCTTTAATAATAGGTATTGATAAAGATAAAACTGAAAAATGAGAAACTTCTTTACTTGAAGTCGCAGAACAAGGGATGCCATCATTGTTCAAAATAAGTGCGGTGATTGTGCTTGTTTTTACATCTGCTTGTGTTGTTGAAAAAATTTGAAGTTTAGCTTTTTCTCCTTTTTTATAAAAAGTTTTATTAAAAACAACATTTTGAATTATTCCGCTTTGACCCGATAAAACATAATTAAAAGTGACTGTATTTGAAATTGTTTTTTCATCAGTTGAAATAAGAGAGAGATTTAAATTATAACTTTGAGGTTTTTCTACTTTTGGTAGAGTAAAAGTTATTTCATTTTCACCTTTTTTAATTGTAATATTTTCTTTATTTTTGTCATTTGTATTATTCGCAACAATATCACCAAATGCCGTTCTGTCCCTAGTAATAAAAATTGGTGTAAGAATAATATTTTTAGAAAAACTGCTTCGAATTTTACATTTCATAATGAACGGAGATTGAGAATCAAGAACAATTCCTCTGCTCAATGGGATTTTTTCTGTGCCTGTAATAAAAAAACAAGAGTCATTAATAATCTCAACTGTATTTGGAATATTTTTTGTAATTTTTATTTCTCCGACAAAAGCAATTCCAAGGGGTAATCCACTTCCATTTTTGCTTTCAATCCAAAGACGATATGTTCCAATAGGAAGTGCATCGGGAATAGTATAATCAATTATTTTATTAAAAGTGGAATTTTCTTTCATAGAAAGAATTTCGTCATAAACTTTTTCATCTAAAATAGATTTATTTGACGATGAGGCTGTTAATCGCACTGCATATTTTATTTGAGGTTGAGCACCTACTTTATTTGAAATATCAAAAGATATTTTGTAATTTCTTTCGTCATTTGAAATTATTTTTGCATTATGTAGATACACTGTTGCAACAGTAATTCCTTCGGATGAAGGCGCCGGAATTGCTTGTGTAAAATTATAAAAAAGAAAACTAAAAATAATTGATATAAATAAAAACAAAATATTTTTTTTATTCATTTTTTTAAAAAATTAAAATTAATAATAAATAAATTATATCATAAATAAAATGTAAAGCACAAGAAAAGGGGAATTTTTGCTTCGCAAAAATTCCCCCCCCTTTTTTTATAGAAAAATCTATCATTAAATCTAATCTCACAAATTCTTATTTTTAACTTCTTAAAAATTAGGAATTTAACTTTCGCTAATATGTATTTTTAACTTTTAATTTTTAACTCTGACTTTGCGCTTTTAACTTTAAACTTCTAACTACTTATTTCACTGTGGATAACTTAATTGACGGCTATTTTACAAGAAGTATAATTATATAATACTGAACTAATGTCTGAAAAATAGCTCAAAAAAGCTAAAAAATAAAAAAACTGAAATCCTTTTAAAAATCGGCTTATTTTAAGAAAAAAAACTATAAATGACTTTAGAAGTAAGTTAAACATCAAAAGTCAATCCATAAAGTCTATATTTTTTGCCATTCATATAAAATGGTTTGTTATTTTTTTATTTATTTTTAATATTTTTATTTTTCCAATAATAACTAATGCAAATATTTTATCTGTTGTATCTAATTTTTTAACAGGAAAACAAAAAATAGAAGAACCGGTAATTGATTTAAATTCTCAAACTATTCCTGTTCTCACAAATATCACTAATTTTAATTCTGAAACATTTATCGGAGGTGGAGATATCAATACTACTGATGATGGCGAAGCATTATTATCAGAAAGTGGTCCATCAGGAACACTTGCAGACATTGATAATATTAATACAGGTCAAATTAGTAAATATACTGTTCGAAAAGGAGATAATTTAAAATCTATAGCAAAAATGTATGGAGTTACAATAAATACAATTATTTGGGCTAATGATATTACTTCAAATAAAATAAAAGAAGGACAATCTCTCACAATATTACCAATTTCTGGAACATCGCATACTATTATTAAAGGTGATACTTTAAAATCTATTGCTAAAAAATATAAAGCAGATATTGAAGAAATTTCGCAATTTAATGGTTTAAGTTTAGACTCTTCATTAATTCTTGGAGATATTATAATAATTCCTGATGGTGAAGGAATTGTAAAGGTAAATGAAATAGCAAAATCACCTAGTAAAGGAAAAAAGACGAGTTCTTATTTAGGAGGCAATGGCCCAGAATATATAGGATATTATTTAAGACCAGTATTAGGTGGTATAAAAACACAAGGTTTGCATGGATATAATGCTATAGATATAGGAATATCAACTGGTTCAAATTTATTTGCGACGGCTAATGGTCAAGTAATAATCGCGAAAACTTCTGGTTGGAATGGAGGGTATGGAAATTATATAGTCATTTCACATAATAATGGAACACAATCTGTTTATGGACATTTGAGTAAAGTTTTTGTTAATGAAGGGGATACAGTTACTCAAGGTCAAATAATAGGATTTACGGGAAATACGGGACGTTCTACAGGTCCACATTTACATTTTGAAATTCGTGGAGCAAAAAATCCTTTTTAAAAAATAAAAAAAACAAAAGGAATAATTTATAAAAAAAATATAAAATGTGGAAAAAAATAAGAAACAAAAAAGTTTTCACTGCGTGAAAACTTTTTTGCTTTTGTTTTTTATTTTTTTTCTTTTGTTAAATATTTTTTCTCATTTTTATGCTATAATAAATTTATGATACCGAAATTTATATAACCATTTTTATGGTCATATGATTAAGGCTCTTGATATATAAGATGATAAAAAACGCATTATAACAAATGTGTTGAATTTTGGTACCAGCAAGGCAACAGATTGGCTTTTTAAAACATATGCAAAAGAAGATATAAAAAATTGTTTAATCAAACCTTTGCCGGGAGAATGGAATAAAAAATCAATGGCTTTATGGTCGCTTATTTTTGATATCAAACCTGTTAAAACAAATGTAAGATTTTTAAAGTAGTTTGAATAAATATGTTTTATAATATTTTAGATAAAAAAAGAATTGACATATTACCACTTTTAAAAAATTTAAAAAAAGATTTTTATCTTAGTGGCGGAACAGCCCTTGCTTTGCAAATAGGACATAGAGATAGTATTGATTTTAATTTTTTTAACAAACAAGATATAGATACAAAAAAATTATTTGAAGTTTTAAGAAAAATTTTTAAAGGACACAGTTTGCTTAATATTCAAGAAGAATACAATACTTTAACAATATTAGTTGATGGCTCAATAAAGATTAGTTTTTTCACACATAAATATAAACTTATTAAAAAAACAATAAATGATGCAAATTTATCTTTGGCATCATTAGAAGATATTATTTGTATGAAATTATCTGCTATTACTGGCAGGGCAAGTAATAAGGATTATATTGATATTTATTTTATTTTAAAAAACTTTTCGCTTTCTGATTTATTAAAAAATGCTCACATAAAATATCCGGAGTTAGAAAAAAATTTAATCTTAAAAAGCCTTGTTTATTTTGAAGATATAACTCAGGAAAAAATATTATTTAAAAATAATAATCATATTGTTTTTGAAGAAGTAAAAAATAAATTAAGAGAGGAGGTTAAAAAATTTAGTAAATTATGTGAAATTACTAAAAAAATAAAGGAGGATTTTTGCTTCGCAAAAATCCTCCTTTATTTTTTTAGTAAAATTAATTCAAAATATAATTTTTTTACAAAAACTTTTTCTATGTTCAAAACAGAGGCCGTTTTTCTTTATAGCTTCACAATGTTTTTTTGTTCCATATCCTTTATTTATTTCAAAAGAATATTTTGGATATTTTTTTGCGATTTTACACATCAAAACGTCTCTTGAAACTTTTGCAATAATTGAGGCGAAGGCAATATTTTTTTCTTTTTCATCACCTTTTATTATTGTTTTTTGATTTATAAATTTTTCTGAGGCTTTAAGACCGCCATCAAGTAAAATGAGACATTTTTCTGGTTCTAATTTAAGTTTATCAATAGCTTTATTTAAACAATTTTTTATCGCTTTACTCAAACCTATTTTATCTATTTTTCTTGCACTTTCATAACAAACAAAAAAATCTATTAATTTTTCTTTTTTTAAAAAAACTAATTTATCAAAAATTTCTTTTCTTTTTTTTGCTGTTAATTTTTTAGAGTCTTTAATTTCATTATTTTTATCAAATATAAAATTGCCTTGATTGAGTAAAAAAGTTTTTTTAAAAAATTTATAGGTTTTAAAAGCACAAACAGCTACAGGGCCAGCCAAAGGTCCTCTGCCCACTTCGTCTACTCCCACGATATATTCAATTTTATTTTTCATATTTTTTTAATTTTATATTCATAAATGTTGAATAACACTACGTTCTATGATATAATTAAAATCTAATTTTTAATATAATCATAAAACATATGCAAATAAAATTACATAAAAATGCAAAAACAACATTGGCCACAAGACAGTTAATTAAATCCTCTGATAAAAGTATAAACTATTTAGCGAAGAAATTCATCTAAGTCTTGTCCAATACAAAATGAGCCTCAAATGAATATGGATTCCAATGCAAAATGAGCCTAAACAGGCTCACCTTGCTAAAAAATGTCGGTCTAACATAATTGAGAAATATGAACATCGGAAAATTCATAGGTGAAATGCAATTTTTTCTGATAATGTTTCCGACCAAATATTCAATTTGAATTCTGGTATCTTTTGTATGATACCACGTTCCAAAGCAACTTCATACGCATTTTTGTATCCTAGTGACTTTCTATA
>JBDRFT010000013.1:0-4787 GCA_043818495.1 bacterium | reverse complement strand
GAAAGTGGATGGAGTAAAAAAGTTACAGATCTTACAAATTTTTTTGTTAATGAAAAAGTTGTAATATCACTTAATAGACACAATGCTGTTGGTAATAATATAGACTTTAGTGTCCAAGATTTATACAAGAAAAATTATTTAAGATTAAATATTATCAAAGATTTATTTTTTAAAATTAAAAATTATTTAACTAAAAATAATAAAAAAATAAAAAAAACTTTTCCTATTATGTATACAAGTGTAAGTGCTTACGGCGGAACAATACTTCCTTTCTCAGCAATCCTAGAGATTGATCCACCAAAAGATATTTTTAATTATTATTTTGATGACTTTGAATATATGTCTAGAGTAGAAAAATCTGGATATATCTTTTATATAGTTAAAAAACCTACAATTACAGATGTTGATTCTTCTTTCTCAAATAATACCAATAGTACAAAATCTTTTTTCGATTTAAATTCAAATGTTAACAAGATCTATTATTATTCAAGGAATAGAGTTCTCTTAAGGCGTATTGTTAAAACACAAAACATTATTTCACTTTTTTTGAACTCATTTATTTGGGTCATAGGTCAAATAATTTATGGGTTCTTTTTATCTAAAAATAAAAAATATTGGCTAAAAATTTCCAATATCTTATTTAAAGGTTTTAAAGATGCTTTCTGTGTTAAAATATAATCTCAAAATGAAATTAAACATCATCACAGTTACATATGGAGAGAGATTTAAATTTCTTAAGCAAGTCTTAGATGCGACTGTATCTGATGCCAATGTAGATAAAATAATACTTGTAGACAATGCTTCTTTAAATAAAAAAGAAATTGATCAATATATAGCTCAAGTAAATATAAATCAACAAAAAATTGTATTAGTTAGGCATACAGACAATTTAGGATCTGCTGGTGGTTTTAAATCTGGAATATTGGAAGCTAGAAAACATATT
Source organism: bacterium (assembly GCA_043818495.1). GTDB lineage: Bacteria > Patescibacteriota > Minisyncoccia > Phycocordibacterales > GWA1-40-21 > Bog-1340. Next base: position 3,844 of record JBDRFT010000013.1, on the reverse strand, counting down.
TGTGACTACGTTCTACTTTTAGATGATGATAATGTGCCGGAAAAGGGGTGGGGTGAAGCAGTGGATTCTTTAGAATCTATTTTTAGAGAAAAGATGAATAATTTAGTTTTTTCTATGGATAGAGGTGCCCAACCAGAATTTTTTACTACCAAAGAATTTTACAGCACTAAAGATGATTTATTTAAACTTTCTATTTCTAATTTTAATGAATTGGCTAATTTTGTCCTACGAGGCAGAAAATCTCAAGATATGGAGTCTAAAAATGGTAAGTATATTCCAATAAAAAGAATTGATCCATGCGGATATGGAGGAAGTCTTATACCATATAAAATTCTAAAAGAATGTAATTTACCAAATGAAAAATTATTTGTATATTTTGATGACACCCTATTTTTTGGCGAGATGATCTTGAATCAAAATATAAATATTTATAAAATAGATTATCCAAAAATAAAGAATGTAGATATTTCTTTTGAAGATGAAAATATTTATAAAACATTTTATTCTGTAGAATCAAGTAATCTTAAGGTATATTATTGGATAAGAAACAGACTTATTATTGCCATAAAATACTCTGAGCAATCTAATTTCTCAATAAAAATAATTGGTTTTATTTGGATTTTATATATAATTTTGTTAGGAATTACAAAATCCAAATCTATAAAAATTTTTTTAAGTAAAACTGCTATCATTCTTAAAGCTTATAAAGCTGGAATATGTTTAGATTTTTCTCATTTTCAAAATAAATATGATAAATAGAAGTAAAATTAAATATATGTTAAAAAATATACTGCCGAAATCATTTTTTTCTGCAATTCTTATATTATGGCAAAAAATATTTATTAAATTTGTAAAAATATTTGATAGAATACGCCTAAAAAATTTTACTTCTTATCACCCAATAAAATTAACTCATCAAAATAAATCATTTTCTCTTTTTATATCTCCCGAAAATGGCTGTGTTGATGAATATATTTACCTTTATGGTATTTATGAACCAAATATTTTAGATTTAATTACAAAATATCTTAAACAAGGTGAGACTTTTATAGATATTGGCGCAAATATTGGCCAACATAGTATGTTCGCTGCATCTATTGTTGGAAATTTTGGTAAAGTATACTCATTTGAACCAATACCTAGAATTTATAACCAGATCCTAGATAGTGTACATTTAAACAATTTTGATAATATTATAAAAGCATATAATTTTGCTCTTGGTGAAAAAGATACTGAACAAACTTTATACATAACATCAGAAAATATTGGTGGTTCTTCTCTTATTAAAAGATCTGAGTGTGATAAAAAAATAGAAGTAAAAATTATTAAGGGTGACAATATTCTTTTACAATTAAAACAAATCAATCTAATTAAAATGGATGTTGAGGGGTATGAATATGAGGCACTATCTGGAATACATGCCACACTCAAAAAATTCCATCCAATCATTGTTCTTGAATTTAACGGTGATTCATATAATAAGAATGATAATTATGGTGACAAAATTATTTCTCTTTTAAATAATTTGGGGTATTCCTTATATGATATTGGAGACTATATGAAAAAGATTGAAAACAAAAAAGATTTTCTTGCATCGTTTATATCTGAAAGGGCACAAACTGATATTCTTTGTTTACCTAAAAATATAATAGGAAACAATTAGACTTTTGAAATAACTGCGCACATTGCATACATATATCTATCAGGTATCTTATTTTTCTTTATCTGAATAAATTTTAAATTATGATAAAAACATACAATTTTTATATAGAGCCAAGCTGGAAGTATTTTCATAATAATTTCTTTATAGTCCTTCTTTCTAGTATGTAAAAAAATTCCTTCTTTGTTTACTACGGAGCTGTTATTTGGATCAATGTTAGCAATACCGAGATTAATGTTCAAAATTTTATATTTCGCATATTCCGTAAAATCTACAAACTTAACAGATGTCGAGTTATTTTTTGCAACCGCTTCTATTCCCTTTTCTGTAAACCACCATAAATGAACTGGTGCATAATCTGTTTGCCATATTGTACCTTTTGGGTGAATGTCTTTGATTGGTGTTGTAAATATGAGAGTACCACCTGACTTCAAAACTTTTAAAGTGCTCTTTATAAATGAGTTTGGATCAATAATGTGTTCAATAACTTCGGTTGCTATAACCACATCGTATTTTTCTTCATTATTTTCAGAAAAAGTTTCTATAGTCCCCTGAAAATATTTATTACCAAAAAAATTATTCGCAAAATTTGTTGCTGTATCGGAATAATCTATCCCCTCACAATCATAACCGGCTTTATTTAATGAATAAGTTAAATATCCAAGTCCAGAACCAACCTCTAAAATTTTAGCCTTTTTTTTTATATTGCTATCATTAATAGCCTTTATCACGCCCCAAAAAATTGCACAATAGTTATATAGATATTTGAGTGGATTTTTTAAACTTTTTACACCCTTTGCTAAATAGTAATAATAATTATAACCAGCATCCTTTGTATTATCTCCTCCATAAATAATGTTATATTCTTCCTTCAGATTACTCATGGGATCAACAAAAGAGGAAAGACAATTTATACATTCATATACATCATATTTTGTTCCCTCAACATAACCATTCATTCCTTTATAAGTAAGGTGTGCAATGTCTCCACACAAAATACAAATTTTTTCATTATTTTTTGAAGTATTCATAGACTAAGATAATATCATGAAAGTTTATCTTTTCAAATTTTCCTTATAATGATAAAATGCTTTTGTGAGTAATTTAAAATTTACTATTACATACACATGTAAAATTGTAGATTAAATATATTAATTATTATGATTATTAGATTAAAAGGTGGACCTGGAAATCAATTATTCCAATATGCATTTGGGAGATTTTTATCTATAAAAAATGGAGTGGGGATAAAATATAAATTTTTGGTAAATGAAAAAGATAGTAAAAGAGAATATTTTCTAGGATATTTTAATACTAAAGTAGAAATAGCAACAGATGAAGAATTTGAAAAAATAAGATTCCCTTTTGGAATAATTTCAAAGTTTTCTGAAATCATAAAAACAAAAATACTACGCCAATTCAATATTGGATATAAACCAAAATTATTAAATAAAAAAGAAGGCTATTTGGAAGGATATTGGCAAAGTTATAAATATCTTGAGCCAATAAGAAAAGAATTATTGGAAGAAATAACACTTAAAAATCCTATTGATAGTAAAAAATATAATATTTTAAATAAAATAAAAAAAACAAATTCTATCTGTGTAAATGTCCGTCGCGGAGATTATGTAAGTAATAAAAAAAATGTAGTAGAGTATGTGACATTTGGAATGGAGTATTATGAAAATGCATTTAAATTAATAAAAGAAAAAGTCAAGAGTCCTACTCTATTTGTTTTTTCAGATGATATAAAGTGGTGCAAAAATAATCTTAAAACCGATATACCAATGGTTTTTTCAGATCCAAATATTCCAGATTACGAAAACTTTATAATAGCGATAAAATGCAAACATAACATAATTACAAACAGTAGTTTTGCTTTTTGGATAGCCTGGCTAAATCAAAATCCAAATAAGGTAGTAATCGCACCTAAAAAATGGAATAATAGATATACAAAACATTATAAGGATTTACTACCCCCAACATGGATACAAATATAAACCCAAAAATAAGTATAATAATGGTTACTTTGAATATGGCTAATTTTATTGCGAAAGCGATAGAAAGTATTCAAAAACAGGGTTTTTCTAATTGGGAACTTTTGGTTCTTGATGATAACTCAAAAGATAATACAGAAATAATTGTGGAAAATTTTGTAGCTAAAGATAAAAGAATAAAATATTA
>JBDRFT010000012.1:0-3116 GCA_043818495.1 bacterium | reverse complement strand
GTATAGAAAGTCACTAGGATACAAAAATGCGTATGAAGTTGCTTTGGAACGTGGTATCATACAAAAGATACCAGAATTCAAATTGAATATTTGGTCGGAAACATTATCAGAAAAAATTGCATTTCACCTATGAATTTTCCATTTTTCTTCTGTTTGTATTGTACACCCATTGTTTTAATTTGTCAAGCCCTTAATATTTTTAATTTTTTTTCATTTCCTCCACAGCATCTTTAATATTTTCACTATTATAGATTGCTGAACCAGAAATAAGTTTATTTACGCCAGCTTTTATTAAATTTTTATAATTATCAAAATTTACCCCACCATCTTAAGTAGATAATTTTGGAAAAAAAATAAGACATGGTGTTCATGTCTTATAAATTAAAAAGTGTGATTTTAAATTTCCGGGCAGGAATGAGGGGGTCAGCCTCCCACCCGAAAATTCCAAAAAAGATGACTCTCTATTTATTCAAACAGATTATCAAAAAGAGTTAATTCTTCTTTTTCTTCTTTTCCTAAAGAAGACCTGTCTCTATCCAGAGAAGAAAAATATTTCCATGCTTCATCATATAGCTTTTTTCTTGCCTCATCCTTTATTGTATCATTTGCAAAACCATAGAATTTTCGGATTTGGGGAAAATCAGCAAACAAAACACCTTCCTTTTGCTTGCCTAGAACATAAACTACGGTACTGTTCCACTTTTTATCTATCTTCTCTAAAAAAAGTTTTTTCCTTCTTTTCATTTTTCACCTCCTTTTATCTTTTCTCTTTTATTATATTTCTTTCAAAAATTTTTGTCAATTTTTTTGTATGTAATGTTGTATGTAATATCATCGTAAGTTTTTATTAAAAAATATTTGACAAACACATTTAACATTTGATAAAAAAGTAATAAGTAAATTTATAAAATAAAAAAATTAAAAACAAAAAGGTTTCGGCGGAGCCGAAACCTTTTTGTTTTTAAATTTTTTATTTTTTTAAATCATAAATTTTGAATCTTGAATCTTTTTTTACTTTATAAACTTTATAAACTTTCAACTTTCAACTTTTCTATGCTATAATATCATTGATGATAGTTTTTGATAAAATAACAAAAGTATATCCAGATGGCACAATATCTTTAGAAAAAGTTGATTTGACTATTAGACCAAAAGAATTTGTTTCTATAGTAGGACATTCAGGGGCTGGGAAAACAACTCTTATAAAAATGCTTTTAGCTGAAGAAAAACCTACTTCGGGAAATGTGTTTTATGAATCTTTAGATATAAATAAACTTAAAAAACACGAGATTCGTTATTTTAGACGAAAAATTGGTACAATTTTTCAAGATTTTAAACTTTTATCAAATAAAACTGTTTATGAAAATATCGCTTTTGCTATGGAAATTTCTGGAAGATGTGATGATGAAATATGTGCGGATGTTCCTCATGTGCTTGATTTAGTAGATTTAACTGATAGGTCTTATAATTTTCCTCATGAATTATCTGGTGGAGAAAAACAAAGAGTTGCTATCGCGCGAGCCATTGTAAATCAGCCAGATATTATTATTGCTGATGAACCAACGGGAAATCTTGACCCTATAAATACAAATGAAATTATTCAAATATTAAAAAAAATAAATGATTTAGGGACGACGGTTATTCTTACCACACATAATAAAGGTGTTATTGATTCTTTAGGCAAAAGAGTTGTTACAATAGAAAAAGGTAAAATTATTAGAGATAATAAAATGGGGAGATATGTTATTTAAAGAAAGTTATAAAGTTATAAAGTTGAAAGTTTATAAAGCTGTTAAAAATAGTGAAGCAAACCATGTTTTAAATAAAAAAAAAAAAAACGGTTCTTTAACATTTGACAAAAATTTTATAACTTTATTAACTTTATAAACTTTACAACTTTATAACTAATTTATGTTCAAACTAACATCAAAAAGAATATTGAAATCAGGATTACAAAATTTTTTTAGAAATGGTTTTGTATCGCTTTCTTCTATTTTAGTTATAACTGTTACTCTTTTTATAATAACCGCAACTCTTTTATTAGGGGGTTTTTTAAATTACAATATTGAACTAATAAAAAATAAAGTTGATGTAAATGTATATTTTATTACAACGGCAACAGAAGCCGATGTTTTGTCGGTAAAAAAATCATTAGAATCTTTACCGGAAGTATTTTCTATTGAATATATTTCAAGAGAACAAGCTTTAATTAATTTTAAAGAAAAAAATAAAGGGAAAAGTTTAATATTACAATCTCTTGATGAATTAGGGAGCAATCCTCTTGGAGCAACTTTAAATATTAAAGCGAAAGACCCATCTCAATATGCTGGAATAGCAAAATATTTAGATAGTATGAATGATGAAATATTATCTCAGGAAAATTTAAAAATTATAGATAAAGTTAATTATGCTCAAAATAAAATTATCATAGATAGACTTACTACGATAGTAAATTCAGTTAATATTTTAGGTTTTTGGTTTGGTCTTATTTTTATTTTTATATCCATAATAGTAACTTTCAACACAATAAAATTAACTATTTTTATGACTCGCGATGAAATTTCTATTATGCGTTTGGTAGGTGCTTCAAATACATATGTAAAAGGTCCTTTTATTATAAGCGGATTATTATGTGGAATTATTTCAGTAATAGTTATTTTGATTGCTTTTGCTATAATTACTTTTTTTACAAATCATTATTATGGAACATATTTTGTGGGATTTAATTTATTTAAATATTATATAACAAATTTTTTACAAATTTTTGGAATTATTTTTATTTCAGGAATTATACTCAGTTCACTTTCTAGTTATTTGGCTGTGCAAAAATATTTAAAAAATTAATAATATATTTTATATATTTGCGAGTGAAATAAAATTGCGGGATCGTCTAATGGTAGGACATACCCCTCTGGAGGGTGAAATTTTGGTTCGAGTCCAAGTCCCGCAACAAAAAAATTTAATAATTTTTTTGTTGTGGGAAGCAAGCAAACTGCTTTGCTTGCGTCTTGGACTCGAAAGATTTTTCCTTATCAATTTGTTGTTTAAACAAATTGATGGAAAAATACCTGGCTATGTAATAGCCGAGTCCAAGTCCCGCAACAAAAAAATTTAAT
>JBDRFT010000011.1:0-2297 GCA_043818495.1 bacterium | reverse complement strand
ATTTTTAGGTGTGTCTATTGGCCATGAATTGAGAATTTTCTGTTGTTCTGTAGTTTCACTTTCTCTTATCCACAAACATCTATCCTATTATTTCTTGGCATACAAAAAGTATATCATAAAAGGCTCCTGACCCTATTATTCATTTTCAAGATTTAAAGTAATAAATGGAATATTTAATTTTGCACAAACACGCATTGCATCAAGACGATCTTGTTGCCAAGAGCATTGAGAAAGTTGCTTATCTTGAATCCAATCAAATGACCATACTTTTATAAAAACTCCCGTAATATCATAATTGGCTTTTTTTAATAATAAAGCAGAAACAGAGCTATCAACCCCACCTGACATCCCCACAAATATTTTTTTTTTATTTTCTTTTTTCATTAAAATAATATTATCATATAATTCTACACATTGATAAAATATTAAATATTAGGTAAATAGAAAATTATTTATTTATTTTTCATCAAACTAATTTGCTATATTTTTTAAATTTGCTATTATTTATTTTGGAAGGATGTGATAAGAAATGAATATGAAAAAGGAATCTTTATATTCTCCAAAGGAGCGAAAGATTATGAAGCAATATAAACATGGGAAAAAAATAAATGAAAAAACCGATGGAGCAACAATAGATAAATATGCTCGTATTGGATTTATTGATTTAGGATATCAAACAGCAAAATTAACTCAATTAGGAAGAGATGCTCTTTAAAAAGACAAGTAAGGCGGGGTGTGATGGTAATATAAAAATAATATTACTCAAAAATCCACCCCGCCCGAACCACCCCCAAACCACCTATTTTAATAGTGTGGTTTTCTTATTATTAAAATATTTTTTATCTCATTACGATACTATTATTTTACGACACCATTACGAATATCTCATCACAAATTTTATTACATTTCATTAAAAATAACTACTACTTACTTGATGACTTTTTGATTCTACTCTGATATGATTCTCTAATAATTATAATTTAATATGGAAAAAGAACCAAAAACAAAAAAATTACAGGCCATTTTTAATGTTGATAATCTGATTAGTGGTGATGGACCAAAAGCATATAAAAAGTATCATAAGTTTTTTGAATTGGAAGATGGATTAAATAAAATTATTAGAGTTGAAAGTTCAAATGAATTAAAACATAAACATAAAGATAAATTTGAATTAGCTGAATTAGTGAAAATTGCTAGAAAATTATTTCAAGAACTTCAAAAAAAATACGAAATTAATGTTCCCGCTGATTTTTTTATCAATAAAGATAAAAATGGAAAAGATATTGTCTATTCAATTGTAGATAAAATAAAAGGGGAACATTTAGGCGAAGTTAAAAATTCAGAGGAAATTTCTAAAAAAATTGAAAAGCTATATACCTCAGTTGCAAAATATTTCCTTGATAAATCTCTAAAAGAGGGCGAATTATATTTATGGGATATTTGTGGTCAAAGCCAATATGTTTACGGAAAGAAATTAGATGATAAAGAAGATAAGATATACCTTATTGATACAGATATATGGCTAAACAATTCTAAAGTCGGAATGTATCTTGTTGTGTATTGGCTTACAAGACATATATCTGCACAAGAAAATAAAATCGGCATTCAATTCAATGAAGCTAGAAATAATATAAAACAATTTATTGATCAGCCTTTACCTAAAAATATAAGCGAGACCGATATGGAAAATGTAAATGGAATTAAAAGTTTTTTGAATAACGAAAAGTCAGATTATAATCCTAAATCAGCAATTCCAGCTTTTGAATAAAAGTTGGAAATATTAATACTTATATCATTTAATCTCTCAAACACATTTCTAACATTCTCTATAACATCACTTTTTTGAGGATTAAATATAACGATGTTACTTTTATTGCCGGTAAGGTTCAGTCCCTTGTCCTTTTTGTTCTTAATATACTTTGAACTACAAAACTCGCTTTTTGTTATTTTGTAGAAGGAAAAAACTTAGGTTTTTTCCTTCTACAAAATAACAAAAAGCGAGTTTTGTAATTTAAAGTATAACTTCGCTCACCTGTTATTTGATGAATTTTTTCCACGTGAAATATTGGTCTGCTCAAGTCCGAGCACGACCAGGAATTTTACCACTTTGATAATCAATCTATTTTCTGTCTTGAAACGGCTAAAGAATAACTCAAGGGAAAATAGGGTCAGGAGCCTTTTTTCGGTCTTCCGGGATAGCGTAGTGTTGATTCAAGTTTATATTCATCAATTTTCTTTTCTAACCACAACATTTTACCATAAGGTTTACCTTTATTCACGCTATTTCTAATTGAATT
>JBDRFT010000010.1:0-22858 GCA_043818495.1 bacterium | reverse complement strand
TAATTATTATTAATAATATATTAAAAGCAAATTAAATGCAAGCAAAGTTATCAACAGTTCGCCACAACATTTGAGCCCAAAAAAGAGATTTCGGCTTATTTTAAAAGAAAAAAGTGCTTTTTTAGGGTGAAAGATGGGTTTTATCAAGGCCGTCTTTACCAATGCCTGGCCTTGGTAAATAAAAGTAAAAAAAATGTTTGCTCTCCTTAAGGAGAGTGACCAAATCTTTAATCTTTTTTAATTTTGACTTTATAAACTTTATAAAACATCTTTTACCTTTCCCTCTGTTTTTTTATTTAAAATATCTAAAATTTTTGTTTTTTTGAGAAAAATTTGGGTTTTTATTATAGGTTTTTCTTTAATTCTAGCGATATAATTTTTTATTTCAATTTTATCTTTTTCTATTTCTATATTACAAACTTCTTTTATCACTTCGGCGACAGAATTTTTTAAAAAACCTCGCGACTGCGACATTATTCTAAATTTTTCTAAATATTTTGCAATATCAAACATGATAGATAGTTGAAAGTTATAAAGTAGAAAGTTATAAAGTTAATAAAGTAAATAATTAATTTTGTTTTATAAGTTGAATATCGTAAGTTGGATATAAGTTGAATATCGTAAGTTGGATATCGGATATCCAACTAATATCCAACTAATAATCTAACATTTATAATCTAATTTTTATAAATATCATGACTACCGATTGAATGAAAAAACGCCGTTTCATTATTAACAAATTCAAAAACAACACGGTTTTTAAAATCAACAGAAAAAGCGCAAAATCCTTCAAGTTCCCCCGAAAGTTTATGTGTTTTTAATATTTTATCAGAAGGATTTTTTCTAAAAATTTTCTCGCGAGATTCTGTTTTTAATTTTAAATCTTTGCTAATTTTTTTATACTCTCGCTCAACTTTTTTTGTATAAAAAATTTTCATAAATTATCTAAGTTCTTTTAAAGAATGTAATAATTTAATTTTGCCCATTTTTGCATCTCTTTGACTTTCCTTTAATTCTTTAATTAAACGATCATTTTCTAATGCTCGTACAGCATCACAAAAAAACTCACTTACAGAAGCATAGTTATAATCTTTTATCATATGATCCACATTCTTTTTTTGAATTGGCGAAATTGCTATATTTAATAATGTTGTTCTCATAATTATATTATAGCAAAAACTATTACAAGGTCAATTACTATATATTTATAACTCAAAAAAGTTCTGATTTGCTTCACTATACTCACAAAGACACTTCGCTCGATTGATATTGCTTCGCTAATATTTTTATTTAAAATTTAGTCATTAAAAATTTACTGAAAATTGATAACTGAAAAATTACTTATTTACTTTCAGCTTTATAACTTTATAAGTTTATAACTTTCTACTTTTTGTTTTTTTTGTTCTTGTGTTTTTCTTAAATCATAAACCATAAATTTTTTTCTATCTATTCATCAACATCACTAAGTATGTAAATGTTTTATCTGATACCCCTTTTAATATTACTGGTTTATTTATACCATTAAAAATTAAAGAAATACTATCAGAAATTATTGAGGGTAAACAATCAATTATGTATTTATAATTAAAATTAACTTCTATATTTTCTCCTTCTATATTTGCGTCTATTTTATTTGTATTTTCTCCAATATTATTATTTTTTGTTTTTATTTGTATTGTTTTTTCGCCATTTTTTATAATAATATTCATTTTATTAAAATCATCTGAAAAAATATTGGATATTTTTAATGAATTTATTAAATCTTGTTTTAATAAAACAACCCTTGTTTCCTCCTCTTTTGGTATAAATTGTTTATAATCAGGAAAAATTCCATCAACAACCCTTGAGACTAAATATATTCCATTAAAAACAAAAGAAATTTGATTTTTTGTCGCACTTATTTCTATTTCCACATCAGTATTATCAATTATTTTTAAAATATCTACAGCATTTTTAAAAGGAATTAAAATATTATTTAAATCTATACTTTTTCTCATTTTAATAATTTTTTCAGCTAATCTAAAAGAATCCGTCGCAACAAAAACAAGATTGTCTTCGTTTGTATAAATATAAATACTAGAAAGTTCTGGTTTGACACTAGATAAAGATGCGCTATATATTACTGATTTAATACCATTTATTAAATCTTTTGAATTTATTTTACATACTTTCTCGCCATCTATTACTGGTATTGTTGGAAAATCATCTGGAGATAATGTTTTTATATTTGCTTCACTATTACTTGTATAAATTTTTAAAGTGTTTTCTATTGTTTCCAAAATAATATTTTTATCATCATTAAGATTATTTAAAAAACTACTTATTATATTTGCGGGAATAGCCACTTTTCCATTTTCTTCCACTTTTACAGGTATTGTTATTTCTAATCCTAAATCTAAATTTGTAGACCTGATAATTAAATTATTACCTTTTGTTTCAAATAATAAACAAGATAAAACAGGTAGATTGATATTTTTTGTAACCACTTTTTCTGCCTTTGACACCGCCATATGAAGTTTTTCTTTTATACATTCTATTTTCATATTATCATAATTTTAAATTAAAAGTTAATAATTGATTTATTTTCATTTTTTTAATATTTACAATTTATTTTTATTATAAACCTTTACTTGTTTATAATTATTTTTACTTATTTATATATAATTATTTTAACATTTTTTTATTTTTTCAAATGTTTTTTATTTGTGTTTAATTATTTTGATAAAAAATTATCCCAAACTTATTAACAATTATTAAACTAGTTTACCATTATTTTATCCAGAGCTTATTAACACTTTTTTATCTATCAATGTTTGTTTTTTTTATTTTAACATTGAACGAATTTGATTTATTTCCTGCGCTAATTCAGAATCATTTTTCAAATCATTTTTTATTTTTTCATATGAATGTATTACCGTTGAATGGTCTCTGTTTCCAATTTTATCACCTATTGAAGGAAATGATATATTAAAATCTTCTCTCAAAATATACATTATCACCTGTCTAGGTTTAATAACTTCTTTTTTTCTGCTTTTTTTAAAAATATCATTTTCTTCTATACCATAAAATTCTGAAATAATTTTAATTACCTCCTTAATAGGTATATTTTTTTTAGGTTTAGATATATTTTTAAGTAATTCTTTAATCTCATTTATATTTAAATCCTTATTTTTAAGACTGGTTTGACATAAAACAAGATTTAAAACACCTTCTAATTCTCTAATATTACCTTCTATAAAAGAAGCTAAAAATTCTATTATTTCGTTTGATAAATAAAGACTCATTAAAGAAGATTTTTTTCTAAAAATTTGTATTCTAGATTCAAAGTCTGGTTTTTGTATTTCAACAATCATACCAGCATTGAATCTTGATTTTATCCGTTCTTCTAAATCAGGAATAAAATTTGGATGTTTATCTGAAGAAAAAATCAACTGTTTTCCATTATCATGAAAATTATTAAAAAGACTAAAAAGTTCTTCCTGTGTTTTTGTTTTTGCTGATAAAAATTGTATATCATCAACTATTAATAAGTCGTATTTTTTGTATTTTTCTTTAAAATTATTAATATTTCCACTATTTAATGAATCTAAATAATCTTTAGTAAATTTTTCTGAAGTCAAATAAAAAATTTTTTTATTAGGTTCCGTTTTTTTGAAATAATTTCCCACCGCTTGTATAAGATGTGTTTTTCCATGACCTGTGCTTCCAAAAATAAAAAGAGGGTTATATATAGCTGTTTTTTTCAAAATTGCTTGAGAAGCCGCATGCGCTAATTCATTAAAAGGACCTATAACAAAAGTGTCAAAAGTATATTTTGGGTTTAAATTGTCTTCTTTATTGATATAAAAATTTTCCAAAGGAAGTTTGTTTGCATATATATTTTCTATTTTTTCTTTCATAATATCTTGCTCTTCTTTTTTAGAAACAATATATTCCACACTTCTTACATGCTCACCAAAACTTCTTAAATTTTTTAATATATCTTTATGATATTTATTTATTAGCCAATCTTTTACAAAAACATTAGGAACACCAAGAAAAACAGCGCCATCTTCCTGTTTTATAATATATGTATCTTTGAACCACATACTAAAATTAGCTTTAGAAATACTAATTTCTATTTGAGAAAGTATTTTATTCCAAAATATATTATTTTCCTCCATCATTATTAGATTATAGATTGTTATTAGTTTAAACAAAAATCCATTTTTGTTAATAAGTTGTTTATAAAAGGTAGACAGCCGAAAATATTTAACATTTAACATTTAATACTCAACAAAAACGTCCTTGCGAGCGAAGTGAAGTAAACAGATTAGTAAATAATTTTTTAAACTAAATGAAATTATAAAAAAGGCAAAAAGGTTTTCGGCGAAGCCGAAAAACTTTTCGCTGTTTTTTTATTTTTTTCATAAGAAATCATAATTTTTATTTTTAAAAAAATTCGTCACTCTCATGTGAGAGTGACGAAAATATAATAATTAATTTTATTTTTTTCTATTTTCATATTTTTCGACTTGTCTACGAAAATTACTACCTAGTGTTTTCCGTAGACAATTAATTAAATTAAAAAATATAAAAAATACTATTTTATATGATGTTTTTAGATTTTTTAACTTTAATTTTATTTTTTTCTAAAACAAAAATGTCTACGGAAAACACTAGGTAGTGTTTTCCGTAGACATTTTATTTTAGAGAAAAATTAAAAAAAATTAGTTTAAAATTAAAAAAGGTTTCACTCCGCGAATTTTTTTTGTTTTTTTATTTTGTAATTTTTATACTTGTCTACGGAAGCGAACATATATTCGCTTCCGTAGACATTTTTATTTTAAGAAAAAAATTAAAAATAAAAATAAATTTTTATTTTGTGAAAACCCTTTTATTTTTTTATTTTAGTCCTATACAATTTGTTGCTGGAGTAAGTCCTGCTGATTTTGCTTCTTCTATTGTTTTAAAATAAATTTTATTTTTTTCTTTTATTTTAGATACTCCAGAACACCATAAATAATAATATTTAGTTCCAGATTTTGATGCCACTATTATTTCATTTATTTTTTTATCATCAGTATTTTGAATATTTTTTATTTCTGCACCATTGATATCAGAAGCATTTTTTTCCAAAGAAGAATAAATATATTCTTTAGTTTTTAAAATAGAAATAGGTGTTTTATTTTTTTCATAATTTGATATTTTACCAAGACCAAAAGAAGCGGTGCCTACTAATATTATTATAAGTATAATATACAAATCGTCTTTAATTTTCAACCCCTTTTCTTGACTATAAATTTTATCTTTTATATTTAAAAAAAATAACTTGATTTTTTGTGTAAAATCTTTTATACTCATTATTATCATAATATCATAGATGTAAATATTATGATAACCGCAGACCATAGACTGGACGCGGACTAATAGAAAAATATAAATTTAATAGAAATTAAAATTTTTAATTTATTAATTAAATTTTTTAAAAATTAGAAACTATAAATTAAACTATGGCACATAAAAAAGCAGCTGGGTCAACTAAAAATGGAAGAGATTCAAATCCAAGATATCTTGGAATTAAAATTAATGATGGGGAAGTGGCAAAAGTTGGTCAAATAATTTTGAGACAAAAAGGTAGAAATGTTCTTGCTGGTAAAAATGTAGGAATTGGTAAAGATAATACACTTTTTGCGACAAAAATGGGGATAGTTAAATTTGGAACAAAAAGAAAAACAAATTTTAATTCAATAAATATAAGAAGAAGTATTATTAATATTAATTGTTAAAAATTAAATATTAAAACTGGTTAAAATTTAAAATCAAGTGAGTTTATTATTTTTGCTTTCTAAATTTTGTACGGCGATTTTGACGCCTCGCGTCAAAATCGCCGTACAAAATTTAGAAAGCAAAAATCAAAAGTTTGCACTTATCTAAATCTGATTTATTTCTTCAAAAGGAATAATTTTTTGCATAGCTTTAATAATTGTATCTTCTTTCATAGTAATAAGACCATTTTTTCTAGCAATTTTATATACTTCAGATTCTATAGGATTATGTAAAATTACTTGTTCTATTTCACTATTCATTTCAAACATTTCAAATACAGCAACTCTGCCTCTTGTTCCTTTTGGACACTGAGGGGTAGATTCAACTTTTAATATTTCATCTACATTTGGAATTTCATTTCTAAATTCTGCTGGTAAATCCGCAAATTGTTTATCTATCATTATTTTCTTCAAATTTTCATCTATATTCATTATTTCACCAGTTCCAGAACAAATTTGATTAACTAATCTTTGTGCCATAGTTAAAACAAGAACAGGCGAAATAAGATATGGGTCTACTCCCATATCTATGAGCCTAGGAATAACACCACAAGCTGTATTTGTATGTATAGTAGAAAGTACTAAATGTCCAGTAAGGGCTGCTTGTATCGCAAGTTTGGCTGTTTCTTTATCTCTGATTTCTCCTACCATTATTACATCTGGATCTTGTCTTAAAGTAGTTCTTAAACCATTTGCAAAATCATATCCAATTTCTGGAAAAACTTGAGATTGACTTATTCCATCTATATTATATTCAATAGGGTCTTCTAAACTTAAAACATTTTTTTCATCTTTATCTATTTCATTAAGCATTGAATAAAGGGTGGTCGTTTTACCAGAACCAGTAGGACCTGAAATAAGAATTATTCCATATGGTTTTTTAATAGCTTCTTTAATCATTTTTAAATATCTATCGGATATCATCATTTTATCTAATGTCTTAACACCTCTTTCTTGATCTAAAATTCTCATAACAACCTTTTCTCCATAAAATGCTGGAAAGGTAGAAACTCTAAAATCTATTTTTCTTCCTTCTATTTTTGCGGAAAAACGTCCATCTTGCGGTTTTCTTTTTTCATCAAGTTTCATATTACAAAGAATTTTAATTCTCGCAACTATCGCTGGATGAACTTCTGTTGGTAAAACAAGACTAGTGTTTAAAACACCATCAACCCTAAATCGAACTCTAATCTTATCTTTCATATGTTCAATATGCACATCTGAAGCATTTCCTTCTGTGGCATATTTAAGTATTGTAGCAACAATTTTTGTAACAGGAGCATCTTCTATAATTTTAGTTTCTATTTTATCAAAACTTGAAACCTCTCCTTTTAAAATTTCTATATCTTCTATATCTTTGTCTAAATCTGTTTCTAATTCTGTAAGTGCTCTAGTAACTTCGCTAGAAAGACCTTTATAATTTTCAATTACTTTTTTAAAATCTTTTTCTGCAATAATATATATTTTATAAGGAATATTTAATTTACCTGTTATAAAAGTGAGAGCGTCTCTTGATTCTATATTATCTGGATCTATCATTCCGACTTCAAGAACTCCGTCTTTAACAGAAATAGGAACAAATTTATAACACATCGCCGCATCTTCAGAAATATATTTTAAAATAGAAAGCGAAATATTATAATCTTTTAAATTAATTGAAGGAATATTATAAAACTCCTCTTTAATATCAAGGATTGTTTGAATAGAAATTCCGATTTCTTCTAAAATTTCTTCTATCGATTTACCAGAACTGCTTGCCTGTTTTTTAATTTTTATTAAATCTTCTTTACTTATTATGTTTTTTTTAACAAGATTTTCTAATATGTTCATAATTTTAGCAGTTAGCTTTTGGCTTTTAGCCTTAATTAATTTTAAATTTGTAGTTTAATTTTTAAACTGAATTTTTAAACTGAATAAAACTCTAATGAATAAATTTTGAAACAAATAATACATAATTAAAATATAATTTACGGATTACAAAAAATTATACAAAATTTGATTTTCTGGTAGAAAACCTATAAACATATAGACCTTTTGAATATTATATTTTTCTTTTAAATAAATCCAAAATTGCTTGTAATTCAATTTCTATTCTTACTCTTGAATCACAAAGTATAAATTTTGAGTATCAATCTTTGCACTTTTAACTTTTCCTATTCTATATTCAATATTCCATATTCAATATTTTACTTAACCTTTATTCTTAAATCCTAAATCTTAAATCATTGTTTTACAGTTGTAGTAGATATTGTTTGTTTTGAAATATTAATATCAATTGGGGCAAATGGATTATCTCTTCCTGCTGATTGAGGAGGAAAAAATACCGTATTATCTTTTAATTTTTTAAAAATGGCATCTGCAAAAATAGAATCATCCAAAGTAACTTGAGCCATTTTTTGCAAAATTGTATAAATATATTTTGCGTCTACGGAATCTGTTGTTTTAATATCTTTTACAAGAGAATCTGTTACATTTTCTGTTTTAGTTAAATACCAAAAAGCCATCATTCCTATTATCACTATTATTATTATTGTTATGATATTATTTTTCATTTCATTCTTATGCGGACCTGCCTGAGCGAGGCTCGCAGTCAGGCTTCACGCAAAAATTACAAATTATTATTTGATTTATTTTTTATTTTTTTTGTGTTTGTTAAATGTGTTTGTTAAACTCAATTGTTTTTTATTTTAGCCAATAAGTATTCAAACTTATATTAAAATCATAAAATCCACTATTAGTTGAATTAAAACTTATATCTGTAATATCTAATAATCTAAGATTATTTTCCAAATCTTGTAATAAATTTAAAAAATTATTATAAGTGGAATTTACTGTAAACTTTAATGATAATGTTCCATATGAAATATTATTTTCACCTATAGTATCATTTGAAGTTTTCATCATATCACCCACTGAAATATTTTTTGCAATTAAATTTCTTCCTTCAATAATTTTATTTATTTCAATAATAAGTCGGATATTATCTATATTACTTGGAAGAAGTCTTTCTAATTTTGTTTTATCTGTTTCAGTAATAGTATTTTTCTTTGCAATGAGAATATCTCTTTGAGATACAATTTTTGTAGAAGAATTTAATATTTTATCATAATTAGCCAATTCATCTTTAAGAAAAAGTACACCCGATTTAGAATAATCTGTTGCATTTTGATTTGTAGTATTTTTATAATTTGGGTTTACATATCCAAAAAATATTATAAGCGAAGTTATTATTAAAATGATTGGTAATATTAAATTCATATTTATTTATTATTATTTATAAGATAAAAATTCAGGATTTATAAAAGCTGAAAACTGAAATGATATACTACCATCTGTATTTACACTTAAATTAGAAATTTTTGGTTCATCTATTATTTTTTTCCAATCAGCTTTGCCAAATTCATCTGCTTGAGAAGCTACTGTCTCCCAATTTTTTGCAATACCCAACATTTGAACAGATATTTTATTTACGCCAGATGCGTCTTTGCCAAGTGATGTAAAATTAAAATTTTTAAAACTCACACTTTTAAGTGTTGTCTGTTGTAAAAAATCAAAAATAGGAGAAATTGAAATATGTTTATCTAATAAATCTTTCGCGGTATTAATTCTTGAATTAAATTCAACCAAACTTTCAATAGTAATTGAATCAGAAGTTAATCCATTTTTATTATCTTCTATAGTTTTTTGGTTTGAAACAATTTTCTGAATTAAAACTTTTTTTGCTAAAAAAACATAACCAGCCAATCCAAGGGATATTAAAAATATAATTATAGAAATAAGAAAAAATAAATCTACACTAATATTTTTACTAGGAGTTGCTATTACTGGTTTTTTGGGTATAAAAGATGTTTGATATTTTGTTTCCATTATTTCATGATTTATGATTTATGAATTAATTTATTCATAAATCCTGAATTTTAAATTAAAATTTTATTTTTATTCTTGATAAAGTTCAATAATTTTTATTACGATATTATTTTTAACATCTATAGTGATAAACGGTTTATATTTAATTTATTAAATTCTTCTGTAGTTAATCCTGCTTGTTTAAAAATACTTTTTAAAGTTCCTTTTCTTAAATCTTTAGAATATAGGAATAGAAATTATTTTTTTATTTATTTCATGTCTTAAAATTAAATGACTTCCTGTTTGTCTACGTTTTATAAATCCTATTTTTCTAATTATACATCTAAAAATAAAAAGCAACAATCAAAAATGTGGACATTAAAAATGTGGACTAAAAAAATAAAAAATTTTTAAATATAAAAGAAAATTAAAAAAATAAGAAGGGTTTTCGGCGAAGCCGAAAACCCTTTTAGTTTTGTTTTAATGTTTTTTTGTCTTAATGATTTGTGTCAAATTTAAATGTTAAATATCAAATGTTTTTTTATAACCTTTAATTTTTTTTATGTTATAATAAAATATATGCAAAAAGAAATTCAAAGAATAAAAAAATATGTTCGAGCTACAAATTATCTTTCGGTTGGGCAAATTTATTTACAAAATAATTTTTTATTAAAAAATAAAATAAGTTTTGCTGATATAAAAACAAGACTTCTTGGACATTGGGGAACATGTCCGGGAATTAATTTTACATATGCTTGTTTAAATAATTTAATTATAAAAACAAAAGCAAATATACTTTTTGTTCTTGGTCCCGGTCATGGTTTTCCTGCACTTCAATCAAATATTTTTCTTGAAGGAACACTTGGAAAATATTATAAAGAAGCTCAAAAAACAGAAGAAGGCATTGCTTATATAATGAAAAATTTTAGTTGGCCATATGGTTTTCCTAGTCATTCAAATCCAACAACACCAGGTGTTATTCTTGAGGGTGGGGAACTTGGATATTCTTTATCTACATCATATGGAGCAGTTTTAGATAATCCAGATCTTATTGTCGCTTGTCTTATTGGCGATGGGGAAGCAGAAACTGCATCGCTTGCTACTTCTTGGCATTTAAATAAATTTATTGACCCTGCAAAAAATGGAGCTGTTTTGCCAATATTACATCTCAATGGTTATAAAATTTCTGGTCCTACAATTTTTGGTAGGATGAAAAATTCAGATTTAAAATTTTTATTTAAAGGTTATGGATATGAACCAATAATTGTAGAAGGTAATGGTGAAAAAATTTACGAGCAAATGATAAAAGCTCTTAATAAATCATATAAAGTAATTAAAAAAATTCAAAAAAAATCTAGAGAAAACCCAAATGAAAAACTTCAAAATTATTTTAGATTTCCGATGATTATTTTAAAAACTCCAAAAGGTTGGACTGGCATCAAACATTTATTTAGTTGGGTTTTGGAGGGAAGGGGAAAAAAATTTGATGCAAAAGTTGAAGGAAATTGTTTTTCGCATCAAGTTGTTGGTAGGGAAATGAAAACGGATCAAAAAGAACTTGACGAATTAGAAAAATGGTTGAAATCATATAAATTTGACGAACTTTTTAATTCAGAAAATGGTTTTTCAAAAGATATAAAGGCAAATATTCCAGAAAAAAATTTAAGAATGGGTGATAATCAAATTGCTTTTGGAATTAAAAAAGATGATTCTTCAAAAGATTTAATTTTGCCTAATGTAGAAAAATTTGAAACAAAAATAAATTATCCCGGAGAAATTTCTGTTGGAGCAATGCAAAAAATTGGCGAATATTTTGCTGAAGTTGTAAAATTAAATAAAGAAAAAAGAAATTTTAGATTATTTTCTCCCGATGAAACATATTCAAATCGTTTGCAAGCAATGTTTGCAGAAACCACAAGAGCTTTTGTGGGGAAAATTGAAAATTGGGATATAGATTTGTCTCGTGACGGTAGAATTATTGAAATGCTTTCAGAAAATTCTTTGCAAGGTCTCGCACAAGGTTATTCTTTGACAGGAAGATTTGGAGTTTTTGTTTCATATGAAGCTTTTATTATGATTGTCGCAAGTATGGCTGACCAATTTAGTAAATTTTTAAAAGTAGCACGACAAACAGAATGGCGTGGGGACATTCCATCTTTAAATTATATTATTTCTTCAACAGGTTGGCGACAAGAGCATAATGGTTTTTCACATCAAAACCCGGGCTTTATAGATAATCTTTTACAATTACATCATGATTTTATAAATGTATATTTTCCAGCTGATGAAAATTCTGCGATTTTAATTGCTGAAAAATGTTTAAAATCAAAAAATGAAATCAATATTATTGTTTCTGAAAAAACAATTGAACCCGTTTGGCTTACAACCGAACAAGCTAGAAAAGAAATTGAACAAGGTATGTCAATTTGGGATTTTCTTTCTGATGAAAATCCAGATATTGTTTTTTGTGGTTGCGGACAATATCTTACAAAAGAAATTCTTTTTGCAATTCAACTTTTGAAAAAAGAATTTCCTGAAATAAAAATAAGATTTGTAAATATTATTGAACTTTCTCCAAATACTGTTGGGCATTCAAAACGAATTACTCAAGAAAATTTTGAAAAATATTTTACAAAAGATAAACCAGTTATTTTTAATTTTCATGGATACCCAGAGACATTAAAACAAATACTTTTTGATTACGTTCAAGGCGCGGATAACACGGATGAAAATGCAACGCGGATAAACGCAGATAACGCTAAAGACGTGGATAATACAAAAAATTTAAATAGAATTACTGTTCATGGATATATAGAAAGTGGTTCTACAACAACATCTCTTGATTTACATATTAGAAATAAAACAGACAGATTTAATTTATTTATTGAAGCTGTAGAAAAACTTACAGAAAATAATGTGATTGAAAAAGAAAAAGCTGAAAAAATAAATCAAAATTACCAACAAAAAATCAAAGAGCATAAGGAATATATTTTGAAGGTGGGGGAGGATCCAGAAAATTAGTTTGTAGTTTGTAGTTTATAGTTGGTAGATAAAATTATAAATTAAAAATTATGAAAAAAAGTTAAAAGTTTAAAATTAAAAGTGTAAAGTTAAAGTTAAAAATTAAAAGTTATAAATAAATTTTTAAACTTATTAAATTTTAATGATAGAATTTTTAAACAAAAAAATTAATAATAACTCAGCTGAACATAGTGAAGTAAATAGTTTATTTAAAAAATTAAAACTCCACAATATTATTACTACTTTGTTAAGTTTTAAAAAAGGTTAAACAGCAAAGGAAAAGGTTTGGGCTTTCTCAAGATAAATTCTCTAACTCGTCGGAGTAGCTTATAATACTATTGTTAAAATTGAATCTGGCGAAAATCCAAATTTCACAATTGAAACTTTAAAAAAGATCGCTAAGGTATTAGATGTTCCTATTGAGGATTTAATAAAATAATATGAACTCAAAACAAATTATCGGACAAATTAGAAAAGAGCTAAAAAATAAAGCCGACGCAAAGACTGAAAAAGAAATAAATAAAGCAAGGGCAATGTTTGGCAACGAGACCAAGCTTTTGGCTCTTAAGGTTCCCGAGACAAGAAAGATAGCAGAATTTTTTGCTAAAAAACTTAAAGAAGAAAAAGATTTTGATACCGCCTTGAAAGTTGCAGACGAGCTTTATAAAAGTGGAGTATTTGAAGAAGCAACTGTAGCTGAGTCGATTTTAAAAGAATTTAAAACTCGTTTTGACGATTCAACTTTTGATAAGTTTGACGAATGGATAGATTATATAAAGAATTGGGCAAATATTGATATGCTTTGCGGCTGGCTGATTGCGCCAATAATTTTAAAAGATGAAAGCAAAATCAAAATAATTTCTCAATGGACAAAATCAAAAAACCGCTGGCGCAGACGAGCAGCAGCTGTATC
Source organism: bacterium (assembly GCA_043818495.1). Taxonomy (GTDB): domain Bacteria; phylum Patescibacteriota; class Minisyncoccia; order Phycocordibacterales; family GWA1-40-21; genus Bog-1340. The sequence continues at coordinate 9,271 of JBDRFT010000010.1, read as the reverse complement.
TTTAGTAAAACCGGTGAGAAAAGGGATATATTTAAAACAAGCCTTGCAGGTCGCTGAAAATCTTATACAAGACGAAGACGATATGGTTCAAAAAGGAGTTGGCTGGCTTCTCAAAGAAGCAGGCGGAAGATTTCCAGACGAGGCAATTAAATTTCTTATAAAATGTCGGCCAAAAATCTCTCGGCTTGTTCTCCGTCTTGCCTGCGAAAAATTACCTTATAAGAAAAAAGTTTTAATATACGAAACTTAAATCCGTAATTGAGAATTCGTAATTTTGAAAAAATTTGTCGTCAAAATGTTAGGTGTTGTTATAGAAAATTTGTTATGATAAAAAGGTAGAATAAATTTTAATTAAAAGAAAGTGAGGTGAAAAAAATATGAACACAACACAACCACAAGGACCATTTTGTCAAAGTTGCGCTACCGATGACAAAGCCAGAGGATTTTGGTACCAACACCGATGGCAGCCAAAATCAGGAATACTGCCATTATTGTTTTCAAAACGGCAATTTTACCGAACCGAATATCACCATGGAGCAGATGATTATAAAGTGCGCCGGCATTATGAGGCAGATGAAAATGCCCGAAGCGCAAATTGAGCAAACGAAAACTTTTATTCCCCTGCTTAAAAGGTGGAAAAAATAATATGAGCAAAATAATTTTAGGGACAATTTGTGGTTTAGCTTTTGGCATTATTGATGTTTTAGTAATGATTCCGCTCAAGTACGAAAATAATCGCAAGAGAAATGAGGCGATGACCGCCGCTTTTATCGAACGATTTATGATTGGTTTTTTGATCCCAAATGTGGATTTGGGAATACATACAGCATTGACTGGTTTGTTGTTAGGAGCTGGTTTGAGCGTGCCTTCGGCCATTATCACCAGAGCTTATGTGCCGATAATCGGGATTGGGATAGTTGGAAGTGTAATTATCGGATTTATTGTTAAGGCGGTATTGTAAGAGCGGTACGCCAACTTTGTTGTCACGAAATTCGGCGGCAGCGGAAAAGCGAGGTTGGGCAAAAATTTCTGGTGGACACTCACTCTTCAACCCCCTTTCTTTTTGCCCGCCTGAGCGTTCAGTTTGGCGCGCGAAGCGCGTGACACATTGTCAGCAATTTTGAAAATAGGCTCGATAGGCTCGAACGGAGTACAATAAATACACAAAAACTAAACTTTCAAAAAAAAAATTTTTGAAAGTTTAGTTTTTGTGCCTTCGGAGCAAGACAAAAAAAAGTTTAAAATTAAAAGTATTAAGTATTATGTATAAAATTAAGTATAAAAACAAAAAAAATAGTTGATGTGAAAATCATTAGTATTATTTGTATCATTTGTACCATTTGTATTTATTAGTGTTTAGTATCATTATTTATTTGTAATAGAAAAAACTAATTATCAAAAATGCCTAAAAATTACTTAAAAAAAGTTGTGCTATTAGATAATATACGAAGTGTTTATAATGTCGGTTCTATTTTTCGGACTTCTGATGCATTGAGTATAGATAAAATATTTTTATGTGGATGCACTCCAACACCAATAGATAGATTTGGAAGAGAAAGAAAAGATTTGGCGAAAGTGGCGCTTGGAGCTGAAAAAAATATTGCTTGGGAATATTTTTTTGATATTAAAAAAATAATTTTAATATTAAAAAAAAATAGATTTCAAATAATTGCTGTTGAACAAGCGCAAAAATCTAAAAACTTTAAAAAAATTAAAATAAAATATCCCACGGCAATTATAATGGGGAATGAAGTTAAAGGAATTGATAAAAAAATTTTAGCTTTATGCGATATAATTGCCGAAATACCAATGGCTGGAAAAAAAGAATCTTTAAATGTTTCCGTGGCATTTGGAATTATTGGATATCAACTTATGTGATAAGTCCTGAATAAATTAGGAGCAACAAAATTTATTATAATTTAAATAAAATTAAATCGGCCATTCTTGTTCCTAAATCTTAAATCTTAAATCTTATTATTTTTTATATATTTTTAACTCTCAATTTAAATTGTTTATTTTTATCTAATTTAGGCATTCTTATTGTAAGAAGACCGTTTTTATTTGTTGCTTCTGCTTCATCTACATTAATTTCTTGCGGAAGCATAACTGTTTTAGAAAATAATCCCCAATATAATTCGCTATAAAAATAATCTTCATCTTCAATAGTATCAAATCTTTCTCTTCTTCCTTTAATTATTACCATATCTCTGCCGATAGATATATCTAAATCTTCTAATTTAACACCCGCCACCATTGTTTTTATTATTATTTCAGAAGGAGTTTGATACATATCAATAGCAAGCTGACCTTCAGTTTCTATTTCAGTTTCCTCTAATTTATTTTTAGCTCGCACTTCTTGCCTTTCAATTTCTAAATCATTATCACTATCATCAACTTTTACAATTCCTGTAAGTTTTTCAAAAAAAGATTTTTTTCTCATTTTATTTTTAAATTTTAAAACTAATAAATTCTAGTAAATTAATTATATCATTTGTAAATTATTTTACAAATACAAATACTTACTTAACCGCAATAAAGTGAAAAAAGTTATAAAGTTTGTAAAGTTGAAAGTTTATAAAGTAAAGATTTATAATCTATAATTTAAGAAAATAAAAAATATTTAACATTTAACATTTGATAAAAATCATTAAAACATAAAAACATTAAAACAAAAATTAAAGGGTTTTCGGCGGAGCCGAAAACCCTTTTAATTTTTATATTTTACTTATTACGAATTACTTTTTTTATAATTTATAATTCATAATTTATAATTTTTGATTTATTTTTAATTTTTTTAACTTTCAACTAATTTATAATCCTTGTGCCATTTTTAATTCCTCTTTAGCTCTTTTAATATTTAAAAGTTGGCTGGGATCTGAAGTAATAATTTGATCTTCTGTGTAAGAAGCTATAATTTTAAGAGCCACATGTTTTAATCCCACAAAAAACATTCCTTCTCCAATATTTGATTCAAGCAAAAGATATTTTTCTTCATCAGTAAGATTAAAAACTTTTTGAAGATTATCCACAACAACAGGCGATTGTTTTAAAAGTATTAACATAGAAGAATTTGTAACGATAGGCAAACCATATGGAGAATTTAAAAAATCCTGAACATCTTGAGTAATTGTTGCAAGTCCCAAAAAATATTTTCTTCCTCTTTTTGCTAATGAGAATAAAAAAGAAGCGGCATCATCTGATTTCATCATAATCCACGCTTCATCAACAACAAGTAATCTTTTTTTTCTATCTCTTTTTATTGCGTTCCAAATATAATGTGTTATAATATACATAGCAACCGTTTTCAATTCATCTTCCATATCACGAATTGAAAAAACTATAAATTTATAATTTATATTAATATTTGTCGGTTTGTTTAAAAAACCCGCCCAAGTTCCTCTTGTATATTTTGAAAGTCTTTGAACAATAGATTCTGCTCCTTTCATTCCGTTAAGAACAAGTTCAAAATCAGAAAGAAGCGGTGGTTCTACATTTGAAAAATCAGAGTCGGGCGTAATATCTTTAAGTGCATATGTTTCAGCAATTGCTCTATCAATAATTGCATCTTCTTCTGGTGTAAGTCCTCCAAGCATTATTCTAAAAAGTCCAACTAAATTTATAATATTACTTCTTAAAACATCTGCTGGCGATTCATCTTCGCCCGTTATTGGTAAATCAAAAGGATTTATATGACTTGCTGAATTAAGAGAAATATTAAATGATTTTCCTCCTGTTGCTTCTGCTAATGCCTCATATTCTTTTTCTGGGTCAATAACAATAACTTCTGTATCAAACATAAGACTTCTTAATATTTCTAATTTCGTACAATATGATTTACCAGAACCAGCTTTTGCAAAAGTAACAGAATTATAATTTTCAAGAGAAAATCTATCAAAAATAACTAAACTTGCATTATGTCTATTTATTCCATAAAGAATACCTTTGTCTGATGTGAGGTCAAAAGAAACAAAAGGAAAAAGACTGGACAAAGGCGTAGAATTTAATTTTGAATGCACCTCAAGTAAATCTGTTTCTATTGGCAATATACTTTTAAAACCTTGTTCTTGTTGAAAAAGAGCGGGCTTTACATAAATAAGTTTTGATTCAAGAATTGATTTTATTTCCGATTCTGTTTTATCTAATTCATCTTCTGAATCCCCATATAATGTAATATAAAGTCCAACATCAAAAAGTTTTTCTTGAGCTTGTTGTAAGCTGTCCCTTAAAGATTCAAGGTCTTGATATGCAATGTCCAATTTTGGATCTCTAACTAAACCTTTTTTTGTTCTTTCATTTATTTGACTTTGAACTTCGGCCACTTTTTTTTGAAATTGTCTTAAAACTTTTACCGTATCTATTGGATGAATAAAAATTGAAATATTAAAAACTTTATCAAGATTTATAATCGGCGAAAACCAACTTTCTGATAAAAAACGAGGATATGAAATAACAAAAAATGTTCTGACTATTTTTTCACCTAAATTTAATTGTTTTGGAGAAATTTTTAATGCAGACGGCGCAATAATATCTTGCAATTCCAAAACACCCGCTTCATATATTTCCTGTGGTAAAAATGAAGTTAATTGTTCCTCCTTTTTTTTTGTTTTAAAAAAATCTAGTAGCATAATTATTGGCTTATTAGCTTTTTAGGAAAATAAAAAAAATAAAAAAAATTAAAATATGAATATAAAAAAATAAACAATTAAATTTTATGTTTAATTTTTTTATAAATAAATTATAACATATATAAGAAAAAATTAAATCACCCATTACAATATTATAGAAACTATTTTTAATAACTGTTCATAGTTTCTCGCTCTGCTTTTTTCTTTTTTTTTTCATTTTTGTTTTTGCCTGATATTTTTATTTTTTTTAAAAATAAAAATGTCTACGGAAGCGAACATATGTTCGCTTTCGTAGACAAGTTTAAAAATAAATATGCTTAGGTTGTGTTTGGTCACTCTCACATGAAAGTGACCAAAATAAAAAAAATATTTTAAAAATATAAAATTATTCAAATTTATTTACAAAACACAGTCAATAAATTTTATTCGAAATTTAAAATTAGTTCAATTAATTTTTATATTCGTAGACTTAAATACTATCAATTATTTTTATTTTTTTAATATTTTTAGGAAAAGTATTTACCCATATCGGATTTATAACAGCCTGTATTTCTATTAAAGAATTTTTATTATTTTCCATAACAGAATTAATTACAGATTTATCTTGACTAAGAATAGAATTTAATATTTCGTCAATATTATATAAATAAACAATTTGAATATTCCCAATCAAATTAGCTTTGAGAGAAGTTTCATTCCAAGGTTTTTCTGTTTCGCCAGAAAGAGCGACAATAATATTATCATTCCATATTATATTTATTTTTGAATTATCAAAATCTTTTATTTTATTTTTAGCTATAAAAGAAGATATTTTTTCTTTATCAAATATAATTGCGTTTATGGAACATTTTTCAGAAATTTTAAATTCATTACTATTTATTTCATCTGATAAATCCTCACATTGCATATAATAATTATTTTTAAATAAAATATATTGCTCGGGTTTTTTAGAATAAATTTCTTTTATAAGTTTATCTTTTAAAATATTTTTTAACTCTTCTCTATCAGTTATAAGTTTTTCTTCTGATACTTTTTTAACTTTTCCTATAAATCCGCCATTGATATCAGCACTTAATCTTCCATAAAAAGTAGCATATTTTGCGCTTCCTTTAAAACCCGGAATTGTAAAATCTCCTTTTAAATCAGAAAGTTTCATATTATATTTATTGCCGGGCATATCTGCAATAATTTCTACTTCAACTGAACCGGGTGTTTGCACGCTATCAATCATTTTTATTCCGGGAATATTAATAGACTCTCTTATTCTATAAATTAGTCCTTCTTTTGTTTCTATTCTCGTATTATTTATAAGTTTTTGAGAAATATTAAAATTATTAAATAAAATAACTTTGCCTATCGCTTTTCTTTCAACAAATTCTTCATCATTTGTTTCTAAAATTTTTGATAAATCTTTCTCAATAGTCATTGTTTCATAATGTAAATTATCGGCATTATTTTTATCAGATGAAATAATATATGTGTCATTTAAAATAAAATTTTCACTTCTCGGAGTAATTGTAAGAACGGCGGTTGCAAAAGTTGAGGATAATAAAAAAAGTAAAACTGCAATAGAAGCAATACAAATAATCCAAAGAAGGAACAAAAAATCTTTTGTTATATATTTTTTTTCTTCTATATATTCATCATCGTTTATTTTATCTGTATTATCGGTATTTATTTTTTCTTCATCATCAATATTTTTAAACGGAATTTTTTTAATTAAATTATCAGAAAAATTTTCCTCATCAGGTATTTTTTTTTCAACAGAAAAATTATTTTCTGTCGAATCTTTTTCCAGAATTTTAATATTTTTTTTAACTATATATATGTCTTGTATTGTTTTTTTCATAAATAAATGATGATACTGATACTAATGAATACTAATGACCAATAATATTAATAAACCCACACTAATTATTTTTTTTGTTTTTTTCATTTTATTCTTATGCAGACCTGCCTGAGCGAGGCTCGCAGTCAGGCTTCACGCAGACTAATGCGGACCTGCCTGAGCGAGGCTCGCAGTCAGGCTTCACGCAGAAATTATAAATTATTATTTAATTGATTTACTAATTTTATTTTTAATATTAAATATTTTTTTTGTTTTAACTTTTATTAATTCTTAAATCTTAAATCTTTTTTAACTTTCTACTTTACCCCCACACCAATTATTTTTTAAATAAAAAATAATTGGTGTGGGGGTTTATAAACTTTTTTACTTTTTAACTTTTTAAACTTTTATTTAAAAATATTAAATCCATTTTAATATAAGGTTCATTTATAAAAGCATTACCATTTAGTATAAAATTATTTAAAATATTTTCTTCAATAATTGATATTTCTGTTTTTGAATTTAATATTTTAAATTGTTTATTATTTTTTTTATTTATCAATTCTTTTGCGAGAATATTAGAAATGACGCTATTTGTAATAATAAATATATTATTTGGTGTTGTCTCAGCACATATTTTTGACAAAATATCTTCTAAATTATTTTCCCAAATATCAAATCCTGATTTTAATAAATCTTTTCCATTATTATGCGAGACGAGTTCAAATTTTTTATCTTGACCGATATTTATATGAGAAAGAAAAATATCTCTAGAAAGATTAGTTTTCATTAAAGAAGTTTGTATTATATTTTCTTCTCCAAATGGAAAAGACGCAATATTAAAAATAATGTCTTCCCGAACTATATAAACATCTGTTATCAATTTACCAATATCTATATAAATAAAATCATTTTTATCTGAATATAAATCTCTTAAAAAAGAATATGATGATAAAATACAAGAATTATTTTGTCTTTTAATATTTTTGCCTATTTTTTTATCTATATAATATTCTAATTTATTTTTTATTTCAGACGGCGTAAAAGAAACAAAAAGTTCTAAACTAAGATTTACAGCTTTCTTTCCTAAAATATTATCTATTTTATATCCATTTAATTTTGAAACAATTATTTTTTCTTCTAAAACTTTCCAATCTGGTTTTTTTGTTTGTTCTTCTAAAGATTTTTCAAAAATAATTTCTTCACTACTAATTATTTTTTCTAATAGATTTTTATTTATTTCAAAAATTTTATCTTTAATAATTTTAATTATTTTACTTTGAGAAATACTCCACGGAGAACCTATAAAAAAATAATGTGTTCCAATTTTTTCTTTATTATTAATTTTTACTAAACTTTTTCTAATAGAAAAGATGGCTTCGTCTAAAGTTTCTATCATAGAAGAAATATATTTTTTATAATCTTTTAATTCTTGATATTTAAATTCAAAATTTTGACATAAAATTATTTCTGGTTTTTCATCTGTTTTAAATTTGGCTACGGCTATAGAAATAGAAGCATCTCTTATATCAAAAACAAAAGATACGGTAGGTTTTTTTTTAAAAAAAGAAAAGGACATAGAATTATTATAACAAATAAAAAGGAAAAAAACATTTAACATTTAACACAAATCAACAATTACAAGATTTGACATTTTATAATAATTTATTTTTTATTTTTTTAAAAGACAAGCTTGATTATATCAATTTTTTATTTTTTTTCTATAAATTAACTTTGCTTATGAAATAGTTTTTTTTCTTCTTTTTCAATAACCACTTTTGGTTGTTTTTTTTTGTTTTTCATATGCTATTGTTATATTGGGGGTTGATTCATTGTGTGATAGTGCGGTGGGTCTTATGGACGAGTACATGCAAATGAGTACATGCTAAGTACTACCCAAAAGGTTTTGACTTTTGCTACTATTATTAGTAGCCAAAGAGAATTAAAACAAAGTGATGAAAAATGAATCACACACCGAGAAAATTTCTTATGGCAAACACTCAGTGAGGTTTATGAAAGGTGTTGCAATTCAAGTTAGAATTCTAGATCCCTTTGATTTTTTTTAGTTTTTTTGTTTTGTGGACGAGAAGACTTGTTTTCTGCTTTGTTAGATTTTTTCCACTTGGCAACAGTGTTCCAGCTAAGGTTGAATTTCTTTGCTAAATAGTTTTCTTTTTTTTAGAATCTTTGGTTTGTTGTCTGATTGCTAATGTTATTTTGGCATTTTTATGTAATTTAATCTGCATATGTTTTATATTATATCAGAACGTAGCGTTATTCAACATCTATGGTGTCATTTTACACCACGCCAATCAAACAATTACGGTGTCATGATTAAATCATTTGACATAAAGGTACTGCTCGCTTTTTCTTTTCTCTTTTTTAGAATGAGTATTCTTACTGTTTTTGTAAATTTTATTAACCAATTAAATTTACCCCTCTTCTAAAAGTGCTTGCTTTATAAAACGTAATCTAATATAATCTCATATATCAGATATATTAGATTAAATTATGGATCATCTTAATAAACGCATCAAAAATATATCACAAAAGATCTGGACACTCGTGAACCAAATTGATGAGCTTAAGGGCCGTTGGGTTGGAGGAGCATCGCTCAATCCGCAAGTATTAGGACGACTAAAAAAATCTGTCCTTATTACTTCTACCGGAGCATCAACTCGTATTGAGGGAGCGAAACTTTCAGATGAAGATGTCGATAAATTAATGCGAGGTCTTTCAATGCAAAAATTTAAAGATAGGGATAAACAGGAAGTTCGAGGATACTATGAACTCCTTGAAAATATATTCAGTGCTTATA
>JBDRFT010000009.1:0-6778 GCA_043818495.1 bacterium | reverse complement strand
TATTTATTAAATCACTTTTGAAATTTAAAATTATTAGTATGAATATTTTTTTTTATTTTGTTTTAAAATTTAAAAATAAAAAAAATTTAAAATTTATTTGAGGACAAATTTTAAAAAAAATTTTTATTTTTTTTAAAATTTATTTTTATAGATTTTTATTAAAACAAAAATATCTACGGAAAACACCAGGTAGTGTTTTCCGTAGACATTTTATTTTGGTGAAAAAATTGAAATTAAATTTGCTATAATTCTAACCACGGCTACTAATTTTGATTAGTTTTTTACTGATTATTTTTTTGTTTTTAAATATGTCTACGGAAGCGAACATATATTCGCTTCCGTAGACAAGTATAAAAATTGTAAAATAAAAAAAACAAAGCAAAAAGGTTTTCGGCTCCGCCGAAAACCTTTTTGCTTTGTTTTCTGTCAAATGTGTTTATCAATTGTTGTTATCAAATGTTTTTTTGTTTTCTTAAATCATAAATCATAAATCTTTATTTCTGCTTTTTGGCTTTTTAAATAATAAACTAAAAAAATAATTTGTATATAATTTGGATATCGTATATCCAAGTAAAATTGATTAAAAAAAATAAAAGGGTTTTCGGCGAAGCCGAAAACCCTTTTTTAATTTTTATTTTAATATTTTTTTATTTTTCTTGCTAATTAAAAATTATTCAATCTCATATGTAATGCTAATATTTGAAATAATTTTATTTTCTCCTGTTGGTAAAACAGCGGGTGTAATGTCCATCGCAGAAACTTCCATATCATAAAAATTTTTACTCAAATAAGGCGGAGGAAGTATTCCTTCTGAATATCCAACAATATTTTTAAGTTTTATTCCAAGTGCTTTTGCAAGTTTATTTGCTTCACTTCTAGCTTGAATTATTGCTTCATCTCTTGCTTGTTTTTCCAAATCATCATATTTATCATTTGTAAAATTTAAATTATTCATCCCTGTAATTCCTAGAGTTCCTAAATCAGCGACTATTTTACCCACTTTTGAAAGGTCTTTTATTTTTATTTCAATATTTTGTATCACATTATAACCAACGAGAACTTGTTTTCCGTTATATGGATAAGATTGTGTTTTTATATAATCATATTTTGGCTCAATATTATATCCCGTAGTCTTTATATCTTTTTCATTAACTCCATTTGTTTTTAAATTTTCTATTATTTTTACTATTTTTTTATTTACAATATCAACTGCTTTTGCAATATCCATATTTTCCTCTTTTACTGAAAAAGAAATATTTGCTATATCTGGTTTTACAATAATTTCGCTTTTACCATTTACATTTATAGTATCTTTTTGAGTATCTATCTTTTTTCCGTTTTCATATGTATCAATAATATGAAATATCAAAATAATTATTATAATAAGGGCAAATATTTTTTTATATTTATGATATTTTTTACAAATACAAAAACATTTTTCACCACATTTACAATCTTTATTACATTCACAATTTTCTTTTTTTTCTTCCATATTTTTATAAATAGAAACTATTTTTTATTTCTATAATTAAACTTAATAATAATTTAATTATATCATATGTAGTGCGCGATTCAAGACTCGAACTTGAGACCTCGTCATTATCAGTGACGCGCTCTAACCACCTGAGCTAATCGCGCATAAAAATTAAATTATTGACTCTAACAATAAAAAATATAGCAAAAAAAAGAGATAAATACAATATAAAAAAAGATTTAAGATTTAGGAAAATAAAAAACATTTAACATTTGATAAAAATTATTAAAACATGAAAACATTAAAACAAGAATAAAAGGGTTTTCGGCTTCGCCGAAAACCCTTTTATTCTTTAGTTTTGACAAATAAATAATTTAATTTTTTTTAATTTTTCTCTAAAATAAAATGTCTACGGAAGCGAACATATGTTTGTTTCCGTAGACAAGTCTAAAAATATGAAAATAGAAAAAAATAAAATTAAATTATTATATTTTCGTCACTCTCATATGAGAGTGACGAAGTTTTAATCAAATTTTAAATTTTTGTTTTAATTTTTTTAGTTTTTTTCTAAAATAAAATGTCTACGGAAGCGAACATATGTTTGTTTCCGTAGACAAGTCTAAAAATATGAAAATAGAAAAAAATAAAATTAAATTATTATATTTTCGTCACTCTCATCAATGAGAGTGACGAAGTTTTTTAAAAATAAAAATTATTAAAACATTAAAACATGAAAACATTAAAACAAAATTAAAAGGGTTTTCGGCTCCGCCGAAAACCCTTTTAATTTTTTTATTCAGTTGCTCTCCTTGAAGAGAGCATGTAAAAAACTTTCCCTTTGTTTTTTTTGTTGCTCTCCTTAGGGAGAGCAACAAATTTTTTTATTTTTTTTAACATTTTTTTACTTTTATAAAATTCCCTTCCCCAACAATTTATTTTTTCTACATGGTCACTCTTTTTAGAGAGAGTGACCAGATTTTTAAATTTTTTTAGTTTCAAAATTTAAAATTCAGTTTCAAAATTTTTAACTTTTTTTAACTTTTTTAACCTATCAAAATAATTTTATTTGTGCTATGCTTTTATAAATTAAATTATAATAATAAAAAAATAATAAAATGAAAAATAATAATCAAATAAATACTAAATTTCTTACTCGTAAAAAAATAGAAGAAATTATTAAAAAGAAAGAAAAAATAACAGGAAAAGAATTTGATAAAGGGTATAATTTAATAAAAAAATATCCTAGGTCAGTAAGTATTTACGGGTCTTCTAGATTTAATAAAAATAATATTTATTATAAAAAAGCGGTTTCACTTGCATCAAGAATAGTTAAAGAACTTGGATATACAATTGTTACTGGTGGAGGTCCCGGAATAATGGAAGCGGCAAATAAAGGTGCATATGAAGCAAAAGGTAATTCTTTAGGTTTTGTTATTAAACTTCCTAATGAACAAACTATGAATAAATATTTGACAGAATATGTAAAATTTGAATATTTTTTTAGTAGAAAAACATTATTATATTTTGCGGCAGAAACTTATATATATTTTCCCGGAGGTTTTGGAACTTTTGATGAATTATTTGAAATAATTAATTTAATTCAAACAAAAAAAATAAATAAAACCCCTGTAATTTTAGTAGGAAAAGAATTTTGGATACCTTTTTTAGATTTAATTAAGCAAAAAATGGCTACAGAATATAAAACGATAAGTATGTTTGATTTAAAAATTTTTAAAATAGTAGATTCTGAAGATGAAATAATGAATATTATTAAAAAAGCTCCTTATAGGGAAGTTTAATTATCAACATTTTACTTTTTCTAATAGTTTTCAAATTGATTATTAATTTGCTATAATAGTAATATAAAAAAACAAGGTTGTTGAAATCTAAAAAATTTCAGTTTTATTATTTGCAAAATATAAAAAATATTTCGCAAATGTGTTAAAGTGTTTAAATTTAGTAAAATTTAAACAAGTTTGATTTATTAGTTTAATTAAAAATAATTTTATGATAATTACATGGGGAGATATTTTAACAGCTTCTTTAAATAGTATTTGGCTTGGTATTGCAAAATTTTTGCCTACTTTATTAGCAGCTATTTTTATAACTATTGTAGGTTTTATAATAGGCTCAATACTTTTTAAAGCAATAGAAAAGTTAATTAAATTTGCAAAAGTGGACGATGCTTTGAAAGCAATTGGATTTGAAAAAGTAGTTGAAAAAACAGGTTTAAAATTAAATTCGGGATATTTTCTTGGTAAATTAGCAGAATGGTTTTGTATTATAGGGTTTTTAGTAGCAGCTTTTGATGTTTTGGGATTGACACAAGCAACAACATTTTTAAGTAATGTAGTGCTTGTATATTTACCACAAGTTATGATTGCTGTGCTTATAATACTTATCGCGGCTATTGTTGCTGAAGCTATGCAAAAAGTAGTAGTGGGAGCAGCAAAAGCAATTGGTATGAAATCAGTAAATTTTGCAGGCAAAATTACTAAATGGGCAATATGGATATTTGCAATTCTTGCGGCAATAATGCAACTTGGTATTGCAGTTTCATTTATCAATACTTTGTTCACAGGAATTGTAATAGCAGTTTCTTTAGCGCTTGGACTTTCATTTGGATTTGGAGGACAAGATGCAGCTACAAAATGTATAGAAAAAATTAAAAATGATATTTTTTAAAATAAAAATATTATAAAATGTGAGTAAAATTTTATAATTTTAAAATTTTTAATTTTTACAAAAACTAAAAAATACGGAAGGCGGTTTTGCTTCGCAAAACCGCCTTTCATATTTTTTAGTTTTTGTATTTTTTTTATTTTCTTTTTTTGTAAAAATTTGCTATAATTAAAATATAAAAAAAATAGTTAAATTATTTTAATATGTCAAAAAAATTAAAAAAAGAAAATAAAAAAGAAGCAGAAAATATTAAAAAACAAAGTAATTATGATGCTAGTTCTATTCAGGTTCTTGAAGGATTAGAACCAGTTAGAAGAAGGCCCGGAATGTATATTGGAACAACAGGGCCCGATGGTCTGCAACATTTAATTACAGAAATTTTTGATAATTCTCGCGATGAAGCGATGAATGGTTTTTGTAATCATATTGAAGTTGTTTTTTTACCGGGAAATAGAGTGAGAATTACAGATAATGGAAGAGGTATTCCTGTGGATATTCATAAACAAACAAAAGTTTCCGCGCTTGAAACTATTATGACCGTCTTACATGCTGGGGGAAAATTTGGCGGAGAAGAAACAAAATATAAAGTTTCCGGCGGACTTCATGGAGTAGGAGCTTCTGTTGTGAACGCACTTTCTATTTATATGAAAGTCCTTGTTCATAAAGATAATTCTATTTACGTTCAAGAATATGTAAAAGGAAAAATAAAAGCTTCTGTAAAAAAACTTGGAAAAACAAATAATCACGGAACAATAGTTATTTTTGAACCAGATTCAGAAATTTTTAAAGAAGGAATTATTTTTGATTTTAATAAAACTATTTCTCATTTGAGACAACAAGCGTATCTTGTAAAAGGTTTGAGAATTTCTGCGATAGACGGAAGAGGAATTACAGAAAAAATTGACGACAAAGAAATTTTTTATTTTTCAGAATTAAATTTGGAAGCACCGTCTCAATCATTTTATTTTGAAGGAGGTCTTTTGTCTCTTGTTAAGTTTTATAATCAATTCCAAAAACCAGTACATAAAAAAATTTTTTATATTGAGAAAAAAACTACAGAAGTTGAATCTGTAGAAATATCTTTACAATATGTAGATGATATTTCTTTTAGATTGATGGCATTTGCTAATAATATTGAAACTTCAGAAGGAGGAACTCATATTACAGGTTTTAAAACTTCTCTCACAAGGTCATTAAATAATTATGCTAGAAAAAATAATTTTATAAAAGAAAATGAAGATAATTTTATAGGAGATGATGTTTTTGAAGGTTTAACTGCTGTGGTTTCTGTAAAAATTCGTGAAATTCAATTTGAAGGACAAACAAAAGTAAAACTTGGTTCTATGGAAGCAAGAGGTGCAGTGGAAGAAGTTTTTGGAGAAGCTTTTAATATATTTCTTGAAGAAAATCCAGATGATGCTAAATCTATAATTTCTAAAGTCCTTTTGGCCCTTAGGGCCAGAAAAGCCGCTAAGGCAGCAAAAGACTCTATTTTAAGAAAAGGAGCACTTGAAGGAATGACATTGCCTGGGAAGCTTGCAGACTGTCAGAGTAAAGATGCCGAAGAATCAGAACTTATTATTGTGGAGGGAGATTCTGCGGGAGGAACAGCAAAAATGGGACGTGATAGAAAAATACAGGCCATTCTTCCATTGAGAGGAAAAATTTTAAATGTAGAAAGAGCAAGACTTGATAAAATGCTTGATTCCGAACAAATTAAAAATCTTATTGTTGCACTCGGCACTGCTATTGGTGATACATTTGATATTAAAAAATTAAGATATCATAAAATAATTATTGCTACTGATGCTGATGTTGATGGAGCGCATATTAGAACACTTCTTCTTACTTTATTTTATAGATATTTTAAACCACTTATTATTGGAGGACATATTTGTATCGCACAACCTCCGCTCTATAAAATTAAATTTAAAAAAGAAACGCATTATTTTTATACAGAAGAAGAAAAAATTGCGTTTTTTAAAACAGAAAAAATTTTTATTAATGACTTAGATGCGGATGAAAGCGAATTAAACACGCAGATGAACGCAGATACTAAAGATGATGACGCGGATAATGAAAATGTAAATGAAAAAGATGGGGTAAAAAAAATTCCAAAAATTTCAGTTCAAAGATATAAAGGTTTGGGAGAAATGAATTGGGAAGAACTTTGGGAAACAACTATGGACCCAAAAAGAAGAATGATGAAAAGAGTTTCTATTGAAGATGCATATGAAGCAGATAAAATATTTGATATGCTTATGGGAACAGATGTTCCGTCAAGAAAAGCTTTTATACAATCAAATGCAAAAATGGCGAATATTGATATTTGATATTTTAATAAAAAAATAATTTGTAATAAATAATAAATAATAAATAAAGGGTAAAATCAAGTTGGATGTCCGACATCCAACTAAGGAGTTAGAAAAACTAGCCAGTTGGATGTCGGACATCCAACTGAGAAGAGTAAGTTAAGTGGTGAGTTGGATGTCGGACATGAGTTGGATGTCGGACATCCAACTAGCTCATCCGAAGTAAGTAAGTAAGTATTAACAAATTGATATTCAAATGATATAATAAAGTAATAAGTAATAAGAAAATAAATTACTACTATATGATATA
>JBDRFT010000008.1:0-9254 GCA_043818495.1 bacterium | reverse complement strand
ATTTTTTTTATAAAAATTTTTTAAAAAAATATTTATTTTTTTTTTTTTTTTTATTTAATTTTTTTATAAATTTTTATATAAAATTGGGGGGGGGGGTGTTTGGGGGTCCCCCCCCAACCCCCGCCCGCCCCCTTTTTTCTCTCAAATTTTCTAAAAAATTTAATTAAAAAAAAATAAAAAATTAATTATTTTTTTAAACATTTTTACTAAAAAAATTTTCCCATTTTTTATGGAATTTTTATAAAAATCTGCTATTATAAATAAATAATTATAATTTTGTTTTTAATTAAAAATTATAACTAAGTTAATAAAAATGGTGGCTATGGTGTAGCGGTAGCACAAGAGTTTGTGGAACTCTTTGTTCGGGTTCAACTCCCGATAGCCACCCAAATAAAATAAAATAAAAAAACGGCATAGCCGTTTTTTTATTTTATTTTATTTGGGTGGCTAAACGAGCAAACTGCTTTGCTCGTGTTCGGGAGTTGAAAACCTTTCCTATATTTATGAGCCATTACTATGGCGAAAAAATAGGAAAGGTCTACTGCTCCTGTAAGGAGAAACTCCCGATAGCCACCCCAGTTATAAGAAAGGGCTCATCGCTTGTAAGAAAAAGTGCAATTCTAACTCTGGTTATCTAGTAATCTGACCTAATTTTTGATTACCCATTTCCCCCTTGATTTCGGTGTCTATAACTTTATAAAGTTATTTGATTTTGCATAACTTTATAAAGTTTGGTAATATAATAAGTATCAATTACAAGCTAAATTTGCTTATTATGAACACACGTCAAAAACTAGAAATAATTCAAAAAATGCTGGGATTAACCCAGACTAAACTAGCCGAGAGATTTGGTGTGTCTTTCGTTGCTTTTAACAGTTGGTGGACCGGAAGATCCAATCCCCGACCAAAAATGCAGGCTTCCATTGATGAACTGTTTTTGGAAGTGACCGGACAGAAAATAATCCCCCCTGATCAACTGACAGCAAAAAAACAAGCCCTCCAACAAAAGTCCGGAGAATATAAAAGTGTTATAAATGAAATTCTGAACAACCCAGATATTCGTGATCAGTTTATTTTGAAACTCACCTACCACAGCAACAGCATTGAAGGCAGTACACTTACTGAGCCCGATACAGCCGCGATCCTTTTTGACAACGCCGCTTTGCCAAATAAAAGCTTGACTGAACAACTTGAAGCAAAAAATCACCAGACGGCTTTGAATTATTTGTTTGATCATATTGCAAAAAAAGAAAAAGTTGATGAAGCCCTGGTACTTAAACTCCATAGCATACTCATGAACGGCGTTCGTCCAGATGCCGGCGTATATCGTAATCACGGGGTCAGAATTACAGGTGTTAATTTACCAACAGCGAACTACATGAGTGTGCCAAAATTGATACCTGAAGTAATGACTCGCATAAATGAAAAAACTAAGGATATTGTTGCCTTATCCGCTGGTGTTCACAGTAAGTTTGAACAAATCCACCCATTCGGAGATGGCAATGGTCGTGTTGGTCGTTTGCTTATGAACGCAATACTACTTAGTGCAAATTTTGCCCCTGCCATTATACGTCAAGAACAAAAACAGCTTTACTACACATATCTTTATAAAGCCCAAACCAAAGATGATCAAAGCCAGCTCGAAGATTTTCTGTGTGAAGCTGTTATAGATGGATTCAAAATTTTAGATCGCACGGATGTTAGATAACCACTGACCGTCTCACCTAAAATATATGATTTTTGTCTTTTAGTGTAAAGTTCTGCCCAAATGCTGATAGTATTTCTCTTTTCTTATTCAAACCACCAAGAACAAACTCTTTGCGTGCATAATAAGCGAAAGTAAAAGTTTTTTCTATTAGTTCTAACCATTTCTCTGCTCGGCTTTCTGTTTCTTTTAAATTTATTTTTCGTTTATTAATTTTTTATAAATTTTTCATACAAAAACAAATCAAATAATTTTATATTTTTTTATTCGCTTTTTTTTATTTTCTATAAATTATATTATATTTCAGTTTATAAGATTAAAAACTGATTATTCAAAAAAGAAAAAAATTATTAATTAATTACTCATTATTTATCATTTGAATTCCCCTTTCAACTCTTCTTCCTAAAATTCCTGTATTATGTCCACGAGCTTCTATTGTTGTTACTATATTAGGATCAATAAATTCTTTTATTATTTTTATATCAGAAATTGGTGTTGATGATGAAGTTGAAGAAGCTTGAAAAAAATCTGTTTTATTTGTGGTATAAGATAAATTATTATCAAAAATAAAAATTAAAAAAATATCATTACCATTACAAGTTATTGGGTTTATTTGCGGATTTTGAACAGAACAAGTATCATCTAAACAAGCAGGAAAAGCTCCTTTTTTTATATCCCAATAAAGTGCACATTCACGAGCAGAATCTGCAATATAATATGCAATTTGAGAATCTCTTAAAGATGTGGTAATTTGAATTTCTTTTAAAGAAATACTAAAAATAGACACGCCTAAAGTAATAAGAAAACTTGAAAGAAGAACTGCAAAAAGAATAGCAAAACCTTTTGTCGTTTTTATTTTTAAATATTGTTTTATATTTTTTTTTCCATAATTCATATTCATATATTTTAAAAAATCTAAGTTTAAAAATTTATTCATTTTATAAATTTCCAGAATAATTATAAATAAAATTTTGAATATCTATTTTTTGTATTCCTTGAGGAGAATTCCAAGAAACTCTCACACTCAAAAGTGCTTCATCAGGATTTGATGTTCTTTTAATATTTATATATCTAAAAAATTTTGAATCTGTGCTACCTATATAATCATATTTTAAAAATTTTGAATCAAAATAAGAAATTTTTAATGGAATGAGACTTGTTTGAGACCCCACTGTTATAGAGTTTTGATTCCAAGTAGAAAATGTTGTATCAATATTACAAAATTTTAAACTACTTGAATCAAAATTACATGTATCTTCGCTATCACAAATACAATTTACAAAAAATTCAGCCCCATTTCCTACCAACCAATCTACTGAAGTTTGACTTACAGCTATTTGATCTCTAAAATTTTTAACGGCTTCAATTGCATCTTGCACTAAAAAAGAAGCTATCATTTGATCTTTTGACAAAGTTGCCGTTGATAAACCTTTTTGCGCTAATATCATAGGACTTGCTATCGCAATCATTAAAATAGAAATGGCGACAAGAGATTCTACAAGAGTAAAACCTTTTTGAACATTTAATATTTGATATTTGATATTTGACATAATTTTTATGTTTTTTATTTTTTTATTTTTGTTTTATTATTTTTTTGTGTTTGTGTTTGTATTTATTTTTTTCTACTCCCGTCTCATTCTTTGTGAAATACTCGTTTGTAAATCAAATGTTGTGTCCACGCTTCCTTTCGCTGAAATTTTACCCGAAACAGTAATAATTACTCTTGGTTGAGTTCTTTTGCTCATCTCTGCATTTGATTCATCATCAGCCCCTATTACATAAAATGTCATATTATCAATATTAACATTTGAATCTTTGGAAATTAAAACTTTTTCTGGGTCGGTCCCTTCTCTCTTTGTAAGAATATTATCAGAAGCTTTATCAAATTTATATACAATATCAATGTCAGAAATATTTTTATATTTTACTGCTTTACCACCATCAGAACAATCCTTATTATTTTCAGGAAAATCTGTCCCATTTGGTGAACACCAATATTCAGTTCCTGTTCTCATATTTCGAGATATATCTTCAATAATAAAAGTTACATTATCCATAGTGTTTTTTATTATTTGCGCTTTTTTATTTACACTTATTATAGTAATTAAAGCAGTAATAGCTAAAGTCATAATAGACATAAAAATACCAATAGCAACGAGCATTTCCACGAGAGAAAAACCCCTTGAAAAATATTTGGCCTTTGACATTTGACCTTTGACATTTTGAAAAAAAAGTTTTTTAAACATAAATTTTATTTTTAATTATGAATTATGGATTAATTTTTAATTTTAAATTTTTTTTCTTAATTTTTTATTTATTAATTGTTAATTGTTAATTGTCAAACTCAATTGTTTTTCACATATATCTGCCCTATTGAAGTTATTATAACACTTGATGTTGCGCCACTTGTTGAAGATAATACTATTCTAGCATAAGATTGAGGTGCTCCAGCGCCATCAATGTATATGCGAGCATCAAGTTTTGGTCTATAAAATAAAATTGAAAGTTGTTTAGCCTCAGTACAATTTATTTCATTTGCGCCAGAACAAATACTTTTTATAAATGTTCCTTTTTTCATAGAATATTTTTGTAGACATTCAATATTGTCTATTGGGCAAGACTTAACACCATTTGGTTCATTATTATATTTTTTATCAGGATTATTATTACCAATATTATTTACCAAATCATTAAATAATATAAAATTTGTTTTAGACCCTGTTGTATCTATATCAAAATATACTCCATAACCTTGTCCCGTCTCACTATTAAATGAACCTGAAATATTTTCTTTAACATTTACACTATAAGATTGTGCTTGTTTTATAGTAAGAGCGATATCATATGTAAAATTATGTAAAAGTATAGTATTGTCAAATTTATTTGAATTAACTAATACCACACCAGTAATAAGAACAAACATACTGATAGTGATAAGAAGTTCTACAAGAGTAAAACCAAAATTGTTTGGTAATCGGTAGTTGGTATTTGATAGTTTTTTTATTTTCTTCTTTAATATTTTCATAATTTTTAAACTGAAACTGCTAGTTTAAACTTTTAAAACTGAAATAAATAAAATAATTCGTAGTTTGTAATAATTTGTAATTACTCATTACTTATTACTTTTTGTTTTTTTTATTTTCATAATTCTTTATTTCTACCAACTAAATAAAAGCTGAGAAAGGTTCCATGAAGTAAAAATTTGTATAAACACTGCGAGTATTATAAAAGGGGCAAAAGGTATTTCACTTTTGAAAGATAAATTAAACTTAAAAATTTTTATTTTTTGTAATAATATTAAAATTAAACTAATAATCGCACCTATCCAAAAAGCAAAAATTATTGCAAAAACTCCACCTGAAAAACCTAATAAAAATCCTACGCCTAAACCTAATTTCGCATCTCCAAAACCCATCCATTTTCCTTTTGAAATTAACCAAAAAAAAGCAAAAAAAGCAAAAAGTATTGGACCAGCAAATAAATCTAATGATAATGGAAAACTTAAAAGTTCATTTAACGAATGTGTGGAAAAAAAAATAATAATAGAAAGTCCGATAAAAGTAAAAACCATACCATCAGGAATTATTTTATGTTTAAAATCATAAACTGCCATTATAATAAGAAGTAAAGCTATAAAAAAATACAAAGGCAAAAGTAATGTCAAATTAAACTTTAAAAATAATCCGACAAAAATAATTCCTGTGAGAAATTCTACAATTGGATATTGATAAGAAATTTTACTTTTACATTTTAAACATTTGCCATCAAGCATTAAAAAACTAATTATGGGAATAAGTTCATACCAAAATAAATCTTTACTACAAGAAAAACATTTTGATTTGCCTTTAATAATAGACAAACCAGTATTGTATCTCAAAACTACAACATTTAAAAAACTGCCGATAATTGTTCCAAATATAAATATGATAAGTAAATTTATGAATAGCATAATAAAGTAAAATTATTAATAAAATAAACCAAGTTATTTTTGTTTTAAATTTTTTTAAATTTTTGTTTCCATATTTTATAAAAATAATAAATGTGGTTTTGTTATAAAATTATTTTATTATTTTTTTAACTTTTTTAAAAAGTTGAGGGTATAATTTTTCTGCTTCTTTAATAAAATTTTTAATTTTTTCCCATTTTAAATCCAAATATTCATGAGCAACTATATTTCTTAATTTGGCAAATTCAGAAAATTTTTCAGCAGTTTTTTCATCTGAAATAATGTGAAAAGCAATAAATATTTTTAAAATATCTTTATAACTTTGGGGAATTTCTCTTTTTTCTGATGCTAAAATAACTTTGGCAATATCCAAAAAAGCCATTATTAAATTTTCTACCCATCTTTCAATATTTCTTCTTTCGTCTCTATTACTTTGATAAGTATTCCAGTTTAACTTTTTAAATTTTTCAATATCTTTAAATTGTTCTTCTAAAAAATCTAATAATTCTATAATATTCTTTTTTGCTTCGGGAGTAAAAGATCTTGCTTTTTCTTTTATTTTCCAAAAATCTTCAACAAATTTCCACCAATCTATTGCCTCATAACTTGTTTTACAAAATAATTTCCAATAAAGTTTTTCATCTTTTAATGTTAAAGGAATTCCTATTCTTAATACATTATAGACCAAACTTGGTCGTGCTCTATTTAAAACTAAAAAATCAATATTATCAGTTTTTAAAATATCCACTAAATCCGACCAAATTTTATTTTCTTCAAAATAATTTTCTTTTGTTTCTAATTCCAAATATTTTTTTGGTTTAAAATAAACAGCAATGTCCCAATCAGAAAAATTTCTTTCTAAATTTTTTGATTGAGAGCCAAAAACAAAAGCTAAAATCACTGATGATTTTTTATTAAAATAATGTTTCAAAACTTTAATTTTTGATAATTTTTGATTTTTCATTATAAATTTATAATAACAGAGTTAATCCTAAATGTCTAAAATGTGTTAAAATTTAAAGTGCAAAATTAAAATTTATTTTTTTTATTAATTTACAAATTATTTATAATTTTTTATTATTTATTTTTTTAATTTGTTTATAATTTGTAATTTGAATTTTAATTTTAAATTTTTAACTTTTAATTTATTTAAACCCTTAATTTCTTAATTATTAAAAATCTAAAATTATAAATCTTGTTCATAAATCTTACTTCCTATTTTTACGGCATTACATCATAAATTAAAATTGTGGATGAAGCATTTATTTTATTATGACCACTTCCGCATTCATACATAATATGTGGTAAAGTAGATAAAGTAGAATCAAAGCCTTTTTTTGAATCTAAATATGAATTATTTTTTTCAAATTTTGCCCAAAGTTGATATGAAATACAATTTGATGAACCAGAAGTTTTAGTAATTGGAAAGTAATTATTTTCATAATTATTATTTGAATCTGTCGGTATTGAAGAAATATAATTTGGAACAAGTGTATTTATTGAAGTGGGATATATACCATATATGCGAAAATATTGTTCTAACGCAATTTGTAGACTTTTTATATCTGTAACTCTTTTTTGGTCTCTGCTTTGTGCTTTTGAAACATCAAATGAAGAATAAATAATAATTGATAAAACACCCATAATCGCAATAACAATTACTATTTCTATAAGAGTATAACCATATTTTTTTTTAAAAACTTTCATTATTTATATTATATCTTTTTTTTTAAAAAATAAAAGAAAAAAATGGAATAAACATTTAACATTTAACAAAAAATACAAAATCAATAAATGTTAAATAAAATAAAAAAAAAGAAAAAATGGTTTTGCGAAGCAAAACCATTTTTTCTTTTTTTTTATTTTATTTTAACTAAGAAAACAAAATTCTAATTAAAATAAAAATTATTGACAAGAAGACGTAGCTATTGTCGTAAAACAAGTTCCTGCTTTTGAAGCTCCTGAACTACCTACACACCAACAACCACCTGCTCCTTTAAGACTTGCCTGTGCTGACCATCCTGTAGCATCGCTTACACAAGCGTTTGTTGCTGGACCACCCCCCGTTGAAGTAGCTTGAGCTACCATAGAAACGATTCCTGTTGTATTTGTACATACATTAGCATAAGATTGTCCATTTCCATCATAATACAATTCTGCTTGTGCCCTTGTATTTGCCAAACCATTTTTTACAGCTGCATCCGCTGCTTTATTTCTTGCTGTATTTAAAGAAGCCAAAACTACAGATGAAAGAATACCAATGATTGCAATAACAACCAAAAGTTCAATCAATGTAAAACCTTTACTCATTCTAATAAGTTTACTCATTTTTTTTATTTTATTTTTATTTTTGTTTAACAAAATTTCTAATAAAATAAATTTAATTTTTATCGATAAAAATCAAACAAACTAATAAATTGTTTATTTATAATAAATTATAAATATAATGTTTTTTTGGTTATTTTTTTACTTGCTCAAGGTAAAAATATTTCCATAAAAACACTTCGAGCCTTTATTAAGTATATCAGTATTTTTAAAATGATGTTATGGAAAATGTGGATAACTTTTGTAAAACTTTTATAAAAACATTTGACAACAATATTTGACAAAAAACTTAAAAAGTAATAAGTAAAATATAAAATAATAATACAAAGAAATAAAAGGCAAAATAAAAGGGTTTTCGGCTCCGCCGAAAACCCTTTTATTTTTATTTTATTTTTATTTTTTTTACCTTCTGTTAAATGTTAAATGCTTTGTTTTAAAAATTAAAAATTCAAATAAATATCTATTGTCAAAAAGATTACAAAATTTTAAAAGAATTATCTAAAAAATAATTTTAAGTAAATTAAAATATTTCTCTCTTGATATTTTTGCTGTTTTTAAGTTATTTTTTATAATAAAAACTTGAACTTCTTTTTCTTTTGGAATAACTATTGGTCGAATAAAATCCTGTTTTATAAAAACTAAATGATCTCCAGAAATTCGATCTAAATTCCATCCATCTAATTCAAAAATCTTACTTAATTTTCGCCAATGAAGAGGAATAATTCTTGCCATTTTATATTTTTAATTCTATGGGAGAAATTAAAACCTTAGGTGGAAACCATATTTTATTTTTTTGAATAAATCCTAACTCTTTAAGTATTTCTTTTGTAGTATCCATTTTTTTGGCGGTATTAATAAAAAGGTCAATCGCTTCTTTAAGCATTTTTTCTGCTTGCTCAAAACTTTTTCCCTGACTAGCTATATCAAGTTCTGGATTATAAGCAAGATAATATTTTCCTTCTTTCCAAATTTTAGATGTAAGTAATAATTGCACATTTTCATTTTATCAAATTAAAAATTAAAAGTCAAAAAAATGGAAAAAAAAATAAAAAAACAAAATAAAAAGGGTTTTCGGCTTCGCCGAAAACCCTTTTTATTTTTGTTTTAATGTTTTCATGTTTTAATGATTTAATGTTTTAGTACTTCTTCAATCCATTGATATTTTTCTTTTAAAGATTTTACTTTAAATTCAAAATCTTTGGTGACCTTTATTAATTCTTTTAATTGATTAATATTATTAACATTTTTGTCTTGCATAATGATGTTCATATTTCTCAA
>JBDRFT010000007.1:0-4212 GCA_043818495.1 bacterium | reverse complement strand
TTGATTATGACCTTCATTGCGAAGGGCTTCTATTCTATCCCGCTTTTGTTGATTGAGGTGCGAGAAATTTCCTCTTTTCTTTTTTTGTTTTTCCATACAATTTATATTGTAATAAATTGCATTTCAAAAAGGAATTTTCCTGGCTTTAAGCCTAGATATCATAAGGAGGAATAAAAATGAAAGTGAAATTCTGGGGAGTTCGCGGGAGCATTCCTGCCCCGCTTGGTCCGAAAAAAATTGAGGAGAAGGTGGCGGAAATACTGGAGATATATAAGAATTCAGGTGAGAAGAATGTCGCCGAATTTTTGAAGAAACAACCGTTTCCGCTTTGTTCCACATATGGGGGAAATACCCTTTGTGTTGAGCTTATCTGCGGACTAGAGAGGATCGTTTGCGACATGGGTACCGGCGTACGGGAGCTTGGCAACTCTCTCTTCAAGGAGATGTTCGATAAGGGCGGATTGGATATATCTTTTTTGTTGTCACACATGCATTGGGATCATATACAAGGGTTGCCGTTTTTCGGTCCTTTATATGTAAACAAGAATTCCGGCATGAAAAATCGCTGGCATTTCTATGGTGGTACCAACTGGATGAAGGATGCCGAGCAGTGCCTTCGCGGTCAGATGGACTCACCCACGTTCCCCGTTTCTTGGGAGGAAATCAAGAAAATCACTGAACAGCTCGAGGGTCATGATGTTTATGATCAGTTCAGCTTCTCTATCGGCGAAGCGCATGTAACGGCGCGGAAGCTGAATCATCCACAGGAGACCTATGGATGGAGAGTGGTTTATAAGGGCGTTATCTTTGCGTATGCAACCGATAATGAACCGTACGATCCGGATTATCCCGATCCCCGCCTCCTGGCACTTATCAAAGACGCCGATTTACTCATCATGGACTGCCAGTACAGTAAGGCTGTCTATGAAGGAAATATCGAGAGCGTGCCGAGACACGGATGGGGACATTCATATCCAAAGGCGGTTGCAAAAGCTGCTACTCAGGCCAAAGTGAAGAGAATGGCGCTGTTTCATCACGATCCGGCATCATCAGACAAAATGATTGCCGAGATCGAAAAGACGACGCAGGATATCGTGCTTAAATATAATGGAAAAACTAAAGTATTCGCCGCTTACGAAGGTCAGGAACTTCTGATAGGCGAATAAAAAAAAATAAACATGGTCCGTTCGCAACATGCGAGCGGGCCATATTTTTATATTTGTTTTTGATAATAATTTATAAAATTATGACTAACCTCTATTGCATAGTTTTTTGTTTATGATAAAATATATTCATAAGCAGTTTTATTAATTACTGGTCGAATTACTGCAAAAGTTAAATCAGTTATAATTAAAAAAAAATGGAAAACGATTTAAAATTTTTAGAATTTGTTGTAAAGGCAATAGTTGATGTTCCAGAAAAAGTAAAAATTATAAGAACAGTGGACGAAATGGGTGTTTTATTAACCCTTAGCGTAGACAATGTTGATATGGGCAAAGTTATTGGAAGATCAGGAAATACAGCAAAAGCAATAAGAACACTTTTGAGAGTTGTTGGAATGAAAAATAATTCAAGAGTGAATTTAAAAATAGATGAGCCAATAGGTGCAGAACCAAGAATTTTCCCTTCAAAAGAGCCTATTACTAAAACCGTAGATGAGGCAATGGGAGATTTAGATTTTTAGTTTAAAATTATTTAATAATAATTTTCAAAACAAAAGGCGTCCGAAGGACGCCTTTTTTTTCTTTTTTGATTTTTTATTTTCAAAATATAAATTTATAAAAATTTAATTAACTTTGAATTATCAAAATAAATTTTTTCTGTGTTTTTCTGCGAAATATATTTAAAATGATATAATTATTTTATGAAATTAAAAATTACCAATATTTTTTTATCAATTTTATTAATTTTATTTGTGATATTTTTATTTGACAATAAATATTATAATAAAGAAAAGCAAAGTGATATAAAAATAGAAAAATACGAAACTATTTGTGGAAAATATGCAAAATGTGAAATAAAAATTAATAATAAAATTTTATTAGCAGATATTGCTGACGATAATTGTAAAAGAAAACTTGGTTTATCTGGAAAAAAATCTATTGAAGAGGGAGCTATGTTTTTTGTTTTTGAGAAAATGGGGAATTATGGTTTTTGGATGAAGGATATAAATTTTCCTATAGATATTTTATGGATAAATGATAATTTTGAAATAATTGGTATAGAAAAAAATATTTTATCAAATACATACCCAAAAATTTTCGGAGAAATATATTTAACTAAATATGTTTTGGAAGTGCCAGCTTTTTATTCTGATAAAAATAATATAAAAATTGGAGATAAAATAGAATTTCTTTAAACATAAATACTTTATGAAATATTTCGCGAAAAAACAGATATAGAAAAACACGTGACTTTTTTACCTAAATATGCTAGTATAGAGTTAAATCAGAGACATCTCTGATTTAATTATGAAAAAAATAATAATTATGTCTTTATTTATGTCTCCTTTAATTTATGGAGGAAGTGTAATAATGACAGATGCTGATACGGTATCAATAAGTACAATATCAGAATTTTCTTCTAAAATAGAAGAAAAAACAATAGTCAAAGTTTTAACAAGAGAGGAATTAGAAAAAAAAGCAAAAGCTTATTTCAAAGATACCCCAATCCTTGTGGATATAGCTAGATGCGAATCTAAATTTAGACATTTAGATAAAAATGGTGACATTTTAAGAGGAGAAATTAATAAAGGTGATTTAGGTCTTATGCAAATAAATGAATATTATCATATGGATAAATCAAAAAAATTAGG
Organism: bacterium; assembly: GCA_043818495.1. Lineage (GTDB taxonomy): Bacteria > Patescibacteriota > Minisyncoccia > Phycocordibacterales > GWA1-40-21 > Bog-1340. The sequence goes on along the minus strand of JBDRFT010000007.1, from coordinate 1,397 downwards.
GCTTGATATTAAAACTCTTGAAGGTAATATGGCATATGCGAAATATCTATATGAGCGTGAAGGAAGTCGTCCTTGGCTTTCATCATCTAAATGTTGGAGAACAATTATAGATTCAAAAGTGGGGAATCAAATAGCTTTGAATAAATAAATTATTTATAAATTAAAAATAAAAAACTTCTGGAAAATTTCTGGAAGTTTTTTATTTTTTTATTTATAAATATGTCTACGAAAAACACTACCTAGTGTTTTCCGTTGACAGTTTTGTTTTCATTTTTTTTGTTTTTTATTTATTTCAAAGTTCACTATGGTGAACTTTGAAATAATAAATTTTTTTACTTTTTTTAACATTTTTTTTTATTTTTATAAAATTATTTTTTTGTTAATTTATTCTAGAATTCTAACTTGAAGAAAATACATTGGGGATTAAACTTGATTTCACCTGTGGATTATTTAATTAAAAATAATTAGGTATCCAGAATGATGGACTAACAAAAAACATTTATTTATATTTACGACTAATGTTTTGTAACTACATTTCAAATTTTTTTTGAAATCATTCCACAAAGATTTTTTTGTTGTTCTTGAACTAGCGTGTTTATAAGAGCAAGAGTAAACTATTAATGAGAGAGATTGCTAAACTCGACCTTTGGTTTTTTCGTATTTATTTAGTTTTAATTTTTGATAAAAAAAAGTCACTTTTTGTTTTGATTTTTTAACTTTTTTACACCGAACTTTGTATTTTGTAATTATATAGTATAATGATTTATTAAAGAGTTTTATTAAAAAATTAAAATAAAATGATTTCAAAAATAGAGGGAATAATTTGGAATACAAATGAAAAATTTCTTATAGTTGGAGTTGGTGGAATAGGATTTAAAATTTATATAACTACTGAAATAAAAGAAATTTCACAAGAAGGAGAAAAAATTTCTCTATTTACACATCTTATTGTTCGAGAAAATATTTTAGATCTTTATGGTTTTTTAACAGAAGAAGAATTAAATTTTTTTGAGATGATAATTTCTATTTCTGGCATTGGTCCCAAAACGGCTTTAAATATTTTAAACATAAGTTCTGTAATTACACTTAAAAGAGCAATTTCAAAAGGGGATACTTCTCATCTTACAAAAGTTTCTGGCATAGGAAAAAAAATTGCCGAAAAAATGGTACTTGAACTCAAAGATAAAATTTTAATTCCAGACGATGACAATGATATAAGTTTAAGGGATGAAATAGATGCAATTGAAGGATTAAAATCTCTCGGTTATACTTCAAAAGACGCTCGCGATGCATTAAGAGAAATTGATAAGAAAATTTCAAAAACAGGCGACAGAATAAAAATGGCATTGAAAATTTTAAATAGATAAAAGAAAATTATTTTAAAAAATAAAAAAAAA
>JBDRFT010000006.1:0-2535 GCA_043818495.1 bacterium | reverse complement strand
ATCAAAAATTCCCGGCTTATAAGCTTCCTTCATGTTTTTTAATCCTTGAATTTTGTGGCCTAAATTAGGCTCTACGCCAATGATTTTTATTTTAGAATTTTTTTCTTTTAAAAATTTCGCGCAACCCATTAAAGTTCCAGAGGTTCCAATTCCAGCGACAAAATGAGTAATTTTATTTTTTGTTTGTTGCCAAATTTCAGGACCAGTTGTTTTATAATGAGCAAAAAAATTATCTTTATTATTAAATTGATCAGATAGCCAATATTTTTTATTTTTTCTGGCTAATTCATAAGCTTTTTCAATCGCGCCGTCAGTGCCGAGTTTAGCCGGAGTAAGTAAAAATTCAGCGCCAAAGGCTTTTAAAATTTTTCTTCTTTCCAAACTTGCTGATTCTGGCATTGTTAAAAATAATTTATATCCTTTTATCGCGCAAACCAAAGCCAAGCCAATCCCAGTATTGCCGCTTGTTGCTTCTAAAACTGTTTTATCTTTTGTTAATTCTTTTCTTTTTTCTGCCCCATTAATCATTGCTAAAGCAATTCTGTCCTTGACTGAACCGCCTGGATTAAAATATTCAAGCTTAACAAAAAGTTTTACTTTTGAATTTGGATTTAATTTATTTATTTTTATTAAAGGCGTATTGCCAATTAATTCTAAAATATTAGCAAACATAAATTTTTATTTTTAAATTTTACCAGCTCTAATTTTGAAACATTATAACTGACAAATTTTTTAATGAGGCCAGAATGGGATTTGCACCCATGAATATCGGTTTTGCAGACCGACGCCTTAGACTGCTTGGCTACCTGGCCATATAATTTTAAAAACAAAAAACCTCTTTTTGAAAAGAGGTTGATATTGCATAAATAAATTATGAGACAAAATTAAATCAACCTCTTTTCAAGAGTTTACAACAACAGCAACAACAAGTTTTACTAATTTGATAATTCATACATTTATTATATTTTTTTTGTTAATTTTGTCAATCTTTTATTTATCTCTATTTTCAATTTATTATTTTTGTCTGAAAAATTTTATCTATTAGAAACTACCAATTAAAATTAAAAATATTTGATTTTATCTTGGTTTCCACAAATCATTAGGATAAAAATATTTTTCTGAAAACACTATTTAATTCATACAAAGGATGTTTTTTCAAAAGATTTTTTCCAATAAATTTTTTTGCCTTCAAAAATTGTAATTTGCTTGTTATTATTTTTCATATTTTTATTTCTTTAAACAAAACAATTTGAATTATTTTTAATATTTTTTAGCTTACAAATATTTTTAAAAATTTTCTTCCATATCTTCTTTTTCTTCTTTTCTTTTTTCTTTTTCTTCTTTTGTTTCTTTTTCTAATTTTTCTAATTGCCATCTTAAAAATTCAGTATTTGTCATTCCTTTTTTTTCAGCATAAGCAGAAGTCTGTGTGTCCCAAACATTTTTCTCAAATCTTTTAAAAAGCTCTTTACTTTTTTCTTCTCCTGCTTCATATATTTCTTTAATTTTATAACGCTCTAACATTTCTTGAAAATATTTTAAAAAGACACAATCCCCACCTAAAAAATTATCAGTAAATTTTCCTTTCCACCCTTGAAAATCTAAAAAAATGATTAATTCTCTATTTTCATTCAAATACAAAAGACCCCTTATTTTTGCCACAATATCTTTTCCTAATTTTTTAGCTATTTCTTGTTCAATGTTTAAGTGAGTGTAAGACTTTTTTTTATCCTTTGGATCGCCTATGCCTATTTCAAAAGGTTTCCCCCATTTTGTAAAATCAAACTCATCATCTGAATCCTTGTCAAAAATTTGATAAATAATCAAAGTAGCTTCTTTAATTATTTCTAAATCATTAATTTTTAAATGTTTTTCAAATTCCTCTATTGAATCTAATTTTTCTTTAAAAATTTCTAAAGCTTTTTCACTTAACTCTTCTAACTCTCTCTTTCTCTCTCTCTTGTTGATTTTGTAAAATTATTTCTTCTTTCATAAAAAATTTGATTTTTAAAAATTTAAAAAATACTTTTCTAAAATAAAAACTTCGTTTAAACTAATCTTATATCATCCAAAACAATTTGTCATCTCTTTTCACACTCTTTTCACACTCTTTTGTTAAATTCTTTTGTTAATTATTTTTTTTGTTTATTCTTTTAATAAATTTTTAATAATTTTTATCATCACGTCTTTTTCTTTTGGATCGCTTTCAGCAATAAGCAGGGCTAATGCGACCAAAGCATTATCATTAATTTTCTTTTCGCCTAATTTTTTATAAAGATAATTATTTTTGTCTAAAAAATAGACAAACAAAAACGAAGCAATCCGTTTGTTGCCATCAGTAAAGGTATGGTCTTTAATCACAAAATACAAAAGATGCGCCGCTTTATCCTCTATTGTCGCGTATAATTTCTTGTTTCCAAATGTCTGTTCTAATCCTTTAATAATCCCTTCAAAACTTTTATCTTTTTGAGCGCCAAAAAAATCACTGGCTTCTTTTTTAACAGCGAGCTCTTTTTTTAATTCAATAATTATATT
>JBDRFT010000005.1:0-8165 GCA_043818495.1 bacterium | reverse complement strand
AATCCAAATTTATCAGCTGGTTCTTTTGTGAGTGATAATAAAATTTTCAATCTGCCAATCAGTATAAAAATTATTGAAGAAGATTTGATATTTAATGATGTCGGTAGTAGGTTATTGAATTTAAAAATTGATTTGAAAGCTAATGCTGTAAAAGTAGAAATATGCAAAATAGAGGTTACAGAGTTGCGCAATTTTATTACTAAAAATAAAGCTATATTTGAGGTGTCTGTCGAAATTTCAGTCGAGGATGCCGTGTTGTATGTAGATAATATCGAGGGCGGATGGGTGAATGCGGTATCTGATAATATAAAAAAAGAAATCGCATTGCCAAGTTATTTAAAGGTTTGTTTGGAAAGAAATTATAACGGGCGTCAATATTTCAAGATTTTGGAGGGTATTCGTCGCGGTGAGCGGGCGTCATTGAAATATGGGGGCGATGAGCAACCGTTTTTAGTGGCAACTAATCCGCAAACTGAATCGGCGAAACTGACATACTCTGTTTCTAAGAAAGAATTATATTTTCAGAATAAAATTTATAAAGCAACGGACTATAAAAATAATCAATGGGAAAAAGGCTCCTATGATATTGAAATACCAGACGCTCCGCATCGAGGTGGCGGACATTATCCGGAGTCAAAAATGGCAAAAACGTGGTTTCGTGTCGGGCATAATGGTGATCGCTATATTCATACTGGCGCGCGATCGGCTGGGTGCGTAACTTTGACAGAGATTGATCGCTGGGATGAACTATGTAATATTTTATTAAGGGCGCGCAAGGGTGATTATGTTAGCATTGGCGTGTTGGTAATAATTAATTGAGTATGAATCGATATTTCACGCGCAAAATAAAAATTGTATTAATTTTCTCAACAATTGTATTTGCACTTGTCGGTGTGCTTGCCTGGCAAAAATATCCGTTCGGCGCCAAGAATTATAAAACTATCTCCTTGGGCATGCAGGCTGCTGAAGGTGTGGGTAAGCATACAGTCTGGGCATCACCCGATGATGTGGTGCCGAAATCAGATTTTTATGTGTATGTGCTTGGTGATGAGTCTATGTGCATCGGATCGAGTTGTGGTATAGGTGGATATTTCGTCGAATGTCTTGGCGGATATCTTTCCGGTTATAAAATTACTGGAGATACATTTGACTATGGTTTGCGTGACGCGGGGGTGGATATGGATAAGCAAACGATTATTACGATAGCTGATCAAAATGCAAAAATTATAGGCATTTATCCTAGTACTAGAATTAAAAATCTGCCCTATCTCATGCGAAATCATCGCAATTTAGTTTCCAAAGAAAGGTTTAAAAAATGTTCAGATTTATTGCCACGATGGTGGAAATAATAAATGGGACTGTAATTCGAGACTGTCAAAATAATGCACGGGACCGTTTATAAAAGTGTGTCTGGTATTTTTAATTTTTGTTAAATTTTTTATAATTTGCTAACGATATTTCAACAATTTTTTTCTTCAAACTCTTTAATAATCATAAACAAATAATCAAGCAGTCTGTCAGGAGACTCAAAAGATAATTTATTTTTTGTAGTTTTTCTAACTTGCCGATTCAAATTTTCTAAACCATTAGTTGTATAAATCATTCTTCTTACACTCGGGGGGAAATTAATGTACGTGAAGTAATATTCTATGTTTCCTTCTTTAAAATTATTTTTAAAATTTGGATATTTATGTTTCCATTTTTCTAAAAAAATATTTACTTTCTTTAAGGCTTTTTTCAGTGTAGCATCTTTATCAAAATTATCAAAAACTGTTCAGTAATTCGTTTATTTGCCAAATTTCTTTTCGTTGATTCTTTAACAGAAATAATAAAATAATTTTCAGATTTTTTAATAAATTTTTCTTTTTTAGCATCAACAATAACTTTAACTTTTATATACATTGAGTAACTTTGAGTTACGAAACACATTAAATTATGCTCAATCTGGCTGAAAATTCTTGTTTTTTAGAAAAAAAACAAGAATTTTCAGCCAGATTGAGCAACAAAACTGAGTTTTGTAATTCAAAGTAATTGATGTTTTTTATTAAATGTCAAATGTAAATATTTTTCTTTTATTTCTTTAAAAAATTTGATATAATTAATTTATAAATAAATTTTAATTTTAATGGATCTAGAAAAAATCACATATTTTGGAGAAACTGATTCTCGCGGAAAACGAGTTAAATTTGGTATTAAAGCAAAAGATAGAACAAAACATATTTATGTTATTGGAAAAACTGGTATGGGCAAATCTACTTTGCTTGAAAATATGGCAATTCAAGATATTCAAAATGGCGAAGGTATGGCTTTTCTTGATCCTCATGGAAAAACAGCTGAATTACTTTTAAATTATATTCCACCAGAAAGAATGAATGATATTGTTTATTTTGCTCCTTTTGATGTAGAAAATCCAGTTTCTTTTAATGTTCTTGAAGATATCGGAATTGATAAAAGACATTTGGTTGTTGCTGGTCTTATGAGCACATTTAAAAAAATCTGGGTTGATGCTTGGTCTGCTAGAATGGAATATATTTTGACTAATGCACTTCTTGCCCTAATAGAATATCCTGATGCGACCCTTCTTGGTGTAAACAGAATGCTTTCCGAAAAAGATTATAGGAAAAAAATTGTAGATAATGTAAAAGATGTTTCTGTAAAAAGTTTTTGGCTTGATGAATTTGCAAAATATACAGAAAAAATGGCGGCTGAAGCTATTCCTGCAATTCAAAATAAAATTGGACAATTTACTGCAAATCCTTTAATAAGAAATATTGTTGGTCAACCAAAATCTTCTTTTGATATTAGACAATTAATGGATGAAAGAAAAATATTGATTATAAATCTTTCAAAAGGAAGAGTGGGGGAGGCAAATGCGAATTTACTTGGTTCAATGATGATTACAAAAATATATCTTGCTGCAATGTCTCGCGCCGATGTATCAGAAAAAAATTTAAAAAATTTACCAAACTTTTATTTATATGTGGATGAATTTCAATCTTTTGCTAATGAAAGTTTCGCAGATATTCTTTCTGAGGCTAGAAAATATAAACTTAATCTTACTATCGCTCATCAATATATTGAGCAAATGTCTGAAGAAGTCCGAGCTGCTGTTTTTGGAAACGTTGGAACTATGATTTCATTTCGTGTTGGAGCATATGACGCCGAAGTTCTTGAAAAAGAATTTGCTCCACAATTTACAGCAGAAGATTTAGTAAATCTCGGAATGTTTCAAATGTATTTAAAACTTATGATAGATGGCGTTGGTTCTATACCTTTTTCTGCATCATCATTGCCTCCATTTTTAGAACCAATAATTTCATATAAGTCTGAAATAATAAATAGTTCAAGAAAAAATTTTTCAAAAACTAAAACTGAAGTTGAAGAAATAATTAAAAAATGGTTTGATGAAGGAAAAATTTTATATAAATCAGCTATAATTCCAAAAACTGCGATTAATAGTTTAAATAATTTTAATAATTCTAATAATTCTAATAATTTTAATAATTCTAGTGATAAAAAATCTTATCAAACTTTTTCTCCAATAAATAAAACATATGAAAAAAAAGAAGCAGGGAAGTTTAATCAAGAAAAAATATTACAAATTAATAAAGAAAAAACGCCACAAAATTTTACAGAAAAATTTGAAATAAAAAAAGTTTATGAAGAAAAATTATCTCCCTCTATTGTAGAAATAAAAAAAGAAGAACCTATTATATCTGCTGTGCCAAAGTTTAAAAAAAAAGAAGAGCCCATTACATCTGTCGTGCAAGAATTTAAGAAAAAAGAAGAAATAAAATTTGAAAAAAATTTTCCATCAATGGAAGAAGATTTAGATGATGATTTTTTACCTCTTAAAGAATTGGCTAAAAAGTTAATAGTAGAAAATAAAAAAGAAGAAGTACAAAATCAATTTTATAAAAAAGATGTTTTTGCAAACAAAACAGAACAAAATGATTTAACAAAAAATATAAATCAAACAAAAATAATGAGTGCAAAAAATTTATCTGATTTAAGGTCTGCTCTTGATAATATTATTAAAAAAAATGATATAGAATCTCAAAAATCTGTTTCTGATAATATTCCAAAAATTGAAATAGGAATTAAAAAAGAGGAATTAAAAACTGAATTAAAAGAAGAAATAAAAGAAAAATCAGAAGTTCAAATAAAAGAAATTCCAGAGGAAGATTTAAAAAAAGTTTTGGGAATTTAAATAAAGATTCATGATTTATGAATTAAAAATAAAGATTTAAGAAAATAAAAAAACATTTGACATTTGACATTTGACAGAAATCATTAAAACATAAAAACATGAAAACAAAAATAAAAGGGTTTTCGGCTCCGCCGAAAACCCTTTGTTTTTTTTATTTCTTATAAATTTGAAAGGCCTCAAAGTTGGATGTCCGACATCCAACTTTGTATTCAACTTTGATTCCAAGTTTACATATTTTTAGACTTGTCTACGGAAACGAACATATATTCGCTTCCGTAGACATTTTTATTTTAAAAAAAATGAGAAAAGTTAAAACAAAAATTTAAAATTTAATTAAAAATTTGTCACTCTCTTTAATGAGAGTGACAGAAAAATTAATAATTTTTTATTTTATTTTGTATTTGCCCTTTCTTATAATTCTTAATTTTTATTTTAATTCGTTGAATCCAGCTTTGTTTAAAAGAAACATTGATGTCAAATTAATGAAACTCTACAAAGTTTATAAAAAGAAAAAGAGTTTGAGTGTCGAATCAAGCTCCATTATGAGCAAAAAATTAATGCCTTCTATGGTGTCATTTTACACCACGCCAATCAAACAATTACGGTGTCATGATTAAATCATTTGACATGTGTATAAGTCGAATAGTGGTTATATTTTTTTAGCAAAATATTTTTTAATAAAATAAACTAAAAAACTATCTATCTGCCGAAGCTTCGGCACAGACAGACAAGTTAATTTTTATTGATTATTTCAATTATTTTTTCTATTTTTCTATCAAATTTATCACTGGCTTTTATTACAAATACATTATATCCTTTTGAAAGTAATAATTCTTCTTTAAAATTTCCTAATTCATCTATAAAAATTATTCTATCATTTAAACTAATCTCTTTTATATTTTTAGCGATACCTAATATTTCTGTTGAAGAACTTGTCATTAATGAACCATTTTTTGGAAATGAAATTTCTATTTTTGGACCAAAAATTATTTTTTGTATTTCATATGTAATATAAAATACTAAACATAATAAAATTATGGAAATGGTTAGTATTTTTAAAATTTTTCTTGCTGAATGTCGGTCTGTCATTTTTCTAGTTTTTTAGTTTATAGCTTTTTAGCTTTTTAAGAATTTTTTTATTTAAAATTTATTAATTAAAAATTAAAAGTTAAAAATTTTAAATTAAAAAACAAAATTAATCTTAACTTTGTTTTTTTAACTTTATAACTTTCAACTTTAACTAAACAACTGAAATCTGGTTTTGAAATTAAATAATTCATAATTCACATTTATAACTATTTATTCTGGATTGCTTCACCTTCGGCTCGCAAAGACATTCTTTCAAACTTTCAAACTTTATAACTTTATAAACTTTTACTCCTCATCATTACGCACCTTCTCTTTTAATTCTTTTTCATTTTTATTTAATTCTGAATTATTATTATAATCAATCACTTTTCTTGCTCTTGCTCCGTCACCCGGTCCGATAATTCCTTTTTGTTCAAGTAAATCCATAAGTCTAGCGGCTCTTGAATATCCAACCCTAAGTTTTCTTTGTATATAAGAAGTGGACGCTTTCCCCGCTTTTAAAACTTCTTCTTTTGCTTGTTCATATAATTCATCGTCATCATTATTATTTTCATTATCATACAAACTATTAAAAACTCCGACGCCATCATTATTATTTTCTACATTTTTCGCTATTTCTGCTAAATCAATTTCTCCGCCAATAAGTTCATCTCTATATGAATCTACTAAATATTTAACAACATCTTTAACTTCTTTTTCTGAAACAAATGCAGATTGAATTCTTATAGGTTTAGACATTTCGCTTCCCATATAAAGCATATCTCCAGCACCAAGTAATTTTTCCGCACCCGAAGCGTCTAAAATAGTTCTTGAATCCATTTGAGAAACAACTTGAAGAGCAATTCTTGTCGGAATATTTGCTTTAATTATTCCAGTAATAACTCTTACCTCCGGTCTTTGTGTTGAAATTATAAGATGAATACCAACGGCACGACTCATTTGCGCTAAACGAACAATCCCCGCTTCAAGTTCTCTTGGATAAGAAATCATAATATCCGCAAGCTCATCTATAATTATAAGAATATAAGGCATCGGCTCTGGCATAAAATGTTTATCAGGATTATAAATATTTTTTTTCTTTAATTCTTCAATTTTTTTTAATTCAGGTGCTAAAATATTTTTATGATATGAATCTATATCTTTTACTGCTTCCGCTTCTAAAATATCATATCTGCGATCCATTTCTTTTGTAGCCCATTTTAAAGCAAGTATAGTTTTTTTAGCATCTGTAATAACAGGAGTTAAAAGATGTGGTATTTTATTATATAAAGTGAGTTCAACTCTTTTTGGGTCAATCATTATCATTTTTAAATTTTCAGGCGAATTTCTATAAAGCAGAGAAGTAATAATTGAATGTATCGTCACAGATTTTCCAGACCCAGTTGCTCCAGCGATAAGCACATGTGGCATTTTTGCAATATTAACAAAATGAGATTTTCCTGAAATACCTTTTCCAAGAGTTATAAGAAGTGGAATTTCTGATTTTTGAAATTCTTCAGAACTAATAAGATTTGCAAGTCCGACCGTAGATTTTATTGAATTTGGCATTTCTATTCCCACAAGAGATTTTCCAGGAATAGGAGCTTCAATTCTCAAAGGATGTGCGGCGAGAGCAAGAGAAAGATCATTTTGCAATCCAATTATTCTAGAAATTTTTACTCCTTCCGCTGGTTTAAAAGCATATCTTGTAATTGATGGTCCGATAGATACTTCATCCATTTCTACATCTATACCAAAATTTTGCAAAGTTCTTTTTATAATATTCGCATTTGCTTTTATATCTCCAGAAACTATTCTTCCTTTATCATCTTCAAGTAAAGATAATGGCGGGGGAATATATTTTACAATTTCCATTGCTTTTGGATTAAATTTTATATTTGATTCCTCTTCCTCATTATTTTTTTTAATAAAAATTCCTTTTGATTTTTTTCTTTGTTCTTTATCATTTTCTTCTTTTTCTATTTCTTTTTCTATTTTATCTATATCTTTATTATTTACATTTATTTGCGATTCAATTTCATCTTCATTTTTATTTTTTCGCCAAAATAAAATAGAATCAATTGTTATTCTTGTTTCAAATAAAATAAGACAAGAAATTATAGTAAATGCGAATAAAATTATAAAACTTGCATAAAAACCAAACATATGGAAAATAGGAGTGGAAATAAACCATCCTAATTGACCGCCTTTTGCCGTCCAATATTGTTTTGAAATAAGATCAATTAATCCAATACCTGAAATAAAAAATAAAATTCCACCAAAAAATTTTAATTTATTAAAATTTCTTTCTTCTTTTTTAAAAAAAGAAATACTAAGCATAAAAAAGAATAAAGGAAGTAAAAAATATCCTAATCCAAGAAAAATAGAAAATAAAAAATAAATATTTTTTCCAACTGGACCAGCATAATAAAATTCACTTCCCGCTTCCCCAGTTTTTATAGAAGAAAGAATAAAAATTATTGCTAATACAAAAAAAATTATTGCAAAAATACCTTGTTTCGTCTCATTTTTTATACCAACAAAAATATTTTCTTTTATTGCTGGCTTGGATTTAGATATTGATTTTGATTTTAATTTTAATTTTAATTTTTTATTATTTTTAATTTTCATATTATAATAATAACATAAAAAAAATAATTAATAAATTTTTGATTTAAAATAATTAGCAAAAGTTAGCAAGCTTGACAAAAAAATTAAGATATGCTTTACTTGAACACAGAGATAATTGGAAAATTCATAGGTGAAATGCAATTTTTTCTGATAATGTTTCCGACCAAATATTCAATTTGAATTCTGGTATCTTTTGTATGATACCACGTTCCAAAGCAACTTCATACGCATTTTTGTATCCTAGTGACTTTCTATA
>JBDRFT010000004.1:0-5820 GCA_043818495.1 bacterium | reverse complement strand
TAATTATTATTAATAATATATTAAAAGCAAATTAAATGCAAGCAAAGTTATCAACAGTTCGCCACAACATTTGAGCCCAAAAAAGAGATTTCGGCTTATTTTAAAAGAAAAAAGTGCTTTTTTAGGGTGAAAGATGGGTTTAAAAAATTAGATGAAAAATGAGTTTCATAATTCAAAGTAAAATACGAAAAAGCCTGAATAGGCTTTTGAGAAAAATTTTCACATATCAAAAATTCCCACACTGGACATGTGGGAAACCTGTGGAGAAATAAAAATTTTTGATTAAAAAGATTCTTCTAATTTATTTATTTTATCTATAGTTTCTATGTCTAATTTTTCTTGTTCTATGTCAAATTCAAATTTTATATTTTCTAGCTGAATTTTTATCCAATCATTCAAATCTTTATTTTGAGCTTTTAAAAATTCTTCTTCAAAAAAGTTTAAAATAATAGCTATTTGTTCTAAGGTAGCTTTTTCAATAATACTTAAAAAAGCATTTTTTGTTTCTTCGTCAAAAGGACTAGTTGCTAAAAGAAAACCAAATTTTCTACCTTGAGCGTCAGCCAAGTCCAAAATTTGTTCTCTTGATAACTCATCTATTTCTAATTCATCTTTTGTATTATTCATTTTTTTATTTACCGAACATTTTTCTTAATCAAACAAATTTTTAATAAAATTTAGTTTAGAATAAAAATGTGTTAGGTTTATTTAGATTTAATTTTTAATATTTCTGGAATATCTTTAAAAATATCCCCGTATCTACTTTCTAATGAATTAATTTTTTTAACAAAAACTTCTTTTAAAAATATTGCTTCTTGACTATTTTCTTCTCCTTCCAAAGTAAATTTATCTAAAAACTTTTTACACAGATAGATGCTTGATAATTCACGATTTACATTATCAATTACACCTTTGGAATTAATAATATTGGAATTATCTAAAATTATTCCTCGCCAATCATCTTTCATATAATTAAACATTTCATTATGTTCTTTTATGCCTTGAAAACCTTCTATTTTAATTTCTGTTTTGCCAGATCCATCAGAAAGAAATGTGAGTTTATTATTTCCATCAACAAAACCTTTCTTTATAGGAAAATTTTCTAAATTTTTAGAAATTTCATCTTGTGAATGTAAAGGGTTAGTATTTTCTACTTGTTGATGGGTTTTTCCTAACAATGATTCATTTAGAGAATCAATTTCTTTTTGTCTTTCTATTTCCTCCGCAATATGTTTGTCTATCAATGTCATTTCTCCTGTATGATGTCCTCCCGTACTTATACTATCAAGAGTTTGCATATGTCGTGAATAAATCTCATCAGCCCTTTCTATGAAATCTTTTGTAGATTCTCCATCTCTTCTATAAATTTCTAAATCATTTAATTTTTCTATATGTTCTTTTATCAATACATTTTCATCAAATGATGGAATATGATTAGCTCTTAATATATAATCCCCCACAGTTTCACCATTTTTTAAAGGATTGATAGGAAGCGTGGAATTTTTTTGTAATTCTTTTAAATAATTTTGCATTTGTTCACGGTTGTGAACTTCTGTAAAACCTATGCCACCATAATCATGTTGACTAAATTTACCATTTATAACATCCTCAACTTTTAAGTCTTTTACTTCTGGCCATTTATTTTGATTACCATGAAATATCCACCATTTATATTTATAAATATCTTCAATATGTTTATTAACATCTTTTACTTTGTTAATTTTTTCTTCCAAAAATGCCATGCTTGTTTCTGGAGGAGTAATGATATTTATTTCATTATGTAAATTACCGATATATTCTGTTTTTGAAGATTCAATCTTATTTATTTCCGCAGGTAAATGCGGAGTATTTTCTTGAGGAATAGGATTTAAATTGTGAACTTCATTATTACCACTTATAAAATCATTGCTTCTCAAACCTTTTGTTTTTTTCCATTCTTCCATTTGCTGATGCATATCTGGACCTATAGTTTTAATATTTTCTGCATCTTTTATATTTTCCTGTATTTGTTCATTTTGTTTTTCAATTATATTATAATCATTAGCAGATGTATCTATACCACTTATAAAATCATTGCTTCTCAAACCTTTTGTTTTTTGCCACTCCTCTATCTGTTGATGTATTTTTGGATTTACATTATCAATATTTTCTGTTTTTGGAGATTCAGTATTATTTATTTCCGCAGGTGAATACGAAATATTTTCTTGAGGAATAAGATTTTGATTTTCAACTTCTGGAGGAGGAGTTATTCCTGTATTTTCTTGAGGAATATTTGAACTATAAACTTCGTGAATAATTGTCCCTGTTTCCGTGGTTTCAGTAATATTTTTAATAATTTTATCTGCTTCGTCAAAAGTATTTTTTGTTATTTCTCTTGTATCTTCTATATATGTATTAGCATTTACTTCTGTAACACTATGATCTGTTGGATTTAAAATAAATTGTGTTGTTTCATTACTATCAAGAACTCTGATTTCTGTGCCATTATTTACATCAACATAACCATCTTCCACAGCAATTCTATAAGCTTCTCCTTGTGCAAATTTATGTAATTCTACACCATCATTAACATCACCCTGATAACCAAAAGCTTGAGGATTATGTTCAATTTGTCTTGTAAAAGTATGAATAACACCTTCACCTTTACCTATTGTGGCATCTTTTAATTGTTCCGCACTAATTGCTTGGGCTTCTAAATTATTTCCAGCTCCAACTCCTGCTTCAGAAATAGGTGCTTCAATATGCGGAAGTTGAGGATTATTTTCTGCATTTATAATTTCTCCAGCAACAAATCCTTTTGTTAAATTATTTATAGTTTTGTTTGGATCATCTGATAAATGGATGTAATGTAAAAGTCTTTGCGCATTATAAACCCAATTTTCACCACCCTGTTTTAAAGCTTCAACAATTTGACCACTTTGTAATGCTTCCATAAATTTTTTACCACCTTCTTGCATTACAACATTCCCACTTTGAAGAGCTTGTTCAAACTCAACAACACCAGCAAGTCTCATCGCGCTTCCCGCAATTCCAGTCCCTGCGACAAAAGAACCAAGCGCTGCCTTACCAAATCCCATTTTCTCACCTTTTTCATCTTTCTTAAAAAAATTACCAATAAGATTATTATAAGTCTTATTTAGAGAACCAACAGTAATTGCTTTAAAAATAAAAGGTAATCTCTTTTCCGCTGGAACATAATCATTGCCTTTATTAAAATTTTCTTTAGCATAAGCATTAGAAGCTTTCATAATAGAATCAACTCCAGACAATGCTGCATAACCAATACCTCTAAGCCATGGCATCAAAGCCCAAACAGAAGCAGTATTTACAACTTCCTTTGCCACTGTCATTACTTGAGCTGAATTGCTAGCATAAATATCAAAAACTTTACCAACTTTTTCTGCTCTTTTTTTACCTATATTTTCAGTGAAATGTCTATGCTCCCATAAAACCTTCGCCATTTGGTCCCGTAGATCTTGTTTTTCTTTTTCTGGAAGTTTTATATTTTTTAGTTTTTCATTAAAAGATGCGATTTTTTCTCTAACATTTTTACCAATAGGAAATTTTTCTTTTCCTTCTCTTAATTTATCAAGTTTTTCTTCTAGTATTTCTTCCTCATTTTTATTTTTTACAAGTTTAACATCTAATGATGTTTCAAAATTTTTATTTTGTATACTATTCTTTATTACAGCATCTAAAAGTTCCTGAGTTGCTGTTTTAGCTTCTCCTTTTTTATAAATATCAAAACCAAGTTTTGGTAATTCCCAAGCCAAACGAGCACCAGAAATAGAACCTAAAACATTTAAAAAACCACCAGATGCAGCTTTTAAGGAAACAGCATCTTTAAAACCATAATGTTCAGCTTGCTTTCTTTTTTCATCTTTTGTTTTTTCTTTTGTTTTAATAATTTCTGGTTCTGGATTTATTTTATCTGCAATTTCATTTACAACCGGAACAGCTTCTTTTTGTGGATTTTTTTCGTCTTTTTTATATTCTTGAAAAAGATTGTTTGAACGATCTCTTTCCTCTTTTAATTTATCAAGCTCTTCTTTTGTTGCTACTCCACTTTTAAATTTCAAATCAGGTTCTTCTTGTTTTTTTAGAAGTTTTTTTTGCAAAATTTCTTTTGCTGTTTTTATCTCAGATTCAGATGAAGAAATAGGCATATGTTTTATTATTAATCACCTTTAAAACACTTTAAATTACGAAATACACTTTTTTCTAAAAATGCTATCACAAAATAAGTTAAAGTTCTTTTTTTAAAGAATTTTAACTTACTATGAAAACAATTTAAGTATATCAAAAATTAAAACAAAAAGCAACTTTTTTTTATCAAAAATTAAAACTAAATAAATACGAAAAAACCAAAGGTCGAGTTTAGCAATCTCTCTCATTAATAGTTTACTCTTGCTCTTATAAACACGCTAGTTCAAGAACAACAAAAAATATTTAACATTTGAGTTAACATTTGGGTTTGACAAAAATCATTAAAATACAAAAACATTAAAATGAAAAAATGAAAAAGGTGAAAAAACAAAAAGGGTTTTCGGCTTCGCCGAAAACCCCTTTTGTTTTTTCTATTTACTAAGTCTACCAAGGTCTCTACCCGGGTCGGACCTTGTCTACTTACCAAGGTCCGACCTTGGTAAAGTTTTTTTTACAATTTTTTTGCTTTTTTTGCATTTCGTTATTTAAAATATTTATAGCGTCACTTTTTTTGAATCAGTTTAATCCTCAAGAAACAAAATTTTCTACTTCGATTTTACATACCTTGTGCTTCTTCCCAATCCAATTCTTTCAATCAGCTTCAGTGAAACGAGACGTGAAAGCGCTTGTTTGATAGTTACTTCTGGAATATGTGCTAGCTTTCCTTTTATATCCAAAACAGAAAGCGATGTTGTGGAAAAAAGTGTATAAATCTCAATTTGTCTTCCTGAAAGTAATTTAGTGGGGTCATCATTATCCATAAGCTCCTTCGCTTTTTTTGCTTGAATAAGAAGTGTGTCTAAAAAGAAATTGAGCCATGCAGTTATATCCTCATGTTCCGTTTTGTGATATTTTTGTGTTTGGCGAAGTGAGGCATAATAAAAATCTTTTCTCTCCTCAATAATTTCTTCAAGCGAAATATATGAGATATATTCATATCCTGTTTGAAGGAGTAATAAATTGATAAGCGCACGAGAAAGTCTTCCATTACCGTCAGTAAATGGGTGAATAGCCAAAAATTCAAAAATAAAATTGGCGATGACAAGAAGAAAGTGAAGTTTTTTCTCGGATAGCGCATTGTTTGTCCAGTAGAGAACATCATCCATTTCTTTTTTTGTAAGCCATGCCTCCGTAGGTTTAAATATTATTGCTTGTTCTCCTTTTGAATTCTGAGCAACAACAAGATTTTCTTTAATTTTATATTTCCCTTTATGAAGATTGTCCTTTTTTGAATAATGAAGAAGAATTTCATGAAATAACAGAACGGTAGACTCAGACAGCTTAAGCTTCTTCCAATTATCAAAGACGCGACCGAGCAAGTTGGCATATCCAGCTACTTCTTCTTCATCTCGGTTCTCTGGTGGATTTGATTTTAATGCTTTTAAGAATCTTTCAATTTCTTCATCATCCATCTTTGCTCCTTCAATACGAGTAGAAGCACCTGTACTTGTAATGATAACAGATTTCTTTAGTCTATTAAGAATTTGAGGATTGATTGATAAGCCTCCTCGCCAAAGACCTTTGATTTCATCAATTTGAGTTACCTTTAAGAGAATCTCCGAGGTAAGCAGTATTCTTTTTTCGAATCTTTCTTTCATATATTTGTTATATATA
>JBDRFT010000003.1:0-26199 GCA_043818495.1 bacterium | reverse complement strand
TCATTTTTTATTACCTCCTAATTTTTAGGATACCAGAATAATTAAATTTGTCAAATTTTTCTCACCTACTTCGTGGATGGAAAAATTTTAAATAAAATGTTAATTTATTAATTAATAGATTAAATATAAATTATAAAAACTTTTTCGGTGTTTTTCCGCGAAATATAATAGAATAAATTTTTCTGTGTTTCTCTGTGTTGTTTCCGTGTGTTTCCGCAAAAGTTAAACTCAAATAAATTTAGCTTTTATATAAAACTTTATTTTCGTAACTGTTAAATACTATGATAATATTAGGAATTGAAACATCTTGTGATGAAACAGCGATTTGTATAATTGAAATAGATAATACAGAAAAAATTAAAATACTCGGGAATCAATTATATTCTCAAATAGCAATCCATGCTCAATATGGCGGAGTGTTTCCTATGATGGCAAAAAGAGAGCATATAAAAAATGTAACATTTTTATTAGAACAATGTTTAATTGAGTCAAATTTTTTTAAATTTAAAAAACAAAATAAAGAATCAAAAATAAATGAAGAAAAAGAACAAAAAATTAAAGAAATTTTAATTAGAGAGCAAACTTTATTTGAATTATTTATAAAATTAATTGAAAAAATAGAAAAACCAAATATAGATTTTATTGCTATTACAAATGGTCCCGGACTTGAACCAGCTCTTTGGGTTGGAGTAAGTTTTGCAAAAGCATTATCAGAAATTTGGAATATTCCAATAATACCGATAAATCATATGGAAGGGCATATTGTGTCGGCTCAAATCATCGACATCGCAGAAGGTCGCAGACTGGATGCAGAAAAACACAGAAAAAATACAAATTCAAATATAAATTTATACAAAACAAATACAAACAATACAGAATTATTATTAGAATCTAAAAGCTATCAATTTAAAATTATCAACTATCCCGCAATCGCTTTACTTATCAGTGGAGGACATACCCAATTAGTTTTAATAAAAGAAAATTTAAATTATGAAATAATTGGAAATACAAAAGATGATGCTATTGGAGAAGCTTTTGATAAAGTTGCAAGAATTTTAGGATTACCTTATCCGGGTGGTCCTCAAATATCAAAACTTGCGGAAAAAGAAAGAACTGAAAATCCTGATAAAATTTCTCCTTATATTTTACCAAGACCCATGATTCATTCTGGAGATTTTAATTTTTCTTTTTCTGGAATAAAAACTGCTGTGCTTTATACTACGCAAAAAATAAAAAATATTACTGATAATATTAAGCAAGAAATTGCTAAAGAATTTGAGGATGCCGTTGTGGAAGTTATTATTAAAAAAACAAAACAAGCTGTGGAACAATATGGCGCACAAACTATAATAATAGGAGGTGGGGTAAGTGCAAATAAAAAAATAAGAGATGATTTTACAAAACTCGCAAAAAATTTAAATGTAGAATTTTTAGTGCCAGAAATAAGTGCATCAACAGATAATGCTTTTATGATAGCCCTTGCTGGATATATAAATATTAAATCAAATAAAAAATTTGAAACTGATTTTACAGCGAAGGGAAATTTGGTATTGTAATTTTTTGGGGGCGAGTTTTCGGCTCTGCCAAAAACTCGCCCCCAAAAAAAACTACAAACTTATTTTATCAATTTATTTTTTCAAACCATTTATAATTATTGGTAAAAAAGAAACAATAATAATAATCAGTATTATTGGTAATAAATATTTATCTATATTAGGAATAATTTGTCCTAAAAAATAACCAAAAAAAATTAAAACAAAAGACCAAATAAATCCGCCAAAAATATTATAAAATAAAAAATTTTTATATTTCATTTGCCCTATTCCAGCCACTATTGGCGCAAAAGTTCTAATAATTGGAATAAATCTAGCTAAAAATATTGTTTTATTTCCATATTTACTATAAAAA
This sequence comes from bacterium, assembly GCA_043818495.1. Taxonomy (GTDB): domain Bacteria; phylum Patescibacteriota; class Minisyncoccia; order Phycocordibacterales; family GWA1-40-21; genus Bog-1340. The sequence continues at coordinate 24,291 of JBDRFT010000003.1, read as the reverse complement.
TTTTGAGCTTTTTCTATATATTTTTTATGAAAAAATAATGAATCTTCTTTATTAAAAATTTTTGGACCAAATTTTTTGCCAAAATAATATCCCACATTATCTCCTAAAACAGCAAAAATAAAAGTTCCCCAAACAAGAATATTTATATCTAAATAATTTTGCGAAGCTAAAAATCCTGCGACAAAAAGTAAAGAATCCCCGGGTAAAAAAAAACCAAAAAATAATCCAGATTCGGCAAAAACAATAAAAAAAACTCCTAAAAGACCAAGGGTTTTAATTATTATCATTGGGTCAAGAATATTTAGTAAATTGTTCATAGATAAAAAGTTATAAAGTTGAAAGTTATAAAGTTTGTAAAGTTGAAAGTAAAAAAAGATTTAAGATTTAGGAACAAGATTTAAAATAATTTTTAATTTTCAATTTTTATTAAATTTTCATTTAAAAAATTTTTATTGAATTTTTATTGAATTGGTAATTAGAAATTATTATTTATTTGTAATTTATAATCATAAATCTTAAATCTTTTTTTTTGTCCATAAATGTTTGCAATATTATAGCCGCAGATGAAGCATCAAGCATATCATTTTTTCCAAAAGTTTTTTCTACTTGTATTGAAGACATAAATTCTGGTTCAAAAAAAATGGGAAGTTTAATTATTAAAGACAATTTTTTTTTGAAAGAAATTATTTTAAAGTTTATTTTATTATATTCTCCTTCATAATTTTTTGATTCACCAATAACAATAATATCAATATTAGATTCTTTACATAAAATTAATATTTTTTGTATTAATTTAGAATTATTTTCTAATACCATTTTAGGAAAAGCTATTTTTCCTTCAATATCAGAAATAGCAAAACCAATTCTTTTTTCACCATAATCTATACCTAAATATTTCACAAATTCATTATACAAGAATAAATAAATTAAAACTAGTTTTTTTAGCCTCTTGACTTTTTAGCAAAAAATTAAATCATTAAAAATTTATTCAGTTTAAAAATTCAAAATTTATTTTTACAAGTTTTGTAATTCAAAGTATTGATAGTATAATTTAAAAAAATATAGTTTAATAAAAAATGCCTAATAATATTATTTCAAAAACATTAACATTTACAAGAGATAATCTTACTCATTTTGTTAATTTTCCTAATTTTTTTCAAGCTTCTTCAACTTTATTATCAACACCAGTTGCTGATATAAGAATAACAAAAGAATTTAATAGTCCTAATGTGATAACAACAATAGAAGCTCGTGGACATAATACAGGAATTATTGGAAGAAGAGTTGAAAGAGGAATTAGTCAAACACATAATTAGAAAAAATGAATTGTAGTTGTACATGATATATAATCAATTTATAGAAAATTATAAGGAATATTATAAAAAATATAAGAAGTGGTTAAAAAAAGAGACAGACCATTATGTTTTTTACTATTTAGATGATGTTTTTATAAAAAAAGAAATTAGTAAAATAGCAAGGATACAAGAATCTGCCAATAAAAAAATTTTAAAATTTTTAGGTATCAATAAATCAAAAAAAATTAATTATTATATATATTCAAATGAACATTTAAAAAGTGAATTTATGGGTAATTCGGTTTATGCTCAGACTGTTTATAAAGATAATTCAGTGCATATTGTTTATAACAAAAAAATTAAACCTCTTGGAGCACATGAAGATACTCATTTAATTTCGTTAAAATTTGGTTTAGCTACCAGTTTTTTTGCTGAAGGTTTGGCTGAATGCATAGCGAATAAAAAACCATTTAATGGAAAAAATAGAATATATTTTATAAGAAAATGGTTAAAAAAATATAAAATATTTAATCTTTCTGATTTTTTTACCCAAAAAAGCTGGCTCGATACTCCAGACGAAGAAGCTGGAGAATTTTATTCAATAGCCATGTTTTTTACAAAACATTTAATAAAATCTTTTGGAAAAGAAAAATTTATTAATTTTTACAAAAAAATCAATAGAGACATGACTTCTGAACAGATAATTCATATTATGAGTGAAGTTTTTAAAACTGATTACAGACAAATAATTTCTAGTTGGAAAATAAAATAAAAAAACTAGAATAAAAAACTTTTTTATTAGGCAAGCCATATGAAAATGTCATATAAAAAACTAACCATTGTTGTAAAGGTTATTATTTAGTATAATTCAGAGGAATATATCTAATAAATAACTAGTAAAAATGACGACAAATATTCCTAAGATTATTATGGGGAGATATAAAAAACTTGTAAAAAGTGTAGACCATTATAGGTATCTTTACCATGTTTTAGATAAGCCGAATATTACAGATGAATCATACGATTCGCTTATGCAAGAACTTGTGAGTATAGAAGAAAAATATCCAGAACTTAAAACTTCATTATCTCCAACACAAAGAATTGGAGGCGAGCCACTTTCAAAATTTAAAAAAGTTAAACATGAAATAAAACAATGGTCTTTTGATGATTGTTTTTCTTTTGAGGGTTTGAAAAAATGGGATGAAAAAATTCGCAGAATGATAAAAAAAGAATCAGGACTTAAAAATGAAAAAATAGAATATTGTTGCGAACTTAAAATTGATGGTTTAAAAATTATTCTTACTTATAAAGATGGAAAATTTATGCAAGGTGCAACGAGAGGCGATGGAGAAATAGGCGAAGATGTTACAGAAAATTTAAAAACAATAAAAAGTATTCCCCTTTTACTTCCAAAACCTATTGATATTATTGTTATTGGAGAATGTTTACTTTTTAAAAAAGAATTGGAAAAAATAAATAATGAAAGAGAAAAAAATGGCGAACAACTTTTTGCAAATACTAGAAATGCTGCGGCTGGTTCTATTCGTCAACTTGATTCAAAAATTACAGCTAGTAGAAATTTAAGTTCTTTTATTTATGATATAGATAAAATGAATGAAAAAATCCCAGAAACTCAAAAAGAAGAATTAAAACTTCTTTTTGATTTAAGTTTCAAAATAAATTCTCATTTTGAAGTTTTTGATTCTTTAGAGGGAATAGAAAAATATTATAAAATTTGGTCTAAAGAAAAAGAAAAACTTGATTATAGTCTTGATGGCATTGTGATTAAAATTAATTCAAAAAAAATTCAAGAAGCACTTGGTTATACAGGAAAGTCGCCAAGATGGGGAATTGCTTATAAATTTCCAGCAGAACAAACAACAACAATAATAGAGGATATTATTTTTCAAATTGGCAGAACGGGGGTTATTACTCCGGTTGCAATTCTTAAACCTGTTTTAATTGCTGGTTCAATAATTTCTCGAGCGACACTTCATAATGAAGATGAAATTAAAAGATTGGATATAAGAATTGGTGATACTGTTATTTTACAAAAAGCAGGTGATGTAATTCCAGAAATAATTGAAGTTATAAAAAATTTACGAAATGGAAAAGAAAAAATTTTTACTTTTCCTAAAAAAATATTTGCTTGTGGCGGAGATGGAAGTATAGAAAGAATTGCTGGGCAATCAGCTTGGAGATGTGTTAATAAAAATTCTTTCGCTCAAAGAAAAAGAAAATTTTATCATTTCGTTTCTAAAAAAGCATTTAATATAGATGGTTGCGGTCCAAAAATAATAGACGCGCTTTTAGAAAATACTTTAATTTCAAATTATGATGATATTTTTACTTTAAAAAAAGGTGATTTATTATCTTTGCCAAGATTTGCAGAAAAATCTGTAGATAATTTACTTTCTTCAATAGAAAAATCTCGTGAAATAACTTTGGAAAGATTTTTAGTTTCACTTTCTATTTCACAAGTTGGAGAAGAAACTGCGATAGATTTAGCAAAAAATTTTGGAAGTTTAGAAAAAATAAAAAAAGCTAATATGGAAGATTTACAAAAAATAAATGGAATAGGAGATATTGTTGGAGAATCTGTTTATAATTGGTTTTTGAATAAAGAAAATAATAATTTAGTAAATAAATTACTTAAACAAATAAAAATTATTTCACAAAAACAAAAAATTTCTGGAAAATCGTTAAAATTTTTTGGCAAATCATTTGTTATTACGGGCACACTTTATTCAATGTCGCGTGATGAAGCAAAAGAAAAAATTCGCGCACTCGGTGGAAATATTTCTGAATCAGTTTCTTCAAAAATTTCTTATCTCATTGTTGGAGAAAATGCTGGTTCAAAATTAAATAAAGCAAAAAAACTTGGGGTGGAAATTTTATCTGAAAAAGATTTTTTTAGTATTTTAAAAGGATAGATTTTTTAATAATAATTATTTGAGTGTTTTTTGAATATGTTTTTTTATTTTTTTTGTTTTTTTCAAAGTTCACCATAATGAACTTTGAAAAAATAAAAAATATTAAACAAAAAAACAAAATTTTTTTTAATTGTTTTCCTTAACGAGAGTGACCAATTAAAAAAAATGGTGAGATAAAAAATTTGGTAAAAAGTTTGGTCACTCTCATATGAGAGTGACCAAAATAAATAAATATTTTAAAAAAAAATCAAAAGAAAAGAAGTAAAAAGGTTTTCAGCGAAGCTGAAAACCTTTTTATTTTTTTACTTTTTAACTTTTTACTTTATAAACTTTCTGCTTTTTTGTTTTCCAGACTGTAATTATTTTATAATTATGAATTACAAAATACAAAATTTTTATTTTTCTCCTATTACTTATTGCCTATTACTTTTTATTTTTCTTTTTTCCCTAATTCCTAATTTATAATTCATAATTCATAATTCATAATTTATAATTATTTTAAATTCCTTCCCCTCTCAAATTTTCAAAATCTTTTTTTGCTTGTTTGGAAAGTCTTGTAGGAATTTTAAAATTTATTTTAATTAACAAATCACCTCGTTTTTCTAAATTTATAGGCACTCCTTTGCCCCTCACACGCAAGATTTGGCCAAATTCAACCCCCTCCGGAATCTTAAGCTCAATATCACCATCAAGAGTTTTGAGATTATATTTAGCCCCCAAAACAGCGTCTGTTAATTTTATATTTAATTCTGTAATAAGATTTTTCCCTTCTTTTTTAAATAAAGAATTTTTATTAACTCGAATTTTAATATATAAATCTCCAGACTTTCCATTTTTAACAGATTCTCCCGTGCCAGACATTTTTAAAGTTTCCCCATCATTTATATCAGCGGGAATTTTTACTGAAAAAGATTCTTCTTTTCTAATTATCCCCAAACCTGAACAAACAGAACATTTCTTTTTGGGAATTTTTCCAGAACCTTCGCAAAACTCACAAATTTTTTCTGTAATCATATTTCCCAAAAAAGATCTTTTTGTTTCTTGAACTTTTCCTTGTCCGCCACAATTAGAACAATGTATTACAGTTTCACCTTCAGCTCCAGTTCCATCACAAATTTTACATTTAGAATTTTTTGTAAATCTAATATTTTTTTCAACTCCAAAAATAGATTCAGAAAAAGAAATTTCTAAATCTACAGAAATATCTCTGCCTTTTTTTGTAGTTTTTTTTGAAGAATATCCGCCGCCAAAAAAATTACTGAGTATATCTTCTAAATCAAAATCAATATTTTGTCCTCCTTGAAAACCCGAAAAATCAAATCCCTCAAAACCCCTTCCTTGCTGATATTGGTTATGTCCTTCATTAAATCCTCCCGCTCCAGAATATCCCGCAGACCCAGTGCTTCCATATGTATCATATTGAGTTCTTTTATTATCATCAGAAAGTACGCTATAGGCTTCACTCGCCTCCTTAAATTTTTCAGCATTACCTCCTTTATCAGGATGATATTCATGAGCAAGTTTTCTGAAAGCTTTTTTTATCTCTTCTTTATTTGCGTTTTTTTCAATACCAAGTATTTTGTAATAATTTTTATTTGACATATTTTTATTTAAACTTTTTTTTATTTTCACATTATATATAAAAATAAGAGAAAAAGAAAGAAAAAAACAAAAAAAAGTTATAAAATAGAAAGGCAAAAATAAAAAAAACAAAAGGGTTTTCGGCTCTGCCGAAAACCCTTTTTATTTTTTATTACTCAAATTTTTTATTACTCAAATTTTTCTTATTTTTATATTTTTAAAATGTCTACAGAAAACACTACCTAGTGTTTTCTGTAGATATTTTTAATTTAGAAAAAAATTTTATTTTGGTGAAAAAATTGAAATTAAATTTGCTATGACTCTAACCATGGCTACTAATTTTAATTTGATAATTAAAATGATATAATTTACATATGTTTAAACAAAAAATTTTTATAATTTCTTTTATAGTTTTAGTTTTAATTGCTGTTCTTAATTATTTTGGTGCTAAATTTTATTTATACTGGGCCCATAAATGGTATGATATACCGATGCATATACTTGGTGGATTATGGATTTCCACTTTCTTTTTATCTTTATATACTTATTTTAATAAAAAAAATTTAATAATTATTTCTCGTACAAAAATTATTTATTTAACATTTTTTGTGCTTTTATTTATAATTATTTTATGGGAAATATTTGAACTTTTTGGTAAAATGACTTTTTTAACTGATAATGAATACTGGGTAGATACAATACAAGATATTTTTAATGGTTATCTTGGTGGAATAATTGGTTATTATTTGTTCACCAAGAACAAAAAAACAATGTTAAACGAGCGTAGCGAAATAAACTAGGTTTAAATTATGAATTATGAAAAAAGATTTAAGATTCAGGATTCAAGATTTATGAAAAAATACAAAGTAAAAAAATAAAAATAAAAAAAGTAGTGTAAAAAATTATTCGTATTGTTTGTATTTATTAGTGTTTAATATTATTATTTATTACTTAAAAAAATAAAATGAAATTAACTTTTTATGGTGGAGTTGATACCGCGACAGGAGCAAATTTTCTTTTAGAAAAATTTGTTGATGATAAAAAATTAAAAATACTTATAGATTGTGGACTTATGCAAGGGACAAAAACTTCCGATAATTTTAATCGGGAACCTTTTCCATATAATCCAGAAGAAATAGATTTTTTAATTATTACTCATTCTCATATGGATCATATTGGCAGAATTCCAAAATTAGTAAAAGAAGGTTTTAATGGAAAAATTATTAGCACTCCTCCCACAAAAGAAATTGCGGAAATATTATTTGATGATGCTTTAAAAATAATGGATTATGATGCGAGAGAAAAAAATATTTTGCCTCTTTATGAAAAAAAAGATATTGAAAAAACTATCAGTTTATGGGAAAGTCTTGAATATCATAAAACTTTTGGTTTAGGAAATGGAGTATCTATTTTTTTAAAAGATTCAGGTCATATTTTAGGTTCCGCAATGATAGAAATAAATGATGGCAAAATTAAAACTATTTTTACAGGCGATTTAGGTAATTCTCCATCTTTACTTTTAAATGATACCGAAGAAATAAAAGACGCAAATTATATTATTATGGAAAGTGTTTATGGAAATAAAAATCATAAATTAAAAGAAGAGAGAAAAAATAAATTAAAAGAAATAATAAAAGAGGCAATATTAAATAAAAAAATTTTAATTATCTCGGCATTTTCTTTGGAAAGAACACAACAAATACTTTATGAAATGAATGAATTTTTTGAAAATGATGAATTAAAACAAATTCCAGTATTTCTTGATTCTCCTTTGGCCATAAAAATAACAAAAATTTATGAAAAATATTTTGATTATTTAAATGAAACTATTCGTAGAGATATAAAAAACGGGGATGATGTTTTTAATTTTCCAAAATTAAAATCTACGACATTGATTCGTGATTCAGAAAAAATTGATTTAACTCAAAATCCAAAAATAATTATTGCGGGGTCTGGAATGTCTAATGGTGGCAGAATAATTCATCATGAAAAAGATAATATTGGAAATAAAAACGCAATAATATTGATAATGGGATATCAAGCGATTGGAACACTTGGAAGGCAACTTGAAGAAGGAGCAAAAATAATAAAAATCAATAATGAAAATATTTTAGTTCAAGCAAAAATTTTAAAAATAGAAGGATATTCTTCTCATAAAGATTCTGATAATTTAGTTTCGTTTATTGAAACAGCAAATGAATCGGGAAAACTTAAAAAAGTTTTTGTTGTTATGGGTGAACCCAAAGCTTCTTTATTTTTAGTCCAAAGACTTAAAGATGAACTTAATGCAAATGCTAAAAACCCAGAGCTTAATGAAGGAATTGAATTGATTTGAGAGGCCTTTCCTTTTAAATCTTAATTTTAAAAAGGTATACTTATCATTAGGCTTATCATTAAAAATAAAAAAATTTTTGGCTTCCGAAAACTTTTTTACTTTTTTATTTTTGTCATTCTCATTAACGGTTAATAAGAGTGCAGAATTTTTAAAAAATATAAAAATCTAAATTCTAGTATAATTTTAAAAAGAAAGATTCCACAACAAAATGTTAAATAAAAAAATCACACAAAATCAATTTATTATTTTTAGTTTGTCCAGCTTATTCCTATTTTTTATACTTGCTTTTTTTGTTATACAAGAAAAACAAAGGCCAATAGCTTATGCTGAGGAAATTTATATTCCACATAAAAAAATAGAGACTACAAAAATATTAATATTTGGAGATATGATGCTAGATCGTTATGTTCGAGAAAAAATAAATAAAAATGGAGCTGAATATCCTTTTGAATTAATTAAAAATATACTTTTCAACAATGATATTGTAGTTGCAAATGCCGAAGGGTCTTTTACTTCTTTTGATTCTGTTACAGTGGGTAAAAAAAATGCACCATTAAATTTTACTTTTGATCCTGCTCTTTTGCCTATTTTAAAAAATCTTGGTTTTACTCTTCTTGGACAATCTAATAATCACACATTAAATTTTGGTATAAAAGGTTTTTCTCAATCTACAACTTCTATTATTTCAGTCGGACTAAATTATTTTGGAGATCCTTCAAATAAAAATCCAACACCCTATATAAAAAAAATAAATGGAGAAAAAATTGGTTTTATTGCTTATAATGAATTTGCTTATCAAGGAAAAGATAAAATTATTTCAACAATAAAAGAATTAAAAAACCAAGTTTCGTATTTAATAGTTTACCCTCATTGGGGAGAAGAATATAATTTGAGTTTTACATCATCACAACAAAAAACAGCATATGAATTTATTGATGCTGGTGCGGATGTAATAATAGGTATGCACCCGCATGTTATAGAACCATTAGAAATTTATAATGGTAAATTAATTTTTTATTCAATTGGAAATTTTATTTTTGACCAAGCACAAACAGGACCAAAAACAGAAGGACTTGCTATAAAAATATTACTTAATAAAAATTTGGCCATATTTGAAATAAATCCTTTTTTTATAAAAAATGCCCAAGCCATATTAATGATTGATGAAAATCGTCAAAGAGTTTTAAATACTTTGTCAAAAAGTGTAATTATCCCAGAGAATATGAGGGAAGAAATTGCAACAGGAACAATAAAAATAATGAGATAATTTGATGGTGTAAAAAAATTTCTTTCAAAAATCAATCTGCCCGACATACGGAGGTGAGCAAAAAATACCTGCTATTTTTTGCTTTTTTAGAATTTTAGAAAACTCTGGATTTTGCTTTTCTATTTTCTCAAAAATATTTATAGCTCTTGAGTCACCAGTTAATACGGAATAATGGACAGGCTTGCGCAATCTTTTAAATTCTCTGATTCTATTTAACGTATCAAGAGCATAACGATTGAGCATACTTGATATAGAGAAAAGAGGTTTGCAGATTTTTTTGTGCTTGTAGCAATAATAAGTCGTAAGTTGAGGTTCTTTAAGGGTTGCAAGGTCGCTATGCGTAGTCGCATGGCACGATCTAATTGTTCTGCTCAAAATAAGCGCGAGAATTTTTCGGGTTTTAACATCCTTTTCCTGTTTGATCGTTTGGAAAACATGGTCTATTTCACGATGAACATTATCCATAAACCAAATATCAAGGAAAGAGCCTGACTTATCCTGTTTTAATTTTATTGAGTATTTTTTAACCAATTTCTGATAAATAGGTAAAAACTCACGCTCTTTTTCGATAGAAAATTTCTTTTCATCAAATTTTCCTTGATTGATTTTGTATTTGAAATCAGAACCGGGGAAATGTATAAGGTTAAATTTAGCAAGTTCTCCAAGAAGCTCATTTTCGAAGTCCTGAATTTTATTATCATGCTCAAAAGAATCAAGCGAAGTAATCAATTTTTTAATCGCTTTTTGTAAATACTCGTCATCATAATGGGTTGCCTTACAACTTGAGATCATACAGTTAAATTCCGAGACATCTATACCGACAGAATGAATACCCATCTCTAAAGACTGAATAATTGTTGTTCCGGAACCTAAGAATGGATCAAGAATAATATCACCGGCTTTGAAATAAGCTTCTTTTTTAAAATCATCAGTGTGATTATCTATAAAATACTCAACAAGCTGGGGAATGTATTTTCCTTTGTATGGGTGGAGCCGGTGGACATGCTTTGTAGTATCTACTTCTCTTAAATTATCAAAAGAAAGAGTCCAGTTTAAGTCATTGCCTAGGTTTTTTTTCCAACTTACCTCGCGTTTACCATTATACGAATCGTAATATTTCTTTAAATCATTCAAATCAACCATAGTTGAACCATTTTTGCCATATTTTTTTACTTTTCCATATTGAACGAGATAGGAAATATTTGTTGGCAAAATTTCTTTTTCAAGAAAGTTTGACGCCCATTTTGATGCTTCTAAAATATTAGTCAATGTCATAATTTAATTGTATCATTTATTTCATCTCCTTCCAATTACTTCCAACTGTACTTGAAGCTTTCATTATTATTCCTTTTATTTTTTCTGGTGAAATTAAATTTTCCATAATATTTTTAATTTTAGGTTCAATAATATCTACAATCTTTTCTTCCACTTCATACACAAGCTCATCGTGAACTTGAAGAATTAATTTTACTTTTTCGTCTAATTTTTCTTTTATTAAAAATTCATCAATTTTGACCATTGCAAGTTTTATGAAATCGGCTCCAGTTCCTTGTATTGGTGCATTTATTACCATTCTTTCCGTCATAGCGCGGATAAAAGGAATTTTACTTCTTAACCCTTCAAAATATCTTCTTCTGCCAAAAAAAGTTTCTGTATATCCTTTTTCCTCTGTTTGTTTTTTAATATTTTCTAAATATTTAGCCAATCCATTAAACTTAATAAAATATTCATCTAAATATTTTTGCGCTTCTTCTCTTGTAGAATTAAGATTTATTTTTAAAGAATTAACACCCATACCATACATAATTCCAAAATTAATTATTTTTGCTTTTCTTCTCATTTCTTTATCAACTTTTTCTTTTGAAATATTAAAAATTTCAGATGCAACCGCAGTGTGAACATCTTCTCCATTTTTAAATATTTCTATAAGTTTTCTATCATTTGCCAAAAAAGCGGCTATACGAAGTTCAACTTGAGAATAATCAAAAGATAAAAGCAAATTATTTTCATCAGCAATAAAAGCTTTCCTTATATTTTTACCAAATTCGCTATGATTTGGAATATTTTGTAAATTTGGCTCAGAAGAAGCTAGTCTTCCTGTCGTTGTTCCGGCTTGAAGAAATTTTGCATGAAGTCTATTATTTTCATCTAATAAATTTGGAATAATATCAATATAAGTTGAAAGAAGTTTTTGAAATTCTCTATATTCAAATATAAAAGGGATTATTATATGCATATCTCTCATTTTTTCTAATTCGGATTCTTTTGTAGATAATGCACCAGAGCCAGTTTTTTTTTGATTTTTTGGTTTTAAATTTAATTTTGTAAAAAGTATTTCTCCTAATTGTTTTGGTGAATTTATATTAAAATTTTCTCCAGCTAATTCCCAAATCTTTTTTTCTAAAATAGAAAGTTTTTCATGATATTTTTTTGATAAAATTTCAAGTTCTTTTTTATCAATTTTTACTCCAATTTTTTCTATTTTTTCAATTATTGGAATAAGTGGTTTTTCTATTGTTTCCCAAATTTTAATCAATCCTCTTTTTTTTAATTCATCTAATAAAATATTTTCTGCTTTAGATAAATTTTTTTCTTTTGTAAAATTAAAAATATCTTCCATTGTTGGATTTGTTAAATTTGAATTTATAAGCCAAAGCATAATACTTAATTCTTGAATTTTGAATTTTGAAACTGAATTTTCAATATTCGACATTCCATATTCTATATTCAGTTTTTCTGCATCTACTTTATAACTTTCAACCTTCGACTTTTTACTTAACATATCTCTCAGTCTTGTCCCCAAAGTTCTAAATTCCAAATCGCTCCAAATAGAAATAATTTTTTCTATATCAATATTTTCTCTCCATATTTTTTCTGGAATAATAAAATCTATCGGAGCATCAAGCCGAATAGTTCCAAGCATTTTTGAAAATTTTGCTTCTTCTTCTCCTTCAATAAGCAAATCAATTATCCTTGCTTTTATTCCAGCATCTTGGAAAAGTTTTTTTCCATCAATTTTTTTTTCATTTAATTTTTTATAAATATCTTCAATAGAACCAAATTTTTGTATTAAATCACTCGCTGTTTTTTCTCCAATACCTTTTATTCCGATAATATTATCTGATGGGTCTCCGCGAAGCCCCTTATAATCTGGTAAAAATTTTGGCAAAAAACCATATCTTTCTATAACCGCTTTTTCATTATAAATAATAGTATCTTTAATTCCTTTTTTTAAAGTATAAACTCTTACATCATCTCCTTTCACAAGTTGTAATGTATCCATATCTCCGGAGGCAATTATAATATTCAAATTTTTTTCATTTTTGTTTTTTTCAACTATTGTTCCTATCATATCATCTGCTTCAAAACCTTCTTTAAAATAAATTGGAATATTAAATGCTTTAAAAATATCATATGATTTTTTTATTTGAGAAATTAATTCTTCTTCGGCTTTCATTCTGCCTGCTTTATAATCTTTATATATTTCATGACGATAAGTTGGTTTCGGTAAATCATAACAAGCAATAATATAATCTGGCTTTAAATCAGTGATAATTTTTAAAAGCATGGTAGAAAGCCCGTAGAGGGCCCCAGTTGGCTCGCCTTTGCTTGTCATAAATTCGGGTAGGGCATGATACGCACGATGAATAATCGCATGAACGTCAAGCAAAATAAGAGTTTTTTTTGTTTTATTTATTTTTTTTTTTCATTTTTCCCCCTCCTCTTTTTTTTAGAGAATTTGCAATTATCCCCCTAAGAAAATCTATTTTATTTTCTTACTGAGATTAAAATTATTGTTTTCTTAAAAAACTTTATTATTTTTATTTTTTATAATTATTCAAAAAATATTTTTGTAATTATAAAGTCGCTTCGTTTAATGTCTTTTTTATTTCGAGATTACTGACAAAATTAGCAATATCAGAAATTCTTATCTCTAAACCATCCTTTTTGATAAAGTTGAAATAGCATTCGGTTAAACATTCAATATCAGGATTTCCGCCAGAAGCAAAACTTGTTGGCAAATCCTCGTCATCTGACACAAAGTTTGGTTTTACTACAACATTTGGTACTTTGACCATTTTTTCTAAAAAACTGATTATTAAAATAAAAATAAGAGCAAAGTGAATATTTTCTTTTCAATTCTTTATTTTTTCGCACGACCCTTTTTCTTTTAAAAGGAATTGAAAATTGTTTTGCTTTGATGTCTTGATACCAAGACGGCGGAAACGCTTCGCTACGGCTCGGGCGTGGCGGAATTCCTCCTCTCCCATCCTCCTTCCGCCTCGCCCTTGCTTGGGCTGGCCTTTTTTTCGGCGGAATTTAAGGCTGTGCCAATTTCATTGGCGCACCACCCAAATTTACGAAATCAAATACTCCTCAAGTTTCTCAAGAATATTATCAACAGTCAATTGGTCTTTTGGCGAACACCCGACAATATGGTTGATGTATTTATCCTTTTTCAACTCCGTCAAAATATTTGCGCTCTGATTTCCTTTGCCAGAATGATGATAAATTTGCCCCGTGATAATCACATTATATTTTGTTTGTCCTTTTTTTAATCCACTCAAAACATCGCTGTTTCTGATTTTGGAATTGCCAATAAACACAATATCCCAATCGGTCGCTTTCAATCCGTATTTTGCAAAAAATCCTCTTAATTTCTCCCTGATTAAATCTTCGTCAACTACTTCACCCAAAACGCAAATATTGAAAGGCGTAGAAATTTTTACCCCTTCTATTTTTTCTTTTGCCCCGACCTTTGGCTGATAGACTAGAGCTTCTTTCAAACTACCGATTGTGGTTTCCGCATTTTGTAAATCAATTTTCAATATTTCGTTTTCAAGTTTTTTATCGTCAAAATTTTTGATTGCTTTTGATAATTCGCCTTCATACAATTCAAGTAATTCCTGATCTTCTTTTGATTTTTCCGTTTGCTTTTCAGAAACAACTTTGCGACTTTGTGTATATCTGACTAAATTTTCTTCAAATTGGGATTTAAAACTATCAAGATTTTGATTTTTTAGAGCGGTAAAAAACTTGTAATAATCAGAAGGTGAAATAATATAAAAATACAAATTTTCTTTACCTTTATGTTTCTTCTGAAATTCTCTGCCAGCGTTAAGCTTGTATAGGTTTTCGTTTTTGAAATCTCGATCATCTTTTATTTCAACAACGAGAGTGTCCTTTTTTGTTTTTATAACAAAATCAGGATAAAAAGCGTAGTAACTTCCATGACTATTGCCGTTTTTCTTGTAGGCAATTCCAAAATATTTACTTTCTGATACACCATTTTTAAACCACCACAAAACATCGTTATCAGTTTTTTCTAATTCATCAATAAAAACTTTTTCCGGCTTGGACCATTGTTGTTTTCCGTTTTTGTCCCTTTTTACAAAGTAGGGTTTGAGAACAGATTTTTTGACTGCTTTAATTTCATCAAAGTTTTCAAAAATGCTGATTATTTCCGGCACTTGCCAATTTTTATTTGAGATAACCTTGTCCGCCTTTTCCGGTAATGATTTATATTTGCCCTTTGCCACTTCAATAAGCTCTGTAAATTCACCCTTATTGACTGGATTTAATACAATTGTGGATATTTCGTCCTCATTATCAATTCCAAAAGATTTTTTAAAAAATGAGCGTAAACTTGATTTGATAATTTCGGTAGGACGACCGCCACCAGTAAAAGGAAAGGTAAGTGATTTTATAAATGCTGTGTATTCGGCACATACTTCCTCTCTATCTCGTACAATTGCACCCTTTTTCTGAAAATCAACCGCTTGCTTTTTGTCTATTTCGGTAATTTTCCCCTCAAAACCTATATCTTTTTTGAAAATAATCTTGCCAATGTTTATTTTCTTTTCCTTAAATTTCAGCTCATTTCCAGCTTGAAATAAACAATCCTTAAATTCGCCAGATAATCTAAACAACTCTCGTTTTCTTCTGACAAATTCGCTTGGCAAGTAAATATCTTTATAAATAGTATTGTCCCGCACCATTTGATCCTTGCTGACATAGTCCTTTGCTAAATCATCAACAATTTCAAAATTATCCGAAGCCGTATAAACATAACCCATATTCAAGGTGGAATAATTCTCGTAATGTTTCTGCTCGGGCATACGCATAATGCGCCCGAGAGTTTGAATATTGAAAACATAATTTTCGGCATTCCATTCTCGTTGAAGCAACAAAATACTTGCACGCGGGCAATCCCAGCCCTGTACGATTGCTTCTTTAAATATTAAAACATCAACCTCGCTGTCGTGATTTTCGAGATAGTCAAGATTTTTCTTTTTATCCTTTTCGGCAAGCCAAAGAGCAAGTTTTCCGTTTTCA
This sequence comes from bacterium, assembly GCA_043818495.1. Classification (GTDB taxonomy): domain Bacteria; phylum Patescibacteriota; class Minisyncoccia; order Phycocordibacterales; family GWA1-40-21; genus Bog-1340. Next base: position 8,544 of record JBDRFT010000003.1, on the reverse strand, counting down.
ATCGTAATACTATCTTTGTTTAATATCTCAATAATTTTATCCTCTGGCTCTCTCACATCAGATTTCTTTTTCTTCGGTATCTGAATTAAAAGCAAGGGATTTATTTTAGTTCCCGCTTCTTCGTAAAGCCGTTTTAGTTCCTTTCGCTTTTTTAGAGCTTCACGAACAATATCCTCATTTGTCTGCACACGGCCAAGTCCGGGGTTTATTTGGATTCCTTCTTTGATCATTCCTTCGGCGACAACCTCACTTAATTTAATTGTTATCTTGTGGTCGTTGGTAACTCCTTCTTTTGGCGTAGCCGAAACTTCAATCGTCAATTTTGGTCCTATCATACTGACAATTTCTTGCGATTTGCTAGTTTTTGCCGTGCGGTGGCTTTCATCAATTATCAAAACTATACTTCTGCCCTCATCTCTTGTGTTTTCGGCAACCTTGCTCAAATTCCAGTCTTTCTCGTTATCAGACATAAAAAGGTTAATGTTTTTTTTATTCAAAGAGTCCCAGTTCACAAAAACAATTTGGTTCTGCTCAATTATGTTATTTTGAATCTCATTAATACTAACGCAATCAAGCAATCGCTCGTTTTCAAAATGCTTTTCTAGTTTTTCTTTGCTTTGCTCGTGCAAAGCATTTACCGAAATCCAAACAAAAGCCAATTCTTTTTGACCACCCAGCTCCTTAACTATTCGCGACATCGCCTCAGCAAGCATTATTGTTTTTCCTGCGCCGGTCGGAGCTTGAAAAACAATTAATTTAGGGTCTTCATCTTCAATATACCCAACGGAAGTTGAGACAAGTTCTTTGATGTATTTTTTTTGATATGCTAAATCTTTCATAAATTTCTCGGTTTATAAAGCTCTTTGTAAATTTTGCGATAAACATTCAAAATCACTTCTGGAATTGGCTTGACCACTTTCAAATTATCCAAATCCTCAAAATCTTCTTCGTTGTATGAGTGATCATAGCTAAAAACATAAACGACAATAGGTTTTTTATGTTTTTTGGCCTCTTTCTTAAAATCTGAAATAGCGTCCTCATCAAAAATTATACCAGTCATTTGTTTTTGATTTTCGTAAATAGCAAACAAACCTTTCTTGTTTATTACTTCATCAAAAGTCGCTTCGGCAAGACAAAGCATTTCGCCACACCGAGAAGTAAAAACTCTTTTGTCGTTATCAGTTTTTATATTACCAATAAGTTTTGTAGAATAATATCGCAAGTTTCCACCTAAACCTACAATTTTTTTGCCGTTTACAGAATATCCTTCAATAACTTTTTTAATTCTTGGGTAACAAATATCTTCTGCGATTTTTGTTCCACTTCCGTTATTATCTTGGTTGTCAGTGCATAAAATAAATTGTCTTTGGCCACCGTCCCTTTTATTTAATTCCAAAACTGCATGGCCAGTCGTTCCTGAACCTGCAAAAAAATCCAAAATAATCGCTTCTTTTTTGTTAGCCACTAATACGGACAAAGCGTCTAACACGGCATACAAAGATTTCGGATAGTCAAATGCCTTTCTTCGATCTAATATTTTATCAAGTAACACTGTGCCGTGTGAGGAAGCGTCATATTTTGGATTTACCCAAATTGTTTTTGCTTTCCTGCCTTCCTTAATTCTGTCTTTCATATAAACAACATAGCCCTTGCCATTTTTTTTGATAACCATATCTCCACGCCCAACCGCTTCCATTAACGACGGCCTTGTCTGCCTCCAAACTCGTTTTCTTCCGGAACTATCAATAGGCAATATCTTTATAGAATTTTTAAAAGGTTCAATATCAATTTTCCCCATTTTTTCGTTGTAAAATATTGGGTAATGAGAATTTGGTCTTTCTTCGGGCGTAGACAATCCACCGCTTCTCCTAAATGGCAAAAGTCGATATGACGAAATTTCATCTTCAAACTTAAATGCCAATTTTTGTTCTAAGGTAAGGGGTAGGTTTTCAATTTTAGCTTTTACTATATTTTTTGCATAATAAAAATAATATTCATGAGAAGTCGCAAAGAAAGTATTTGAGGTGCGTCCTCTTGGGTTACTTTCAACGCAAACAATACCAATTCTGTTTTGCTCTCCAAAAAGACCAATTTTAGGATCATCTAATAACATTCCTAATGTAAAAAGTTCGTAATCATCAATAGTTACAATCAAAACTCCATCATCTTTTAATAAATTTTTAGCAAGTTTCAGCCTTTTATACATAAAAGAAAGCCACTTGCTATGCCTGAAATGGTCTTCTTTTTCTACATAGTCATTATTATATCGCCAGCTTCTATTGCCAGTGTTATACGGCGGATCAATAAAAATTACATCAACTTTTTTCTTATGCGTGTAATTCAAAACTGACAAAGCGTGATAATTATCGCCTTCAATAAAAATGTGGTTTATTCCGTTTTTACCCGTTGAAAAAGATTTTGTTTTTTCATCTTTCAAAACCGGTAGAGATATTTTACATTGTTCCGCCACTTCCTCGATTTTGTCTTCCCAGACAATACCAAACTTCTTACGCTTCAAAAGCTCCCTATATTCATGGAGTAATTTTTCTTTTGACCAATTTTGAAAATCTTTTTTTGGCATAATTCTATTTTATCAAATCCTCAATTGAAACGCCGAGTGTTTTGGCTAATTTTGCCATAATAATCACAGACGGCTTTTTAATAACATTGCTCTCAATTTTTGTAAGAGTAGTATATTTCACGCCGGATTTTTGGGCAAAATCTTCCTGCGAAAGTCCTAATTTCGCTCGGCGTTTCTTGATGTTTTCGCCTATGTTTATTTCTGTTGCCATATTAGCACTAATTTGATAGTATTAAAGTGTTATGCTATCCTTTCAATATGATACTATCAAATTTTATGAATTTAGTCCAATTAAAAATGAGGGAAGCCCGCTTCTGGCCAAAATAAAGTTCGAGCCGACATTTTTGACAGGTTCTTTGGGAGTTTGTCTTTCCGCTCCAGTTCAAGGCGAGGCGGGCGGAAACGACCCTTTCGGATTGAAAAACTGCCAAAGAACCTGAAAAAATGTCGGCTCGAACTTTATTTTGACCAAAAGCGGGCTTTTCATTTGTTTCTTAATTTGGTATCATTATATTGAAAGCATAACATATCACTTATATACTATCAAATTTGTGAAACTATGGCAAAAGAAATCAACATAGGTAAAAATATAAAAAAACATCGGAATAAGCAAGGATTATCGCAAGAAAATTTTGCCAAGAAATCCGGTGTGAAATACACTACTCTTACAAAAATTGAGAGCAATGTTATTAAAAAACCATCGGTTATTATTATGTCTAAATTGGCCAAAGCCTTAAGCGTTTCAATTGAGGATTTGATAAAATAAATTATGCCAAAAATAAAAGATTTACCAGAAGAACAAAGACCTAGAGAAAAATTATTAAAATTTGGACCCGAGGCATTGTCCGATCAGGAACTTTTGGCAATTTTAATTGGACACGGATTAAAAGGAAAATCGGCCATAGAAATGGCAGAAGATTTATTAAATGAGCATAAAAACCTAAAAGGATTAGCTGGGAAACGCTTGGATGAATTTATGAAAATCAAGGGGATAAAAGAAGCAAAAATTATTAAAATTGCCGTAGCGTTTGAAATGGCGAAAAGAATTTATTTTACATAAAATATGTCTAAGAAAGAAAACAAAATTACAATCACCGACCCATTTCAGAGCAAGAAACATATAAATTATGCTCTGGTTGAATCTACACGCCCAATGATGTATAAGGCTTTGAAATATTGGGGCAAAAAACCACATAATATTTTTCGAAAATATATAGAAAATTATACAAAAGAAAATGAAATTGTATTAGATGCTTTTGCTGGTAGTGGTATTACTCCATTAGAAGCAATACAGGCAAATAGAAAAACTGTTGCAATAGATCTCAACCCAGTCTCCACTTTTATGATTGAGATGATAGCCAAACCACTTAACTATTCAAAGTTTGGAAAATATTATAGTGAGATTTTAGAAAAACTTATCAAAGAAGAAAAAAATGTCGGTACTTTCATTACAAAATGTGAAAAGTGTGGGAGCATTGCTAGGGTCATTGGAATTCATTGGGACGATAACGCACCAATACTTATAAGATATGAATGTTCTTGTACCAAAAATAATCAAGGTAAAACTCCAGACGATTTTGATAAACAAATTATTAAAAAATCGGAAAGTTTGAAAATTCCTTATTGGTATCCAGAAGATGAATTTCCAAAAACAACTTTTTTTAAATCTGTACGTAAAGGAATTGGTAACAATTATTACAAACTTTGGACTAACAGAACGCTTTATTTACTATCGTTTTTATATAAAGAAATTGAGAATGTTGAAGATAAAGAAATAAAAGATTCTTTGAAATTTGCTTTTATTTCAATGATACATCTTGCTTCAATTATGGTTTCAGCAAGAAGACCAAAAACTAAAAGGCCTGATTCTGGGAGTTGGGGAAGACCAGCATTTATCCTGCCAAAAAGACACATGGAGCAAAATCCAGTAATTTTATTTCAAAGAGCAGTTGAAGATAGGCAAGGTGTTATAAAAGCAAAAAAATCATCGGAAAAATTGCTTGCAAATAAGGTAAAAATCGCAAAAAACTTTCAAGAATTAACTGATAACAAAAAAGATAAAAATTTGCTTATTTTAACAATTGACGCCTTGGATTTATCAAAGAGTATCCCTGAAAATAGCATAGATTATGTAATAACCGATCCCCCTTACGGCGGGCTCATTCAATATTTTAGTTTAAGTAGTCTTTGGGCAATCTGGTTGAAGCATAACGATAAAAAATTTGAAATTCCCTATGAAGATGAAATAACAATTGAACACAAAAAAGATTTTGAAAGATACCATAATCTTCTCACCAAAGCATTACGCGAAATTTATAAAATACTAAAACCCGGGCATTATTTAACCCTAACTTTTCATAACCGAGAAATTAATGTTTGGAATTCAGTCATTAAAGCTGGTGCGTATTCTGGATTTGTTTTTGAAAAAATTCTTTATCAGCCAAATAAACGGGCTTCTGAGGCGGGTGTCGCCATGCCATACGGAAGTGCAATTAGCGATTATTACTTACGGTTTAAAAAACCAGAAAAAGTTGATGTATTTGATCACCAAAAAATGGATAAACAGGAATATGAAAGAATTGTTGTTAAAGCTACAAAAGATATAATCGCGTTAAGAGGTGAACCTACAGAAATGACATTTATTTTGAACGGCATTTATACTGAACTATTTTCAACTGGAAAATTTTTTGAAGGCAGTCACGAGGACATTGTAAATATTCTCAAAGATAATATTAACAAGGTGTTTATTCTTATTGAAAATAAAGGAGGCAAACTTGGACCAAAATGGTGGTTAAAAAATCCTGAGGATATGCTTTTCAAACAAGTTCCGTTATCAGACCGCGTTGAAAAAGTAGTGTTAGATATGTTGCGAGGAAATATCAAGGTCACTTTTGATGAAATATTACAAAAATTATTTATTACCTTTCCAAATGGCCTAACACCAGACACCAAAGGAGTCGTAGAAGTATTAAAAGAATATGCGACAACGACAGGAGATGGCAGGTGGAGGTATAAGCCAGAAGTAAATTGCAGAGACTCGGAACATAGCGAGATGATTTATTATCTTTCAGAGCTTGGCAAAAAAGCAGGTTTTAAAGTTTGGGTTGGGAATAAAGAGCAAGGCGATACTTATAAAAATGAAAAATTGTCAAAGTTTTGCACCGAGCCGAACCTTGAACTTTCTGGATTTACAGCCGACGAACTTCGGCGTATTGCCATGATAGATGTGCTTTGGTATGAAACTTCTTCGGTTAAATATGTCTTTGAAGTTGAAAATAGCACGAGTATCACTTCTGCCATTGAGAGAGCTTCACATATTCCGGAAGAATATGAAGTAAAAAGATTTATCGTTATACCGGAAGAAAGACAAAAAATGCTTGAAAGAAAAATGAATGAACCAATGTTTCAGGAAGGTTATAATAAATATAAGTGGCAAACTACTCATTATGATGCGCTAAAGGATTTTTATAATTTACATAAAAACGACAAGATGCTTAAACGAGACGATTTGACTAATTTGAAATAAAATTATGCTAAAAAAGAAGCCTCAAAAAAAAGCAAAATATGATAAGCGTAACACCCTCAACGACTTAACCGGTAGAGAGTGGTTATTGTTAACCAAAAGTGTTTGGATAAGTGAAAAATGCGCTAATGATAAATTTGCGTTTCAACATCCAGCTCCTTTTTTAATCAATGACATTAAAAAACTTGTTAGGTTTTTTACTAAAGAAAACATGACGGTTCTAGATCCATTTTGCGGTTCAGGAACAGCATTAGTCGCAAGTGCGCAAGAAAATAGAAAAGGGGTTGGTATAGATTTAAGCAAAAAATATTGCCAGATGAGCCGAAAACGTTTGCAAGATTTAAAGTTGAAAAAAAATCAACAAGTTATTTGTGGGGATTCTCTTAAAAAAATATCTCAAATTGAGGGGAAAATTGATTATTGCGTAACTTCGCCACCATATCACAATATTTTGAGGCATAATGGCGGCGGACTAAGAGAGACGAAAGACAAAGATGTGCGAAACGGCGCACGTCTTGGCGTTGAGTATTACTCAAATGACAAACGGGATTTAGGTAATCAAGCGCAATATAAAGATTTCTTAAAGTTGCTAAAAGCAGTTATGGCAGAGGTGTATAAAAAATTAAGAGATAAAAAATATTGTTCAATTATCATCAGCGATTTTACGGTAAATAAAAAAGAAACAAACGCAAGCGGTGATGTCATAAGGATTATGCAGGACATAGGTTTCGGTTTTGAGGGTATGATTGTGCTTGTTCAAGACAACAAACCGCTTTATCCATTTGGCTATCCTTATGCTTACAAGATGAATCATCATCATCAGTATATTTTGAATTTTAGGAAACAATAAAAAACTTTGTTATTTGGCGTAATATGTTTATTAAAAAAATTACAATTAAAAATTTCAGACTTTTTCCTTCGGAAAAGAATTTTGAAATTGATAATATAAATAGACCAGACGGAACAAATGAGGGTTCAGGATTAAATGTGTTCGTTGGCGAGAATGGAAGCGGTAAAACTGCTCTCTTAGATGCTTTTGCGCTTCCGATTTTAGAATACAAGACAGAGAAGTTTGGAATAGAGAACTTTAATGACACGAGCAGAAAAGTTGAAATAAATATTTATTCCGAAGTAGAGTTTGAAGTTGACGGAACAATGCCCAAAGGTTCGTTTAAGGCCAAAGGATTTTCATTTGAGGCTGGCGTTAGGTCTAAAGAGAGTAAAACTTATTTATCATCAATCGTTGTTAATGACCAAAAATTTATAAAAGTTGACCCCGACAAACCAAAGGATAACAGTCCCGATTTGAGAGTAAATGTAAATAATCCATTCAAAGGCAAGAGGTTCAACGAAAACGATGTACTTTTTCTTGACAGAAATCGTCTATTTCAAACACGATCAGGCAATTTCAACACCACACGATTTGATCGTTTAATGGAAGATTTTAGTTATCAGTATATTAAAAAGGCCACAATAGAAAATCTAAACGAGGATTTGGATAACAAAATTAAAAAAGATAAAGTTGAAAATAATTTTTTGTCCCAAGCGATAAAAAAATTTCAGGAAATTAGTGGTTCTCAAATAAAGTTAGATTTTTTGGATAATTATGAACCATTCAAAAATGCTTTTCTTGCCGCAAGAAAAGATAATAATCAGCAAATTTCATTGAGCAACCTTGGCTCTGGTTATGAAATGATTTTTGCTCTTTTATATTCGTTTTATTTAGCACAGCAAAGTGAAAAAGAATTGATTGTTTTGATTGATGAACCGGAACTACATTTACATCCGAGATTGCAAGAAAAATTTGTTGAATTTTTGCTGGAATTTTCTAAAAAGGCGCAAATTATTCTCGCTTCTCACTCTCCGCTATTGGTAAAGCAACTTTCGTTCAATGAGAATGTAAAAATTAGCGTTATTGAAAATGACGGGCAAGAAGTATCAGAAATAGAAAAAAGAGTTTTGCCGTACATTTCAGCAAACGAAACGAATTTTTTGGCTTTTAATTTAGCCACAGAGGAATATCACAACGAACTTTTTGAAGAATTGAAATTTATCAATGGTGATGACAAATCTATAAAAGATTTTGATAATGACTTTTTCGTAACTGCAAAAGGCGAGCCAAAAAATTCGTCATGGAAAGGAAATCAAAATGAGGTTAGCGAACATACTTTTATTAGAAATCAGATTCATCATCAAAAGGAAAACGGCAAAACCGAGTATAGTGTTTTGAAGGCGTCCATTGAAAAAATGAGAAGTTTTTTCTAAAATAACTAAACCCACCCGCCACCCTTTTGATTCGTAGCCCCGCCGCCGAAAAAAAATCGGGCGAAGCCCGAAAGCAAGCGGGCAAAAAGAAAAAGGGGTGTGGGGAAAATGAATTTTTGCCCGCTTGCCCGTCCGCCGAAGGCGGACAATGGGGTGGGAAGCGTTTCCGCAATTC
>JBDRFT010000002.1:0-4424 GCA_043818495.1 bacterium | reverse complement strand
TATAGAAAGTCACTAGGATACAAAAATGCGTATGAAGTTGCTTTGGAACGTGGTATCATACAAAAGATACCAGAATTCAAATTGAATATTTGGTCGGAAACATTATCAGAAAAAATTGCATTTCACCTATGAATTTTCCTCCCTTCCTCTCTTTTAAGAATACACCCCTCATCTCAATTTGTCAAGTTTTTTTGCAGTTTTTTTGCAGTATTTTTTTGCAGTATTTGAAAAGAAATGAAAAATGAAATGAAAAATGTGTGAAATAAAAAATGAATGAAAAATAAAAAAGACATTTAATATTTAAAAAAAATAATTTAATAAATAAAAAATGAATTCTTATTTTAAATCTGAAAAAAGAGACAGAATTTTGTTTCTATTCTGCCTCTTTTTTTTAAAAAATTCCATCTTCTTATAAAAAGAGTTGGCTTTTTTTAATTTTTAAAATTTTTTTTTGAAAATTAAAAAAAATAAAAACATAAAATTATTTTTCCCAAAGTTCAGTTGGTGAACTTTGGGAATATTTTTAAAAAAAAATGTTTTTTTATGAACATATTAATTCCTTTTAATTCCTTATACTATTTCTCTTCCACTCTTCGATTTTTTTATGATTTCCTGAAAGTAAAACTTTTGGAACTTTATATTTTTTATTTTTGTATTCTAAAATTTCTGGCCTTGTATAAACTTTATTGCTTGAAATTCTTTCTTCTTCAAGTGATTTTTTATTTCCAAGCACATTATCAATTTGTCTTGAAACACAATCTATAATAATCATAGATGGTAATTCCCCACCTGTAAGGACAAAATTTCCTACAGAAATTTTGTCCGTCCGAAACATTTTATTTACTCTTTCGTCCACTCCTTCATATCGCCCAGAAATAATTATAATGTCTGTATATTTTTTTGAAATTTGTTTTGCGTATTTAGTGTCAAAACTTTTACCGCTTGGAGTTAAAAATATTATTTTTACTTTATAACTTTTACCTTTCAACTTTATAACTTTTAGCGCTTTTTCTATTGCTTTAATAATAGGCATCGCTTGTATCACCATTCCTGGTCCTCCCCCATATGGAAGACTATCAACTCTTTTATATGGTTGAGTTTTTTCTTTTTGAATTTTTTTAATTTTTACAAAATCACGAATATTATAAAAATTTATTTTTATTTTTTTTTCTTTTATCGCTCGTGCCAAAATAGACTCATTTAAATATGAATTAAAAGATTCAGGAAATAATGTAATTATATGAAAATTCATAAATAAAAAAACAAATTAAATAAATTATTTTAAGATTTTTAATAAAAATAGTTTTATAAATACAAAATACAATAAAATTTACAAAATTACAAATTAAAAAAGTTATAAATGTCAAATATTTTTTTTGTTTTTTGCTTTTTTAATTATTTTTGCTACTCTAAATATTATTAGTAAAGTTAAAAGTTTAAAATTAAAAATTGAAAATTATTTATTTTATATTTTAGTTTTTATGAACTTTCTACTTTATAAACTTTACAACTTTATACTTTTAACTTATTTATTGCGCCCATAGCTCAGCTGGTAGAGCAAATCCCTCTTAAGGATAAGGTCGTTGGTTCAACTCCAACTGGGCGCACTTTTTAGAAAATAATAAAACAAAAGAAGTCATTTGTAGTAAAAAAATTTCATAAAAAATTTTTTAAATAAAATTAACTTTATTTCCAAATCTTAAATCTATATATTTAATTTTTTTTAAAGATTCAATATCAGTTTTTATATATTCATTACTTATTAAAGCTTGTAAATTAATCAACTGCGATTCAAAACTTCTTTTATTATTCATAATAATTTTTCCTCCACCTAAAATATAAATTTCGTATTCATTTTCGTCTACAGCATAAAAACTTTTTATTTCAAAAGACATTTTTTTTAATATATTGAATAAATTAGATATATTTTTAAAATCTTCTTTTAAATAAAATTGACCGATGGGATTTTTTTCTTTAATCAAACCAAAATATTCAAAAAAAATATCTTTTGAAAATTGAGGTGCTTTTTCAAAAATAAACCCATTTAAATCCATAAAATAACAATCTTTCGGACCAATATTGATAGGTATTCCTTTACACCATAAATTTTTAACTTCCCTTTCTTGAACAATTATTTCTATTTTATCAATTCCCCGAATTAAAATTTTAATTTTATTTATTTCTTTAATATTTTCTAAAATTTGTTTTTCAATTTCTTGCCTTCTTAATAAAAAAATATTATTTACGAGAATAATAAAAAAATATTTTTTATTTATTTCAGTATTTGCCAATCGGATAATATCTTCAGTAGGAACAGAAAAATTTCCAGAAACTTTTATTTCTTTTATTTGTATTTTTTTTATATTCAAAACACAAATTAATAGTAAAATTAAAAATATTATAAAAATAAAATATACTTGTATTTTTTTTATAAAATTAGCTCGTTTTTTTTTATGTAAAGTTATATTTATATTTGATTTTGAATACATATTATTATATTAACATAAACAAATATATTGTTGATTTAAAAAAAATAAACAAAATAAAATAAAAAAGGCGGACGCGAAGCGTCCGCCTTTTTTTTATTAATTTTTTCTTATTTCTCCTTTTTTATTTTTTTCTAATATATTCTTTTCCTCCCATATATTTTTTAAGTTTTTCTGGAATTTTTACACTTCCATCAGCTTGTTGATAATTTTCAACAATTGCAATAATAATTCTAGGAGTTGCAATCGCTGTATTATTTAATGAATGCGTAAATTTTATTTTACCATCTGTATCTCTATATTTAATATTTAATCTTCTTGTTTGAAAATCATGAAAATAAGAACAGGAATGCGATTCTCTATATTTATTTTGTGAAGGAATCCAAGTTTCAATATCATATTTTTTAACTTGTCCAAGTCCCAAATCTCCTCCACAATTTAAAACTACATGATACGGAAGTCCAATAGCTTGAAGTATTTCTTCAGCATTCATTAATAATTCTTCATGATATCGAACGCTTGTCTCATGATTTGCCTCGCAGAGAATTACTTGTTCAAATTTATAAAATTCATGAACTCTCATTATTCCTTTTGTATCTTTACTATAACTTCCCGCCTCTCTTCTAAAACATGAAGAAAACGCGAGTATTTTTTTTGGCAAATTTTCTTTTTTTAAAATTTTATCAGAATAATAACTCATAGCCGCAACTTCAGCTGTTCCAGCGAGATAATCAGTATCTTGAGTTCTGTAAATTTCATCTTCGCCTTGTGGCAAATATCCTGTCCCCAAAAGAGTTTCCTTTTTTACTAAAGTTGGAACAATCATTAAAGAATAATCTGGATGTTTTTCTCTAAATAAATCTAAAGCGAGTTGCCAAATAGCAAATTCTAATTCTGCACCTTCATTTTTTAAAAAATAACCACGAAATCCCGCAACTTTTGTTCCCGCTTCAAAATCAATCATATCAAGATTTTCCATAATTTCAATATGAGTTTTTGGCCTAAAATTTATTTTAGAAATGTCTCCCCAAACTTTTATTTCTTTATTTTCTTCCTCGCTATTTCCTTCTGGAACAGAAAAATCTGGAATATTTGGAACTTGAAGCATATATATTTGCCATTCTTTCATCACTTCTTTTAATTTTTCTTCTTCTTTTTGTAAATTTTCTTTTAAAATTTTCATTTGAGAAAAAAGTTCAAGTTTTTGTCCACTTTCTTGAAGTTGTGGAATTCTAAAAGAAACAGCATTTTGTTCCGCTCTCATTTTTTCTATTATAATCAAAAGCTCTTTTCTTTTATCGTCTATTTTTAAAAGATTATCAGGGTCAAACTTTATATATTTTTTTTTCGCCCCTTCAAAAATGAGCTCTTTATTTTCTCTAATAAATTTAATATCAAGCATAAATAAGTTAAAAAGTTAAAAGTTATAAAGTAAAAATATTAATAAATATTAAACCTAATCATAACAAATGATAAAATAAACTCAACACATAACCGTGAAAAACAAGCAAAAATTGCTATTTTTCACTGTTATGATTATGATTTTCTATTTTAAATTAATAAATTAGTAATCAGCTTAATCATCACATCTTTTTCTTTTGGCGCGCTTTCAGCAATAAGCAAAGCTAACGCAACCAAAGCGTTGTCATTGATTTTTCTCTCACCTAATTTTTTATAAAGATAATTATTTTTGTCTAAAAAATAGACAAACAAAAACGAAGCAATCCGTTTGTTGCCATCAGTAAAGGTATGGTCTTTAATCACAAAATACAAAAGATGCGCCGCTTTATCCTCTACTGTCGCGTATAATTTCTTGTTTCCAAATGTCTGTTCTAATCCTTTAATAATCCCTTCAAAACTTTTATCTTTTTGAGCGCCAAAAAAATCACTGGCTTCTTTTTTAACAGCGAGCTCTTTTTTTAATTCAATAATTATATT
>JBDRFT010000001.1:0-11183 GCA_043818495.1 bacterium | reverse complement strand
TATGTTTTTCCAATTTCCCATTGTCCCCCTCCATTCGGTGAAAGCACGGTAATGGAAGGAACAACTAAAGAAACATTAAAATTAACTATATTAGACTTTATTTTAGCTACCATAACCCAGGATTGATAAATCCCTGTCTGTGGGTTGTTAATTGTCTGTGTTGTTTCAATATCCAAATAACCAGCTGACCCAGTTGTTCCCACATATCGTCCATTTTCTTGCATAGTTCCATCAGGTTTTTGGAGATAAAAATAAACATTGGAATTGGCAGAAGCTCTGGATAAAGAACCGGTAAATTTATAAGTGTTGCCTATAATTAAATTTGTTGGACTAATTGATAGCACAGGCACAGGTGAAGACACACAAGCTCCATCTTGACAACTACCATTATCAGGACAAACAGCATTGTCTTCTGCCATCCCGTCTAAATAACAAAAATATTCCTTGAGATAAAATGCTCCTTGACAATAATCAGTATATGTTTCTCCCTTATTCGTAACTGTTCCTTTTTGAGAATAATTTTTGCCGCCATCGGAATCATAACAAGGTTGAGTAGAAGACGAAGATAAAGTGAATTTATACCATTTATTAACTTGAGCTTGACCATTAACCTCGCCATATTTTGAAGCACATACGCCAATTCCGTCACAATAAAGAGAAATTTCAAGATCATAAGATAAAGAAGTATCGGACGGAGCAGTTAGATTAACCTTCCATAAACCAGTGTTTGAATCGTAAATACCATTAACGCCATCATAGGTCTTTGTCCTATTTGAATCAAAAATATAAGATTGAATGTTATATCCTTTGGTAGCTGAAGCCGGTGTGCCATCTGATTCAACTCCTTTGATAATTAAAGATATTTTTTCTCCAGGATTATAAACACTTTTAATACCACTAACATTAGAAATTATAGTTGTTGTGTCTCCCACATTTACGTTAATACTAGCTTTTGCGGAAAGATTTTGATTGTCGGTTACTGTAAAAGTTGGATTATAAATTCCTGCTTTGGAATAGCTATGCGTAAAAGTTGTTGTTTGAGTATAAATTAATGATCTTATAGGTGAAGCGAAAGAATTATTTATTTCATCTCCCCAAATAACAGAATAAGTTAAAATTCCTTGTTCCGGATCGCTGGCTTTAACTGTCCAAGTTCCGGTTTCATTTATTTTTAATTGAGAAGGACCTGAAATTCCATTGATTATTGGAGCTTGATTTTCTGTTGTTGAAATACATTTTGAAGGTAAAGCACAACCATTGCTATTTGTGCCCTGAGAAACAATTTTTTCTCCTGTTTTGCAAAAAGGTGAAATAATTTGAGGACAAGTAATTATTGTTTGGTCTTGATTTAAACAATTTGTATATCTAATTAAATTTCCTGTGCAAGAATTATATAATCCTTCAGAACGAGTTCCATCAAACTTGCAAATTTCTTCACATTTATCAGATTTAACGCAAATTCCTCTTGTTCCAATTCTCATTTCAGAAAAAGTATCGGTTGGAATATATGCTTTTAATCCAGCACAACATTGTTTATTATTATCAGGAACAACCGCTCCTAAACTTTCTCCTTCTTTTACGCATTGCTGTTGTGGCATAATTCCACAACCATATAAACTATTCAATTTTTTTCTAGTTGAAGGGCCAACAAAACCAGTGCCGTATTTTAAATTTGAAGGTTTTAAAATTTCATCTTTGTATTTTTCTTGGAAACCAACTACAGCTGAAGCAGTGTCCTCAATAAAAACTCCATCATCGCTTATTGGATCAATTAATCCCTCTCTATATTCAGTTCTACCAAATCCTTCTTTTGTTAAAATAATTCCAAGAGCTTTTACTTCATTTCCACTATCTCCAATTTTTAAATTAACATTAAAATTATGACACCATTGATTTGTTGGAGTTATTATTGTTGGTGTTCCATTTAAAGATGCTTTAACATTTGCGACTATTGTTGCATCAGCTCCAAATGATTGAAGTAATACAATAATCGCATTTATTTGTACTTGTGTAAGTGTAGCTACTTGAGCAATACTAATATTTGCTAAACTAAACATAAAAACAAATAATGCAATAATACCAATTAACTTTTTATTCATAATTTTGATTCGTCAAACAATTTATTTTAAAATGTAAATAAATACAGATTATTAAAATGTTTTAGACTAATAATTTAATTTAATAAAAACTAATAAATTTTAAATAAATTTCACAATTTATTTACTTATAATTAATAATACTATATCATTTATTTTTCACAATAGCATTATTATTGTATAAAATAATATTGCAGTTGGAGACGCTATTAAAGTACTTGAAGATATTTATAAATTTTTAAAAAAATAAAATAAAAAAATAATCAGTAAAAAAACTAATCAAAATTAGTAGCCATGGTTAGAGTCATAGCAAATTTAATTTCAATTTTTCTCTAAAATAAAAATGTCTACGAGCGAACACGTTCGCTTCCGTAGACAAGTCTAAAAATATGAAAAATAAAAAATTATTAATTTTTCTGTCACTCTCATCAATGAGAGTAATTAGATAGAAAAAATAAATTGATAAAAAAGAATTTTATAAAAGTAAAAAAAATCGTTGCTCTCCCCTAGGGGAGAGCAACGAAATAAAAAAAACAAAAATTTTTTAGTTGCTTTCCTTAGGGAGAGTGACTAATTAAAAAAAAAATAATAGCGAGATAAAAAATTTAGTAAAAAATTTGGTCACTCTCATATGAGAGTGACGAGTTTTTTAAAAATAAAAATTCTAGTTTATTGTGAAAAAAATAAAAAATAAAAAAATTAAAAGGGTTTTCGGCTCTGCCGAAAACCTTTTTAATTTTTGTTTTCATGTTTTCATGTTTTCATGTTTTAATGATTTTAATTATTACTTATTACAAATTACTTATTACTTTCTTAATAATTCATAATTCATAATTCATAATTCTTTTTTCCTATTTCTTTTATTCCAAATGTTTTCTTGCTCTCTCTGTAATTATTCTTCCTTTTGAAGTTCTCTCTATCAATCCGAGTTTAATTAAATAAGGTTCATAAACATCCTCTATCGTTGTTTGTTCTTCTGATAATGCTGCGGCTAAAGTATTTAATCCAACAGGTCCGCCATTAAATTTTTCTTTTATTATTTTGAGCATAGCTCTATCTTCAAAATTGAGCCCTATTTCATCAATATTTAATAGATTAAGAGCTTCTTTTACTATTTCATTTGTAAGATTTTTTTCTTTTACTTGTGCTAAATCACGTCCTCTTTTTAATAAATAATTTGCTGTTCTTGGTGTTGAACGACTTCTTTTTGCTATTTCTTTTTTGGCTTCAAATTCAATTTCTACTTTTAATATTTTTGCGGACCTTTCAATTATTTTTTCTATTTCTTCATCTGAATAAAATTCTAATTTAAATATTCCTCCTGAAAATCTTGAACGAAGTGGCGCTGAAAGCATAGCAATTCTTGTTGTTGCTGCAATTAAAGTAAATGGAGGAAGGTCAAGTTGTATTGTGCGAGCTGATGGTCCTTTACCAATAATAATATCTAATAAACCAGATTCCATCGCGGGATAAAGAATTTCTTCAATAGTTTTATTTAATCTGTGAATTTCATCAATAAAAAGAATATCTCCCGGAGAAAGATTTGTAAGAATTGAAGCAAGGTCTCCAACTTTTTCTATTGCTGGACCCGAAGTTGATTTTAATTGAGAATGAGTTTCTTTTGCGATAAGATTTGCTAAAGTAGTTTTTCCAAGACCCGGTGGACCATAAAAAAGTAAATGTTCGGGAGGATGTTTTCTTTGTCCAGCAGCTTTTAATAAAATTTTAAGATTATCTTTTATATTTTTTTGACCTATATATTCTTCCCAACAATTTGGTCTAAGTGTTTGGTCTAAAAAAATCTCATCGCTATTTATAGGGCTATTTTCTTGGTTATTTTGAGAATTGTTTGTTTTTCTTTCATTTTTCCTTGACATAATATTATAATATGCTACACTTATAGTAGTGAAGCTTTTAAAAAGTTTTGCTATTATTTTTTCTGTTTTTTGATTTTTAGAATTCTGAATATAAATCTCTAAACAATTAGGTTCGTAAGAGCTTACGGATTCTTTTTTGAGGACATTTTGGTTTATTTTTTCGAAAATATTGCTGAAATTATCCTTGAAAACTAATTTAACTTTTTACCGCCAGGTTTAAAGTATTGTTTAGAGATTTATATTTTGAATATTCACCAAAATATAAAATATTTATTTATTAATTTTCTTTTAATATATTTTATATACTATTATTGTTTTAAATTTTTGCAAGTCTTTTAATTTTTAAAACACATTTATTCTTATTGTTCAAGTTTTTTTGTTTATCAAATGTCAAATGTAATGTTCCCTTTTTTTTTATTTTTGATAGACTTTCTATATGTCATTATCAATCGGAATTGTTGGATTGCCAAATGTAGGAAAGTCAACTTTATTTAATGCTCTTACTCGTAAAGCTGTGGCTTGTGAGAATTATCCTTTTTGTACTATTGATCCATCAGTAGGTGTGATTGCTGTTCCTGATGAAAGGATTCTTAAACTTATGAAATTTTCTAAATCAGCAAAAATTATTCCTGCTGTAGTAGAATTTGTGGATATTGCGGGACTTGTGAAGGGCGCGTCAATAGGTGAAGGTTTGGGAAATAAATTTCTCACAAATATTAGAGAAACAGATGCTATTACAGAAGTTGTTCGAATTTTTGAAGACGATAATATTATTCATATTGCAAATAAAATAGATCCACTTTCAGATATTGAAATAATAAATTTAGAACTTATTCTTACTGACCTTTCTACTATTACAAAAAGAGCAAACAGTTTAGCAAGTGAAATTAAAAAGGGAAATAAATCTGCGATTATAGAAAATGAAGCTATAAAAAAATTAAAAATTATTTTTGAAGAAGGAAGACTTGCGAGTTCTATTATTTTTGATGATAAAGAAATTATTGAAATAAATAAACTTTGTCTTATTACGATGAAGCCGATTCTTTATGTTTTAAATAAAAAAGCTGGTGGAAAAAATTTGGACGAAATGCAAGATGAACGGTATATAAAACTTTTGAATTTTTTTAAAGAAACAAATTCAAAATATGTTATGGTAGATGCGGGTATTGAGAATGAACTTAAAGATTTTGAAGGTTTAGAAAAAGAGGAAATGAGAAATGTTTTGATAGAAAAAGATTTACAACAAAATCTTATTTCGCAAAATTTAAATAATAAAGTTTTGCTTCAAAATGATGGTATTGATAATTTAATTAAAGCTGGATATGATTTACTTGGGCTTATTACTTATTTTACAACAGGAGAAGATGAGACTCGCGCATGGACAATTAAAAAAAATTGTACTGCACCTGAGGCTGGAGCAGCAATTCATGAAGATTTTAAAAATAAATTTATTCGCGCAGAAATAATAGAATGGAAAAAACTTTTAGAATCTGGTTCTTATGAAAATGCTCGTAAAAAAGGTTTAGTTCGAACGGAAGGAAAAAAATATATAGTAAAAGATGGAGATGTAATAGAGTTTAAAATTTAAAAGCTAGAAAAAAAGCTATAAAAATATGTTAACAATTAAGAAATTTCAAAAAAACATATTGTAATTATTATGTGGGACAAATTAGTTAATAAACCTGTTGCCAAATAGCAACAAATGTTAAAATGTATGTAAAGATTTTAATAAAATAAACTAAAACTAAAACAAATATGATGAATATCAACCGTATTTTCAAGAATGAACGGCTAATGCTGTCTCTAATCGGGCTAAACTACTGGGAATTCAAGAAATTGTTGCCAACATTTTCCACCGTTTGGGAGAACAAGAAACGGAATTATCACCGTTTGCACGCCACTGGCACTCGAGCTTTCGGCAGAGCCGAAAACCCTTTTAATTTTTGTTTTTTTTATTTTTTAAATTTTTTTTAAACTAATTTTTTTAATTTTTCTCAATTTTTTCACCGAAATAAAATGTCTACGAAAACAAACATATGTTTGTTTCCGTAGACAAGTTTAAAAATATGAAAACTTGAAATCAAAGTTGGATGCAAAAAAGTTGGATGTCGGACATCCAACTTTACAGATATCCAACTTTAATATTTTTCTTTTTTAAAAACTGCTCTAAAATTAATTTTAGAAACAACTTTAATAATTCTTTAATTTGTGAAATACTAATGATGTGTTCATCGTTCATAATTATTTGCATAAACTTAATTACTAAACGATTTATATAATTTTAACAAAACAAATCTTTGGCCTGTTTTGCTTTTCTAAATTTCAGGCTCCTTTTGTATTGGAAACCCAGTCTCATTTCAGGCTCCTTTTGTATTGTACAAGACTAAGACTTGCACTTTAAAAAATAAAACCTTATAATATTATTAGGTCGTCAAATTTTTTATATGTCTAAAAAACACATAAAAATTTTAAAAGCTTCGCATATCTAGGCCTGATATGTGAAATAATTTGTAAATTATTATGAGTATAAATAAAGTAAGTATTATAGAAGTTGTACATGGTATCCTTGGAGGAACAAAAGTACAAGCAGAGTCAGTGGTAGATGCAGTTTTTGATACAATTGTTAATAATTTAAAAAAAGGAGAAGAGGTGTCAATTGCAGGAATTGGTATATTCTCAGTAAAATTGAGAGCTGCAAGACAAGCTAGAAATCCAAAAACTGGAGAATCTATTTCTGTCCCAGCTATGAAAGTTCCAAAATTTAGAGCTGCAAAAGCTTTAAAGGAAGCTGTTAAATAATTGTTTAAAATATTAAAAATATTAAACAAACAAAAAATCACCATTGGTGATTTTTTGTTTGTTTATTTAATACAAAATACGACACAACACATTAACACTTTATTCAAGTAGGACATTTTTAAATTGCTTTGACAGCCAGCCAGCCAGATTTTTACATTTTTTTAAAAATAGTTTGAGCAAATAAAAAAAGAAGGGGAATTTTTGCTCCGCAAAAATTCCCCTTCTTTTTTTATTTTTCCAAACAACCAATTCTGTGAATAATTATTATTTACTTTGAATTACGAAACTCCTTTTCTCCTATTTTCTCCTCACAACACAAAACACCCCAGTTTTCTGGAGTAAGTCAAAAAGTAAATATTTGTAACCAATTAATCTAGCGAAGACAATACGCTGCACTTTGGATGTCGTTCACTTTAAATATCCGACATCTCGGCGTAAGCTAGTTGGATGTCGGACATCCAACTTGCTAGTTTTTCTAACTCCCCAGTTGGATGTCCGACATCCAACTTGATTCTTCATTATTCTTAAATCATAAATCATAAATCTTTATTCTATCAAGGGCTTCTTTAAAATCTTTTGGATAAGGAGCGATAATATTTAATAATTTTCCCGAAGGTAAATTTATTTCCAATTCTCTTGAATGAAGAGCCATTCTTTTAAAATTTAATTGCTGTTTTTTATTTAAAAAAAAGTTTGTTGCATAAAGTTTGTCCTGAATTATAGGATGATTAATAGCACTAAAATGAACCCTTATTTGATGTGTTCTTCCTGTTTTTGGTATTGCTTCTATAAAAGTAAAATCTTTTTTTTTATTTAATACTCTAAAATATGTTATAGCTTCTCGTATTTCGCCCTGTGCCCCTCTTTGCGCTGACCGTTTGCGAAAATCATTTGAACTTCTTCCTATCGGTCTATTTATCATTCCTCTTTCTTCTTTTAAAGGACCATAAATAAAAGCTTGATAAACTTTATAAACTTTTCTGTTTTTAAATTGTTCTTTTAAAAATAAAAAAGATTTTTGATTTTTTGCTATTATGAGAACTCCTGTTGTATCCTTATCCATTCTATGAACTATTCCAGACCTTAATATTTTTGTCCCATTATCTAAAACAATTGATTCTCCGACATTTTTTATTTTAGGATATTTTTTCAAAATCCAATCAATTAAAGTTTTTATTTTATTTTTTCCATCAGAATGAATAATAAGTCCCGCTGGTTTATTTATTACAAGAACATCTTTATCTTCATATAAAATAGGAATTTTCATAATTAAAATGATTTGTTTATTATTATAACATAAAATAATTTTTTTTCTTTAAACAAAACATAAACAAAATATAAACAAAAAAAACAAAACAAAATAGTTTGAGTTGCTTTCATATTTTTGTATTTTATTGTGCTTACTACTATACACTATTTAGTTTTTAATGTCAAATTTGAATGTAGATAAAAATTTGACAAAATAAAAACAACTTGTTATATTTATTATAGAAAAAGTGGTAAATTCGCTGAAATGCGACAGTAAATAATGGAAATAAATTTGTTTTGACTTCAAGTATAAAAATAATTGTTCTTTAAAAAATTAAGCAAAAATCTATTGGCAGAATTTTAAAGCTAAAAAATGTTTAGCTTTAAAATTTTGCCAATAATAAACATATTTTTCAGTTTTTAAACTGAAAAATAAAATGGCAGAAAAGGAGGAAAAAATGCAAAAGTTAGATGTTATAAGAGCATTGCAGCAATTCAGGGATGAAAGCCACCGCCAGCCTCAACTCTTCCTTGCCTCAGGTGATGCCTTAGGCTTGCTCGACGAACCACACATCGATGTTGCCGACCCCCCGATGGTCTATTTTGAGCCAAAAGGACCGCTTAATATGGGCAGCAATAAATATAAGGATGAACAACCCATCCATCCGGTCAAGCTGTCGCCTTATTGGCTGGGGAAATATCCGGTAACCAATAAGGAGTTTGGCGAATTCATTAAGGGTGGTGGCTATGAAAATGAGGAGTATTGGTTTGATGAGGGGAGCCGGTTTAAATTTGACGGCAGAGAATTTCTAAAAAGGCTTAAGGATAAAGTCCCGATCTACTGGCTGAATGAGCGATTTGGTAAGGGCAGGCAATTAGCACCTGTGATGGGTGTTAGTTGGTATGAGGCTATGGCTTATTGCCGTTGGTGGACTCATACTTACGGGGAGCAATGGGCTGAAAAGCAGGAAGTGGTAATCATGCGGTTGCCCACCGAAGCTGAATGGGAGTTTGCGGCTCGGGGATTTGAGGGACGAGAATACCCGTGGGGCAATACACCAGAACCCGATTCTGAACGAGTAAATTATGGTGAGAGTCAACTACGGCAGACATCAACTGTGGGTAGTTATCCACTGGGAGCGACACCTGAAGAGGTGTTTGACCTCGCAGGCAATGTGTGGGAATGGTGCTACGACTGGTATGCTAAGGACTATTATGGACGGAGTTCTAATAAAGACCCCATTGGGCCAGATAGTGGTGCATACCGTGTGTTGCGCGGTGCGTCGTGGCACCTCATTCTCCCGAAGTACTTCCGCGGCGGTTATCGGTATTATTTTAATCCCGAGAATCGCCACCTCATCATCAGTATGCGAGTAGCCAGGACAGTTACCTTTTAGTTTTAACAACTCCTCCCATTCCTTTCTTAGTAAGGAATGGGAGGAAAGGGGGTTTGCGTAAGCAAACCTTTTTTTATTTTAATTAAATTTTCAAATAAATTTATTTAAAAATAAGTATTATTTAACCAGAGATTGCTTCACCATCTCACAAATACGGGGCTCGCAATAACAGAATTATTGCGTTAGCCATGTCTTGCAACAAAGAATATAGAGCCAAGTTATTTATCAATAAAGTTTACTCGGAGTTATGAGTAGTTACAATTTTAATACAGATAGATAAAAATTATTTTTTTTGTTATAATAAACTGTAAAATAATGAAAAATACAAAAAAAATTTGGAAAAAAGATAATAATAAAAATAAATTTAGATTAAAAAATAATCAAAAGTTTATTCAAGAGTTTAAAATTATAAAAGGAAAAATAAAAGCGATAAGAGGATATATCGCCTATTTTATATCTGATTTAGAAAATATTTCAGCTGAAATATCTACACGGCAACTAAAAACAGCAATTATTGGAGATGAAGTTGAAATAAAAATATTTAAAAAAAATAAAAATAATGTTTATGAAGGTGAAGTAATGAAAGTTTTAAACCGAGCAAAAAATTATTTTGTCGGTGTTATTGAAATTTCAAATAAAAATATTTTTGTAAAAGCTGATGATAAAAAAATAAAAAATTTAATAAAAATAAATCAAAAAATTTTTCAACAAAATCAAAACTCTCAATTTTTTAAAATACAAAACAATGATAAAGTTCAAGTAAAAATTACAAAATGGACTACTATGCCAGAATTTTTAGAAGGAGAAATTATAAATATTCTTGGGAAAAAAGGAGATAATTCTACCGAAATGAATTCTATCGCTATTGATAAAGGTTTTGATATAGATTTTTTAGAAAAAGTTTTACAAGAATCAAATAATATTTTTCAAAAAAATAAAATTATTCCTCAAGAAGAAATTGTGAAAAGAAAAGATTTTAGAAATACTTTTACTTTTACAATAGATCCAGAAACAGCAAAAGATTTTGACGATGCACTTTCTTTTAAAAAACTTTCTGATGAAACTTACGAAATAGGTATTCATATTGCTGATGTCTCTCATTATGTTATAGAAAAAAATGAATTAGATAAAGAAGCGTATAAAAGAAGTTGCTCTGTGTATCTTCCAGACAGAACTATTCCTATGTTGCCTTTTGAACTATCTGATAATTTATGCAGTTTGAGTGAAGGAGATGAAAAACTTACTTTTTCTGCTGTTTTTGAAATTGATAAAAATGCAAAAATTTTATCAAAATGGTTTGGAAAAACTATTATAAAATCAGCGAAAAGATTTACATATGAAAATGCGCAAAAAATATTGGATGCAAAATCTGGAAAATATTTTGAAGAGCTTAATATATTAAATAAAATTGCAAAACTTTTTAGAAAAGAAAAAATACAAAAAGGTGCAATAGATTTTGAACAAGAAGAAATTACTTTTATTTTAGACGAAACAGGAAAAACAATAAAAATTTATAAAAAACAAAGACTTGATACAAATAAACTTATTGAAGAATATATGCTTCTTGCGAATAAAGAAGTTGCCGAATATGTTTATAAATTTGAAAAAAAATCTGGAAAATTATTTCCCCTTCCCTATCGTATTCATAATCTTCCTAATAAAGAAAAAATCGCCGAACTTGCCATTTTTGTAAAAGCTTTAGGTCATGAACTTATTATTGGAAAAACTGGAAATGTTACAGGAAAAGATATGCAAGCGCTTTTTGC